>JAUYQG010000195.1 GCA_030695645.1 Legionellaceae bacterium
TCCGTCCAAATAATTTCAGATCTGTGAAATTTACAGACATATATTACTAGGTGAAATCGATCTATTTTATGAAAATAGTTGCATATAGTGTAATTAATGAACTTGTTGAGAGTAATGGATCTCAAGTTTCTTGGACAGAAAGACATGAGGCTTTTTTCATGTCTTTTTGTCCAAAGTCCAATTCACTATTTGGTCATATGAAGTATCGTCCGCATCACGATCAGCTTTTCTTTTAGGCTTACCATTTTCAGCTTTTAATGCTCGAATTGAACTATCAGACAACATCATGCGTTACCTCAACTATTGGCAACTTTGGATGGGCAGAAAATCTTACCCAAGATCTTACCCAAAGTATGCGCGGTTACATACGGAAAAATACGAATAGTTGAGAATGATTTGAGAAGTAGAAGTCAGTTTTATTTCAATAAAAATCAGTGTGTTACGTACATTTGCGAACCATTGCGAAGTGTTTTAAACTCATTCAATGGTACCGAGAAGAGGACTCGAACCTCCACGGGGTTGCCCCCACTAGCACCTGAAGCTAGCGTGTCTACCAATTCCACCACCTCGGCAATCCGCGCTAAATTACCCAAGTTCAATACTCCTGTCAAGAGACTGAGGTGGATTTAACTGAAACGGATTCATTGAATACTATCAGAATCTCCCTTATACTCAGACGTTTATCTTAACAAATTGCCGATCGTGCAATCGATTGGAACAATGGAGGTTTATCCATGAGTGCTCATGTTAATGTTGTAACTGATAGTAACTTTGAACAAGATGTTCTTCAGTCTAGCAAACCAGTGATAGTGGATTTCTGGGCAGAATGGTGTGGTCCTTGTCGTGCGTTAGGTCCTGTATTTGAAGAAGTTGCTGGTAGCCACAACGAACAGGTAACTTTTGCCAAAATTAATATCGATGAAAATCCTGGTACACCATCTAAATATGGCGTCATGAGCATCCCCACGTTGATTTTATTTAAAAATGGACAAGTGGAAGCGATTAAAATGGGATTACTTTCAAAATCTCAATTAACCGCGTTTATTGATAGTAATATCTAATTTTACAATCCATGGCGATGATTAGGAGTCGTGTTTTTTATGCACAATTACGTCATCATCGCCAATGGCCCTTTTCCGAATAATGACCTCATCCAAGACGCTATTCACGATAAACGCATCGTAGCTTTGGACGGCGCTGCTAATAAACTAACGTCACTCCACATACTGCCGCATGTTATTTTAGGCGACTTTGACTCTGTAAATAAAAAAACCCAACAATATTGGGGAATTACCCAAACATTCGACGAATTAACGAATGACTCTAAACCCTATCTTGGTAAGCATGATGTGCTGATCGTGCCCGCTAAAATGCAAAACGACACCGATCTGGTGAAAGCCATACGTTATTGTGATCGTCAGGGAGCGCAAAGTATTACAATAATCTGCGCGACTGGCGGACGAGAAGATCATCATGAAGGCACAAAAATGGCATTAAAAACCGAGTATCGTGCCAATCGTCTGATCATAGTTCATACAGAACAACAATCTCTTCGGTACGCTCAAGATGAGTCGATTGAGTTAATAGGTGACGTGGGCGATTATTGTGGAGTTATCGCAACCAACACGGGACGATGCACGTCCGAAGGACTTCGATACGAATGCAATCAACATGAGTTCAGCATTTGCAATCAATTGAAAGCATCGTCAGCAACCCTTCGTATTGAAGGGCAAGCGTTAATTATCATGCCCCCACAATTAGCCTCTCAACGGAAATTTCTCGAAAATAACCCCGAAGGCCAATCTGGACTTTAGCCATTTTTACTTCCAGCTCCGTTCGCAGTGAGGAAAAGCGGCTAAAGTCTAGCCTATGAGGATCTTTAGTAACTCCCCAGGTACGTCATCCTGAGCGCCTCTTTTTGCGCGAAGGATCTCAGATTGTGTAAAATTCAGGAGATCCTTCGCGCAAAAAGACTGCGCTCAGGATGACGTGCTTGCTTCGTGTTCAGTGAAAACACTAAACTTATCCACAACCTGGGGAGTTACGATCTTTATTTCTGATCTGAAATGATAAAGCACTGATGAATGCGCTGGTTTCGTTTAAAATCAAGATCGATCGTTTCGGAGCTAATGTCACGCACCGAAAACTGATCAAATACCTGTGGTGATAACTTGAATTGTCTAAAATTGGTTGAAAAATACAGAGTCCCATTTGGACTCAATAAACGCATCGCTGCCCCAATCAAGGCTTCGTGATCGCGCTGTATATCCAACGTTTCGGCCATGCGCTTAGAGTTGGAAAAACTGGGTGGATCTAGAAAAATCACATCAAATTGATCGCGGGTACTATTTAACCACTCCAAACAATCATACTGAACAAATTGATGCCGGGAAATATCCAAACGATTCAATTTGAAATTTTCTTTTGCCCAATTTAAATACGTATTTGATAAATCAACATTGGTGGTAAAGGCACCTGCAAGAGCGGCATGAACACTGGCGGTCGCTGTATAACAAAAGCAATTCAAAAAACGCGTTCCGGGTGTAATTTGTCCAAAGCGCATTCTCAACAAACGATGATCTAAGAATAATCCCGTATCCAGATAATCATGTAAATTAACCTGTAATTTGGCCGAGCCCTCCGTCACCGTCATAAAGCGTCGCGTTTCGTTCATTTTTTCATATTGCAACTCACCTTTCTGCCGCTTTCGTTGTTTGACAACAACTTGTTGTGGCGAAAGACCCAGCAGACCGGGGACAATTTGGATTACTTCCTGACTGCGTTTTTCAGCGATTTCAGCAGGGATGGACGCTGGAGCCGTGTATTCTTGCAAAACGGCATGGTCGCTGTAAATATCAATGGCATAGGCATATTCGGGCAAATCCGCATCATAGACTCGATAACAACTGATTTGGTTTCGCTTGGCCCACTTTTGCAAATGCACGAAATTTTTCTTTAATCGATTTGAGAACATCTCAGCATTCTCTGAGAGCTTATGAACATACTCGCCCGAACGTAATTGGTTCTCAGCGCTTAATTCAAGGCAATACAATTTACATTCTATCGCACCATTGTATAGCGTATATTGCTTAGTGGCTCGCAAACCAATAGCTCTGGCCAACACAGGGTTTGAGGTTAGCACTGCCGCGGTCCAACCTAAATAATGAGCATGTAAAACCTGCCCCATTTGCTTATAAACGGGCATCAATTGAGTTGCATCACTCAGTCGTTCGCCATAGGGGGGATTGCAAATCACAAGACCTGTGGGAGTAGATGGCTGGTCACAATCCACAAACGCCTGAGTCGTCCATTCAATCCACGCAGAAACACCGGCGCGCTCCGCATTGCCTATAGCAGCTCGGATAGCTTGTGAGTCCACATCTGAACCTTGTAATTTAATGCTTAATGGTTTGACCTGTTGTATAGCATCAGCACGCAATGTTGTCCAAAGCGTCTCATCATGATTCGTCCAATATAAAAACGATTGATCACTGCGCAACAAACCCGGAGCAACATTCGCTGCCATCATAGCAGCTTCAATAACTAAGGTACCTGAACCACAAAACGGATCATGCAGTCCGCCACCTGTGTCAGCCAATTCCAACCATTTAGCACGCACTAACATGGCTGCGGCGATATTTTCTTTCAAAGGAGCAGCGCCCGTTTCTATCCGGTAGCCACGTTGATGCAGGCTATACCCAGTCATATCAAAACTGACGGTGAGTACGTCGTTCTTCAAATGAGCATGCAAACGTACTTGAGGGGCTTGGCGATCGATTATGGGGCGCTCTTGAGTGCATTTACGAAAGTAATCCGCAATCGCATCTTTCACAACTTGAGCACCAAACATTGAGTTTCGTATAGTGGGTGACGTGCCATGAAAGTCAATGGCCAACGTGCTGTCCACTTGAAAAACGGTTTGCCAATCGTATGATGAACAAAGCTGGTATATCTGCTGCTGATCACCGGCAGATCCGCTAAATAAAATAAGTTGCACGCGGTTGGCCAATCGTGACCATAGACATAATTGGTAAATTACGGATAAATTCGCTTCACCGTAAACCCCTTGAGGGCTTACCTTGGTGACCTGCAGTCCTAGGGCCCTAACTTCGTCTTCAAGAAGATATTCCAAACCTTTAGGGCAACTTACAAATAGTGAAAATAGAGTCATATATACGTTCTTAAATAGCGAAATAATGCTTTACTTGCACCGATATGCCGATTTTTTGCATGCTCATCCACAGCCTTTTTTATCAATTGACGAAGTTGCTGTACATCATCGGGTTGATGCGTAGCAACAAACTCAGTCAAAGCATCTTTACCTTCATGAATAAGTCGATCTCGCCATTGTTCAACATCATGAAATGTTGCAGTTTGTGCTCGATCTCCGGCTAGCATAGCCTCATATTCTGCAATAATGGACTCGTAGTCAGCCGATCGCATCCGCTTGCCAATCAATTGGGCCTGTCGCCTTATGGCCCCATGACTTTTTAAGGTTTTTGCTTCCAGGATAGCCCGTCTCAAGTCGTCTGAAAGTGACAGTTGATCAAGTTTATCAAGACTCAGCGCGACCAGTTGTGTGCCAATTTTTTGCAAAGCATCCGCGTCGCGCTTTTTTTGTGATTTACTTTTATCGTCATCCACTTATTAAGTCGCCTCTTGTGTCAACGTAGGAGCTTTTGTTTGAACATACGCACGACCTATAGCAAAGAGGTTGTAACATAAAATCATCAATAGCAACGAATGCAACCAGGTTACCGTTAAGTGACTAAATATGGGCAGAATAATCGCCACACCAAGACACCCACCTAAACTCAAAATAAGAGTTCGTTTTAACGGTATTTTATCCTGTTGTAAAAACATGAGCGTGGTTAACGGTTGTTGCATGGCTCCGGCAGTCATCATAATAGGGAAAGCCACAACTGGCGATACGTTCAATAAAAATAACACACCCTGCACCATGGCAAATAAACCCACGCCAGCTGAAGTCAATGCACCACAAACCACCATACCCACAAAGCCAATGACCAACTTCCAAGAATGCAGTTCTATCGCGTCCCCGCCTACGGGTAATATATTAAATTGCTTACACAGCAACAAACCAATAATTAGCGAAAAACAAAACAACATGGCTAGGCGAATACCTTGTTTACTCAAGCGACTAACAACCCCACCACCAAGCAAACCACCAACGCATGTACCAATAACCAAGGACAACAGCGTCGTCAAATCCACTTCAACAAACTGCATAAAGAAGAACGATTCAATTGCTCCGGGTATCACCTGAGCTCCATTATTCATGGCAGGCAGCTCTTCATCTTTAAAGGTGCCCAGTAATTTTGCCAACGTAATGTTGACCGCAAAACTACCCACTCCGATCGTATCAGCGATAAAAGCAACCACACCACTACCAAACAATCTAAAATAACTTCCAACAGAAAGAGGCTCGGCCGGTTGACGTCTTAATTTATATAACATAACCCCAACGCATGTCAGCGTTAAGATAATAATTGAGTAAGTAAGTAGCGCAATAATCATTTCGACCTCAGGTAATTCAAAATAGGTTCTATTTTATCACATATATTAATTAATGTGTTGGAAATTTGACCTTTCACAACCAATACACGAATATAAATAAGAACAACCACACGACGTCAACAAAATGCCAGTACCAAGCAACAGCCTCAAATGCAAAATGACGTTCCGGAGTAAAATGACCTCGCAATGATCGAATTAAAATAACAATTAACATGATGGTACCGATAGTTACATGCAAACCATGGAAGCCGGTTAGCATAAAAAACGTCGTTCCATAAATACCAGCATCTAATGTTAAATTCATCTTCGTATAAGCATCATAATATTCATGTGCTTGTAAAAATAAAAACAACATACCCAGCGCAACGGTTAAAAACAGACCCACTTCCAACTGGCGCCGTTTATTCAACTTTAACGCCCAGTGAGCCCAAGTAATCGTCACGCCTGATGATAATAAAATTAACGTATTCGCAGCCGCTAGCCCCCACGCCCCCATGGCCTCGTATGCGCCTACAAAGGCATGATTATTGGGATTAATGAGAACCGGCCACGTCGCCTTGAATTCTGGCCATAAGGTGATATGGGTTATGGGATGTATTTCTCCCCCCAGTTGCGGGATGATAAAATAGCGTGACACGAATAACGCGCCAAAAAAAGCTCCGAAAAAACAGACTTCAGAAAATATGAACCAACACATTCCCCAACGAAATGATCGATCGACTTGTAAGTTATATATCCCTTTCTGATTTTCATAAATAACTTGACCAAACCAGCCAAACATCATGGCAATCAATATAAACAAACCTAGTGTAAAAAAATACGGACCGTACCAATCCGTATGCAACCACGATGCGGCTCCAACCAGCATAGTCGTTAAACCCACTGAGCCCAATAAAGGCCAATGACTCGGTTTGGGGATGTAATATGCGCCATGCGCTCCCATAGTATTCTCCTAGTTCGTAACTCGATCAGTCACATCAAATAATGCATAAGCCAACGTAATTGTTTTTACTTTTTCTGGTAAGTCAACGTCCAAATGGAACAACAACGGCATATCCATTGCTTCATGACCGTTCAACGTTTGTTGTGTAAAACAAAAGCATTCGGTTTTTTTTATGTATTTAGCGGCAATACCCGGAGTTACGCTCGGAATGGCTTGTACTGTCATTTTATGATCAGTTTTATTTTCTGCATAAAACGCAAGTCGTGCCATTTCACCGGGATGCACGGTTACTTTCCGTACTTTGGGGTAAAAAGACCAGGGAACCCCACTATTATTTGTGGCCACAAATTCAACCACAACGTCACGGTCAGCCACAATAGTTGCCGTAGACGTATCATAGGCCACTGCTTCGAGCGTTATTTTTCCATTGATACCCAGCGTTTTGCAAAGGCTATTATAAATAGGCACCAAGGCAAACCCAAAAGCGAACATACCAAGAACAATAGCTGCCAGTATTCCAACAAGCTTTACATGATTTTTTTGCACTAGAACACGTCGCTCACTCAATAACAGGTGGTTTTGTAAAACTGTGATAAGGTGGCGGTGACGATAGCGTCCACTCTAGACCATGCGAACCTTCCCAAACTCGCCCATCCACTTTTTTACCATGCCGCACGGTCCGAATCACATTGTACAAAAACAAAAGCTGAGACAGCCCAAATATAAACGCACCCACGGATGCTATCACATTGAAATTCGTAAACTGCAACGCGTAATCTGGAATACGTCGCGGCATACCCGCCAAGCCTAAGAAATGCATTGGAAAAAACGTGATATTCACTGAAATAACGGATAACCAGAAATGCCATTGACCCAAACGTTCATTATACATATGACCTGTCCATTTGGGCAGCCAGTAGTACGTTGCCGCAAATAAAGCAAAAATCACGCCTGGAACCAAAACGTAATGAAAATGCGCCACAACAAAATAGGTATCTTGATATTGATAATCAGCCGGAACCAAAGCTAGCATCAAGCCTGTAAAACCACCAATCGTAAATAAAAATACAAACGCAATTGCAAACAACATTGGAGTTTCAAAGGTCATCGAGCCCTTGAACATAGTGCCAACCCAGTTAAATACCTTCACGCCTGTAGGCACCGCAATCAACATCGTCGTGTACATGAAAAACAATTCCGCACCCAATGGTACACCTGTGGTAAACATGTGATGTACCCACACCACAAACGATAAAAATGCGATGATTCCAATCGCATACACCATAAACTTGTATCCAAACAATTTTTTACGACTAAACGTTGGAATCACCTCAGAAATCACGCCAAACGCCGGTAACACCAAAACATAAACCTCTGGGTGACCAAAAAACCAGAAAATATGCTGAAATAAAACAGGATCACCCCCGCCAGCTGCTTCAAAAAAACTAGTCCCAAAATGTCGATCCGCTAGCATCATCGTCACCGCACCAGCCAAAACGGGCATGATAGCAATCAGTAGAAACGCTGTAACAAGCCAAGTCCAAACAAATAATGGCATTTTCATCAATGTCATTCCGGGTGCGCGCAAATTTAAAATAGTTGCGATAATATTGATTGAACCCATAATGGATGAAAGACCCATCATATGTATTGAAAAAATCATAAAATCTGTACTAGGAGGCGCATATTTTGTAGATAATGGGGCGTACATGGTCCAACCAAAATTCGGTCCACCACCCGCATGGAACATCGTAGAACCTAGCAAAACGAAGGCAAAGGGTAAAATCCAAAAACTCCAGTTATTCAGCCTCGGTAAAGCCATATCTGGCGCACCAATCATCATAGGAATTTGCCAGTTCGCCATCCCGGTGAACGCCGGCATAACCACACCAAACAACATAATTAATCCGTGTAACGTCGTCATTTGATTGAAAAAGTTGGGGTCGACAAAACGATGCCCCGGTACAATCAATTCAGCACGAATAATCATCGCCATTCCGCCCGCGACAAAAAAGCTGAACATGGCCAACCATAAATATAACGTGCCGATGTCTTTATGGTTTGTTGTAAATAACCAGCGCTTCATAAAACCAATCACACCTTTACCTTGCTCTGGACCATGGTCATCATGATCATCCGCATGTGCTATCCCATAACTCATTGCAAACCTCCTGCTTGAGCTTTCTTAACTATTGTTGGTTGCTTATAATCGTCTTTTCGAACTTTTGCAACATCGCTGGCTTGAATTTCATCGTTTGTATTATTATCCCAGGCGTTGCGTTCATACGTTACAATGGCGGCAATCTCAGCATCACTCAACTGATCAGCGTACGGTTGCATTGCCGTGCCTGGAACACCATTCAATATCATGTCGATATGTCTTGAAATAGGCTTACCTACGGCCACAGAACTACCTTTCAAAGCTGGGAACATCGGTGGTATACCACGTCCATTTGCTTGATGGCACGGAGCACAAATTAACTCGTACTCGTCTTTACCCATTCTCATAAGCTCATCTCGTGTCATATCCACTTGCACTTTTGGCTCATCTGCCGTGGTGGTTGAAACCATCTGTGCTTTGGTTTGATTAGCGACCCATAAATCAAAATCTTTTTGGGTAACGGCTTCAACTACAATGGGCATAAATCCATGATTTATACCGCAAAGTTCCGCACATTGCCCTCGATAAATACCAGGCTTTTCAATTCGTGCCCAGGCTTCATGCATAAAACCAGGAATAGCATCACGTTTAACACCCAGTTCAGGCACCCACCACGAATGAACCACATCATTTGATGTGACTAAAAATCGAATCTTTTTATTTACCGGCAGCACTAACGGCTTATCTACTTCCAGCAGATACCATTCACCTTTAGGCTCCTTATTGTGCACTTGAGCGTAAGGCGTAGACAACATGCTAAAAAAGCTTATGCCTTGATCCATGTATTGATATTGCCACTTCCATTGATAGCCAACCACCTTAATCGTTACATCTGAATCAGAGCTGTCATCCATATTGATGAGTACTTTAGTTGCCGGTACGGCAAGAGCAACTAAAATCAAAAATGGAATAATAGACCAAGCAATTTCCAAATAATGATGCTCATGAAATACAGCGGCTTTGTGCCCCTTTGATTTCCGATGAAAATACAGTGAGTAAAACATCACTCCAAATACGACAACACCTATTACAGCACAAACGTAAATAGCTATCATATGTAAGTTATACATGTCTTTACTGAGCGGCGTGACGCCGCGGTACATATTCATCTGCCAATTATCAGTAGCTAATGCCGAGGGTGCCATCACAATGGCCCAAAGCATACATAACATTCTGCTGACGTTTAACCTAGTTAGCATTCCCATCCCCATCCGAATCAATTTACCCAAAAACTACCACAAAGAATAATCACCATCCGTTTTTGACTGCTTTACAATATATTTAATGGCGTCAATAATTTCACCCGTAGTGCACTTTTTACAGCCACCATTTTTAGGATGCGTTTCACTGTTGACTGTGTTTTTAACCAACACATCAATATTTTTATTAATCAAAGGTTGCCATGCTTTTTTATCTCCAATAATAGGCGCGCCAGACTTCCCGGAGTCATGACACACAGCACAATTCTCATTGTAAAGCGCCTTACTATTCGTTGGAAATTTCTTCGCGCCACCCGTTGCTAAATTAAGCCGTTCAGAACGCGACAAAGAATGATCAAGAATATAATTTACCGAGGCGATGATATCATTATCGGAGCACGTTACGCAGGCACCTTTTATTGGCATGCTATTGTACCCATTAATGACATGTCGATATAGCCCAACTAACCCACTGGATTTTAATCGGCGATACCAATTCGAGCCATTACCAATAATTGGCGCCGACATTTCTCCATTTTGGTGGCAAATAATGCAAGAGCTGAGGTAAACTTGTTTGCCTCGACTGAGTGTAGGTGGCTCGTCCGATCCGGGCAGACCAAGTGACTCGTCACTCTCTACGGTTTTTAGATACGTACCAATGGCCAGTCGATCCTCTTCCGTTAGATAGTTCAAACTGTTGTGATTCACTTCAGCCATTGGGCCCGCCACTGGGCCCGCTTTATTCAACAATTCATTTAAAACAAATACATCAGAAATGTCTGCTGGCGTGGCCGAACCCAAACCACGTTTCGTAATGTTAGGAGCCCAATAACCATCAATAAATCCACCTGTTAAATAATACCGCGTTTTAGGTGACCCCAATGGATTCAATGGGGTATGGCACATACTGCAATGCCCTAAACCATCCACGATATATTTGCCACGATTCCACTCAGGCGTTTTTGTTGGATCATTTTCAAATATTGAGTTGGGATAAAAAAACAAAAAATTCCATCCCCAAAGTGTAAAACGTGCCCCAGGCACACCAAATGGGAATGGCAATGATTTGTTTTTTTGATGAACTGGCGGTAAGCTCATGAAATACGCATACATATCGCGGGCATCATCATCGGTGACGTTTGCAAAATAAACAAAAGGAAATACAGGAAAATAATTTCGTCCTTTCGGATCCCGTCCGTGTTTTATAGCTTGAATAAAATCCTGCTCACTCCAAGTACCAATACCCGTTTCTTTATCTGGCGTCACATTCGGACTATAAAATGTTCCAAATGGCGTAGCAATAGGTAGACCGCCCGCGTACGCAGGAGTACCTGCTTTCACATTAGTATGGCAGGAAATGCAATCTCCCATCTTGGCTAGGTATTCCCCTCTCCGTACCGCCTGCTCTTGCGCGGGAGCAGCGGCTGTTGTAGGCGGATAAGCGGGGTAGTAGCCATCGACCAGCGGCAATGAAGACGTTTGTTCATGAGCAAGGTCTGCTGCAAAAAGTGCCGTAGAATAAGGCCATGTTGTCATTAAGACACACGCACCGATTATCATATTTTTTAAAAAAACGCCCACGCACCCTCCTTAAGAGTACAAAGTTCGGGCTTCAAACATGGTTGAAGCCAAAGTTCGCATTTTATACCTGTCAGCATAGAACTTGCAATAATAGCTTACACCCAGTAATCTTTCATTCTTTAAATTAAGGAATTATTATGAGCTGGACAGCCGCTGTAGAATTAGCCGAACTTAAAAAAAACAATCGCATCACCAGCGTTGTCAATGGTAACAAAATACTGTTCATTTGGCATGATAATAAAGTACACGCCGTCCAAGCACAATGCCCTCATTTCAAACTTCCCCTGAGCAAAGGTGACATCAACGCACAAAACGAGCTCGTTTGTCCGTTCCACCGCAGTGCGTTTGACTTATGCACTGGTGATGTGGCATGCTGGGCACCTTGGCCCGCAGCCATCAGCGGTTTATTAGGAAAAATATCAAAACCTAAAAAACTAAAAATATACCCAACTCAAATTGAAGGGGAGCATATTATGGTGGATGTATCGTAAGTCGGCAAGAAAAATAAGCGCGGTATTCAACACACATGCTCCAATTCGCGCGATCTAATCTTGTGACGGTGTAACTACTCACTCCGCATCAAGGAACGGCCATATTTGGCGCATCTTGAACGAAAACGGTTTCGAAAAATGCTCATCCCGGCCTTCGCCGGGACAAGCCAAGCCTAGGTATGCTGCGCTTTTTCGAAACCGTTTTCGTTCAACCTGCACTCAAATCTGACCGTTCACCGAGAGTTAAGATCACCCTCCGATCCGTTACGTGATGGTTTTATTTTTGAACCATTCTGAAGTTCTTGTGTATCATCCGCGGTGGCTTTATCGTGTGATTTATTAAATAAACCTAATCCAGCAACACTAGGACACAACTTCGCTCTCTGCTCCGTCAAATACGTCACAATGTTCTTTTTCTCAAGACTACCCGCCAATTGAATAGCCGTTCCCATCCGAATACCAGAGCGCTCAATAAAATGATTGTAGTTATAATTTATGCTAAGAAGCGCGCGTTTTTGTTCATCCGTTAGAGGGCTCGTTTTACCTAACAACGTTTCTATGACATCTCGATCGCCGCTTCCAATCGCTTTAACAAAGCTTTTTAATACAAAAACACTCAGATTAGCTCGGCTCATTGGATTGTCGTAACACGACATGTTGGCAGGAGTTTCGCTGCTACCGCCATACGCTAAATTGCGCGATAACTCATCAGAAAATTTTATATCGGCGGGTAATTCGTTACTGGCACCATAACCATTTCGCTCAGTCATAAAACCCCCGATAAATGATACTTACTCACCATTAGTATAGCATCAAAACAAACAAATGGACTTATATTCGAGCAATCGGTGCATCTTAAGATAACTTCAATGATGACGTAATTGATGAATACTTTTTTTATTAACTATAGTAACGTGATTATAAAATAGCAATGTTTGATATTTGGCTCTGAAAAACGAAAAAAATAGAAAGGGTCAATCAGTGTGTCGCCAATTGACCCAGTGGAATGACACATAGCAAGTCCAACCTCGCAGCACTAATATCTCAAAAAAACAGTTCCTTGTCAATCGAACATGCTTGCAAAACTAGTCGATTTCGTAAAAAATACGCTACCGCATCAAAGGAAATAAACAATGTATGATTTTAATCTCCTAAAACAAGCGCGTGAAACGCTAGCCGCTGACAGCATGCCTTTTTTAGATGCACATCGTGACCAGGTGCAGCGCAACAAACCCTATCAAGGTCTCACTATATTACATAATGTTCCACTGACTTTAGTTACCGTATTTAAAATCGAAGTCTTGGCGCTGGGTGGGGCCGTGGTCACCACAACATCACCCAGCTTTTTTCCAGTTGAAAATCGTGCTGCTGATTTATTAAAACAGGCCCATTTCAAAGTTCAAACGGATCATCAGTTCCATGAAACATTTGATTTACACCTTGATTGCTGTGCTGAGCTCGCTCATCTGCCTTCACCAAAACTGGGTGCCGTTGAATTAACACAATCCGGCAGCAAACTGTATCAATCAGCATCGAGCAATTATCCTGTTGTCTCCATAGATGATTCGAAATTAAAGGTATTGGAGACATTTTTTGGTACCGGTGATGGATTTTATCGTGCATTACACCAACGCGTTGGGAATGACCTTCAGAACAAGCCGTTTGTGGTCTTTGGTCATGGTAAGGTCGGACGTGGTATTGTATATGCTTTACAACAATTCGCCTCTCATATTACAGTAATCGACTTAAAATCCAATCTAACCGTGCGATCCCCGGGCGTGCAGTATATCGATGCGCACAACAAAAAAGCGATCCGAGAAGCAATCGCTACCGCGTTTTGCACCATCACTGCAACCGGCATCAAAGATTTACTTACTGATTTTTATGCATTTCATAAATCAGATTTTGGATCATCTATTTTAACTAATATGGGTGCGGACGATGAATACGGCCCTAATTTTGAATCGAATGACGTTGTTTTTGATAAGCGAGCATTTAATTTCTCTCTAACAGAACCCACGGCGTTTCGCTATTTAGACCCTATTTTCTATTCACACAACGTCGCAATTGATTTAATTTTATCAAAACAAGTCAATACCGGGTATAATCCATTTCCACAAGATATGGCACACAATATACTCAACACATGGCAATCCATTTACAATGAAAATATGGAAGAGGCGCTTAGGGATTCCGAACTTAAGAAACCACCCTTTGTGCGCCCAGATTGCTGTTAGGTAAGATGGGATGCACAAAGGGTAGCTTATTAAGTTCGAGATCCCTTAGGGCGTAATAATACTTTAACTTGAGATAAAACATGAAAACAGCGTTAATAACTGGGATAACTGGACAAGATGGTACATACCTTGCAGAACTTCTGTTAAAAAAAGGTTACATAGTTCACGGCATTAAACGGCGAACTTCTCTATTTAATACCGATCGCATTGATCATCTCTATCAAGATCCTCATGTGTCCCACCGCAATTTCATCTTACATTATGGTGATTTGACCGATTCGACCAATTTAATTCGAATTATTCAAGAAGTTCAACCCGATGAAATATACAACTTGGCAGCCATGAGTCATGTTGCCGTCAGTTTTGAAACGCCAGAATACACCGCCAATGCCGATGGATTGGGCACTTTGCGTATACTAGAAGCCATTAGAATCCTAGGACTTGAAAAAAAGACGCGTTTTTATCAAGCATCAACCTCAGAATTGTATGGTTTAGTACAAGAAACGCCGCAAAAAGAAACCACGCCATTTTATCCGCGCAGCCCATACGCCGTTGCAAAGTTATACGCGTATTGGATTACTGTAAACTATCGCGAAGCTTATGGAATATACGCTTGTAATGGCATATTGTTTAATCATGAAAGTCCGATCCGCGGTGAAACATTCGTCACACGCAAAATTACCCGGGCATTGGCTCGCATTAAACTTGGCTTGCAAGGTTGCCTCTACCTCGGCAATTTAGATGCGCGTCGCGATTGGGGACATGCTCGTGATTTCGTGGAAATGCAGTGGTTGATGTTACAACAAGAAAAGCCTGAAGATTTTGTCATCGCCACGGGTGAACAATATAGCGTGCGTGATTTTGTCGAAATCGCCGCTTACGAAATTGGACTAGACATCAACTGGGAAGGGACTGGGATAAACGAAATTGGCAAGGACGCACAAGGTAACGTTATCGTTCGAGTTGACGAGCGCTATTTCCGACCTGCTGAGGTTGAGACCTTATTAGGTGATCCAACCAAAGCAAAGGAAAAACTAGGCTGGACGCCTAAAACCAGTTTCAGAGAACTCGTTATTGAAATGGTACGTGGGGACTTAAACAGCGCAAAGCGTGATGAGTTGGTAAAACAGCATGGATATGTAGCATACGATTATCATGAATAAGGATCTCTCACATGAGTAATAAAGTTTACGTCGCCGGTCATCAAGGCATGGTCGGATCAGCCATAGTTCGACGATTGCAAAAATCAGGGTACGACAACATCATATTGCGCAATCGCTCAGAGCTTGATCTGACTAATCAGCAGGCTGTGAATGATTTTTTCTGCCTTGAAAAACCTGACTATGTGTTTTTAGCCGCCGCGAGAGTCGGTGGTGTTCATGCCAACAATACATATCGTGCCGAATTTATTTATCAAAACTTAATGATTCAAACCAACGTCATTCATGCCGCTTGGCAATCGGGAGTAGAGCGTTTGTTGTTTCTTGGATCAAGTTGCATCTATCCGCGGGCTTGTTCACAACCCATTCGAGAAGAGTATCTGCTTTCATCCGTTTTAGAGCCAACCAACGAACCCTATGCCATTGCTAAAATTGCTGGAATCAAACAATGCGAAAACTACAATCGACAATACGGCACAAAATACGTCAGTGTCATGCCAACGAATTTGTATGGCCCTAATGACAATTACGACTTAAACAACAGTCATGTCTTGCCCGCCTTCATCCGTAAAGCACATGAGGCCAAAGTGCGCGGAGATACGCAATTCATGGTTTGGGGATCAGGCACACCGATGCGCGAATTTCTATATGTTGATGACATGGCCGATGCATGTGTCTTTCTGATGGAGCAAAACATTCATGACGGGATCTTTAATATCGGCTCAGGCGTTGATGTCACCATTCGAGAACTAGCAGAAACCGTTATGAACGTCGTTGGTTTTACAGGAGAGATTATTTTTGATGCCACAAAGCCTGATGGTACTCCGCGTAAATTATTAAACGTGGACCGCATGCGTGAATTAGGCTGGGTATCAAAAACAAGTCTTCGAGATGGAATCAGTGCGGCTTACGATGATTTTTTAAATATCAATAGCCGTTATAACCGTAATAAAACCTCTCTTGAAGAAACCGTATGACACCTGCTCCGTTGGTAACCATTGCCGTTCCATCCTTTAATCAGGGCCACTTTTTAGAACAAGCACTCAATTCTATTGTGCAGCAGGAGTGCCCAGTTGAATTATTTATTATGGATGGGGGGTCAACGGATAATTCGATTGATATCATTCAAGAATGGTCTGATCGAGTAACGGGTTGGCGCAGTCATCCTGATCAAGGTCAGGCAGCGGCGATCAACGAAGGTATAGCACAAGGTAAAGCACCTTATGTGTGTTGGCTTAACAGTGATGATTGGCTGTTACCTGGTTGCTTAACACAGTTAGTGAAAGCTCTGGAAGAGCACCCCCACGTTCCCGCTGTATATGGACGTGCCTGGAATATACGAGAGCATGATCAATCACGCAGCCCAATTTGGGTCGAGCCATTTAACGAACGTCGTTTAGCCTTGCGATGTATTATTTCCCAACCGGCAACATTGATGAGACGTTCCGCATGGGAGGCCATTGGTGGTGTCGATGGTTCATTACACATGGCAATGGATTATGACTTATGGTGGCGACTGTTTAAAACATTTGGTCCGCTTAAAATGATCGACGACTACATAGCAGTAAACCGCGAGCATGCTGACACGAAAACCAAGACACAACGTCGACTCCATTACCAAGAAGCCATGCAAGTGATTCGACGACATTACGGCAGCGTTCCTTTAAAATGGTGGCTCTATCAACCCTATGCCGTATGGTTTAAAACGTATGTGTAGATTGCTGATTTCTTCATGAGAAAAAGGGACCTGATCACATCATTCCGAGCACAGCGCAAGATCTCATCCTAATCATGTGAAGCATGGTTGTCAGCAATTCTGGGTGAACGATAAGGCCCTCTGTTCTAGGGCTATGTAGCGTTTTAATAAAATTATTTTTCGCAAAATATCACTGAATTCGTAGGGTGAGCAAAGGAGCCCGCGACGTGCCAACCAGCAGTGGTACAACGGT
>JAUYQG010000197.1 GCA_030695645.1 Legionellaceae bacterium
AGTAGGATCGGGCTTTAAAAAACACGTCATCGATTATTATGTTTTCTATAGAATCATAGATCATTGTTCATCCCCCTGGTTGTTTTATTTTGATGAGACCACTATATTATCACTATAAAAAATGAATCTGCAATGGATGCGAACGACACATGAATCCAATCAACTCTAACGACTTTGAAACAGCCGCTCAGCAAAAATTAAATAAACCCATCTACGACTACATTGCTTCCGGCGCTTGTGATGAATACACCCTCAAAAGAAACACCGTGTCATTTGAGCATATCCAAATCATTCCCAGACTGTTTGGTAGCACCAGCTCGGTTGAAACTGAGATTCAATTATTCGAGCATTCAATATCACAACCAATATTGGTTTCTCCCATGGCATTTCATGGCTTAGTCAATCCATTGGGAGAGATGGCCACGGTTGCTGCTATTAATGAAATTGGGATAGGTATGGCCGTCAGCACCCTGAGTTCGTTTAGCCTCGAGGATGTTGCTGCGGCTGCGACCTGCCCGCTTTGGTTTCAGTTATACATCTATAAAGATCGTACGATAACGCAAGAATTAATTCGACGAGCTGAATTGGCCGGCTATAGCGCATTAGTTGTCACCGCTGATACACCGATTATGGGAAAGCGCGAATGCGATATCCGTAATCAATTCAAATTGCCTGATGGCGTTTCAGCTAAAAATTTAGTGAATCAACAGCTTGATTTAATAAGTAGTGAGAAACAGGGATCCAATATCAAAAATTATACGGATGATTTGTTTGATCGTAGCCTGACCTGGAAAAGTATTGAATGGATTCAGTCGCAAACTAAACTTCCTGTCATTCTTAAAGGTGTCATGCATGAAGATGATGCCATGATCGCGCTCGACTTAAATATTGCAGCAATTATTGTTTCTAATCATGGCGGAAGACAATTAGATGGCATGCCCGCAACGATTGAAGTATTACCTGATATCGCCAAACGCGTTAATAAGAAAATACCAATCCTGGTTGATGGTGGTTTTAGACGTGGAACGGATATTTTTAAGGCCATTGCTTTAGGTGCCGATTGTATTATGATTGGAAGACCTGTACTCTGGGCGCTGGCATGTAATGGTGTAGACGGTGTAAAAAGTTTATTTGATATTTATCGTACTGAATTAATGGAAACCATGACTTTATGCGGATGCTCAAAAATAGAGGACGTAAAGATAAATGGGAATAAAATGATGCGATTTATAAAATGAAAAAAATTGAACATATTGAGCTATATGTAGCAAACCTACCGTTGGCACTTGATTTTTATAAGCGTACCTTTCAATGTATTCCGTTGGCTTATCTGAACCAAAACGATCGTTCATCCATTCTGATTCAGAACGGATTAATACGATTAATTCTAACGTCGTCCTCAAATCCTGCGAGCCATATTTCTCAATTCATTCGTTTGCACGGTGATGGCGTAAAAGATATTGCTTTCCTCACGGATAGTGTTTTAGGTCAGTTTGAATTAGCCATTAGCAACAAAGCAAGGCCCATTCTAAAACCTGCGGTTTATGAAACAAAGACAGGGAAAATACTAACAGCCATGGTGAGTGCATTTGGTGATATCACGCATACATTTATCCAGCGAGATACAATAGATAGCATTGCCTTGCCTTTCTTTCATCTTTTTACTGATGTTCCTGACTCAAACCAGTCGATGATGCTTGGGCATATTGATCATCTCGCCATATGCGTGAACCAGGGCGACTTGGCGTATTGGATCGAACATTATAAAATAGCCTATGGTTTTAATTTGTCACACGAAGAATATGTGGTAACAGCAAATAGTGGTATGAATTCCGGTGTGGTCCAGTCACCTGATGGTCTAATCAAGCTCGTTTTTACAGAGCCTGTGTCGGGCATAAAGCAATCCCAGATTGAAGAATTCCTTACCTGTTTCAGAGGTGAGGGTGTTCAGCATATTGCATTTTCAACGCAGGATATTCTGTCAACAAGCCGGTCATTACAGAACGCGGGCATGCACATGTTATCCATTCCTGATGAGTATTATGCAATCCAGAAAAATAAATTCAAACAATGTCATTATGACTTCAATAGTCTGCGCGAGCACTCCATCCTGGTTGATAAAAATGACACGGGTTTTCTGTACCAGGCATTTTCCAAACCAATGAGTACAAGACCAACTTTGTTTTTTGAAATCATCCAGCGAGCTGGATGTGATGGATTTGGCAGTAACAATATAAAATATCTATTTCAAGCCATGGAACAGGAGCAACTTAAACGTGAGTCAAATCAATCGGGATGATTTTATACTACCATCCTGGGTAAATAAAAACGAACCTTCCACCATGGAAAATCTATTGGCGAGCACGTACAATTCTAGCTTTATTTCATTTGCTTTGGGCTTGCCAGCGCTTGAATTTTTCCCTATGACTCATTTTCAACAAGCCATACAAGAGATATTGACGTCAGGCTATTCAATTTTGCAATATACGCCCCCACTAGACGAGCTTAAAACACGCATTGTTGAGCTGATGACGAAACGTGGTGTTTCATGCACCCCTAATCAAATACTACTGACATCAGGTGCGCAGCAAGGCATTAGCTTGCTCACTCGATTATTGTTAGAACAGCATAGCATTGTTATTACTGAAGAGCTGGCATACCCGGGTCTGTTGCAGGCATTGATGCCATTTTCACCCGAGATTTTGACAGTTCCCACCAATCCAAAAACCGGATTATGCGTTGAAGCAGTAGAAGCCATTCTTAAAAAAGGTATTCGACCTGCTTTTTTATACCTGGTTACCGATGGTGGAAATCCGCATGCGGTGAGTTTGAGTTTAGAAAAACGATTGGCATTGGCGGCGATTGCAAATCAATATGGAATGCCCATTATTGAAGATGATCCCTATGGTTTTCTATCCTATCAAACACCAATAAATCCCTTAAAGACATATGCTAATGATTGGGTTTTTTATGTCGGGTCGTTTTCAAAAATAGCAGCTCCTGCCCTACGCGTTGGCTGGATTGTTGCCTCGGAATGCCTCATTCCAAAACTGGCCTCCTTGAAAGAGTGCAGCGATATTAATATGTCAACATTGATGCAACATACAGTTAACATCCTATTAAGGGATAAAATAATTGACAATCACATCACAGTACTATGTCAGCACTATTTACAACGCCGAAATCAAATGGTCTCAAGCCTGACTTCCCATTTTCCTCATGAGGTGACATTTCATGTCCCCGAGAGTGGTGTTTTTCTATGGGTGGATTTTGAAAAAAGCATTAATACCAGTCTGTTGTTACAAGAGGCGATAAAACATCATGTGGTGTTTATACCCAGCGAGAGCTTCGCCTCCACAAAGCAGATCCAAATTTATAATGGTATGCGTCTTAATTTTTCGTATGCTAATGAAACAACAATTGAAGAGGGAATCAAGCGACTGGCGTTGTCATTTAAAAAACAGATTCTGTCGAAAATTTATTAGGAAGTTGAGGGTCGGGGTGAGTAAAATGGCCGGTTCACTCCGACCAAGCACCGGGTAGGCCCCATTTTACGGTCCGTGCCTTTTGGTGGTTGCTCCACACGACCCGAGCTAAGGACTTTGACTTTCTCAAAGTCCTATCCAACGAATAAACTGCCTAGATGATTTCAACGCAATGGAGCGATTTGATTCAAAAACAACGGTAAAATGTTGCCCTGGTTGTGAATTTTCTAATGAACTATCATCCGGCTTCATTTCCACTATATTTCCAAGATCAACGATTTTCATTTCCGTTGCATAATAGCCTCGCTCCATTTTGACATCTGCCTTTACAAAATAAATGGTTTTATCATCATGAGCCACATGAGAGTCCTTATTATCAGCTATTTGCCGAACTTCGACACTGTTTAATGCTACATATTCTTTATCATTGATTTGTCGTCTAAGCATACGGGTTAATGGGGCTTTTGTATGAAAAATTCGTTCATAACAATCGGCGGAAATAGCCACAACGCAACCATCATTGCTTTTATGGATATCAGCAAACAAAATATTGTCTCGTTGTTCAATTTCATCAATGGATTGATTTGATCCTGTTTCATATTGTGGGGCAGGATGATAGTCACATTTAAGAAATTTTGATTTTAAAAACCATCTATCATTCGGATAGTACGCTACGAATAAGGAGTTATCTTTAATAGTATTGATTATAGATGCTGTCAGATCAGAGGGCACCGCCGGACATCCCCAACTTCGCCCTGCCCGACCATATTTTTTAATGAAATTCTCCGTAACATACCAACCACCATGCATAACGACAGCACGTCCATCAGCATTGTCATTAAATCCATAATCTAGTCCGTTTAGTTTTAACGATAATCCATGTCGACCATAATAGGATTTATCAGTTTTATATACACCAATGCTACTCGCCTTGCTATCGTATTTATTTGAAAAATAACTAGAAAGTAATACACCTGATTTAATACCATGAGACACATAGGTATGAAACAATAATTTCTGGTCATGTAAATCAAAAACCCAAAGACGTTTTTCATTGCTGGGTAATGAGTAGTCAATAATGGTTAAAATATGTTCTCTATCAATGGAATAATGAGAGGTACAAGTAACTACCGATAATACTTTATCAATTACGGCAGAATTTAATTGATTAGAATATCTCAGAAGCATAGCTTTGATTTTAAATACGTCATCACTAATTGTTTTAGGATAGTCATGATTTGAAATGGCAGAGGGGATGATTTCATTTACAAAGAAGCTCATGTCTTGGGCATGAAGATATTGTGATGGATTAAGTATCAAACAAACCGATACAACCGTTAATACCAGCCGTGGTTTTATTTTCATATTCTATCCTTATTCTATACTGCGCGCAGTATGCCTGTGTTTTGTTATTTCCATATCAACAAATATAGCTCAAGTTTAGAATAATTGTTTGACAATAAGGTCATGGTAACGAAAGTCCAATAATTCCCAAGTATTCGTATTTTGAGATATGTATTATACTTAACGTGTATTAATCATGATAAATAAGGATGTTTGCCATTATGCAATCTAAACGATTCTTTCGATTGGGCAAGTTTGTGTATCGATTTCGTGTGGCGATTATCGTTTTTTGGATATTGACAATCATCGCTGCAGTTCCGTTTATTTCGGATGTGATTAGTCCATTTCAATCGACCGGATTTGTTGCTGAGGGATCAAAAAGCGATGTCGCCGATGACTTTATGAATAAAGAACTAGGTTATGGTCACAATCAGTTTTTGATCATGTACCACAGTGATACGCTGTTAGCCACGGAATCTGCCTTTCAACGCAAAGTAAACTATTCGCTTGCCGCTCTGAAAAACCTTCCAGTTGAATACGATCTTATCTTACCCAAAGATAATGAGAAACAAATCTCCAAAGATAAGCATACGGCATACGTGGTTATTTTATTTAAAACCAACAAAACGCTAAGTCACGAATTAATTGACACGTTTCAATCCGTGATAAAAAAACCAAAGCAGATGACGATGCAATTGGGAGGTGAACCTATTTTTGTCGAACATATTAATGAACAAACACAACGTGATTTATTTAACGCAGACCTCATTGCCGTACCCGTCACCATCATCACTTTGTTGCTGATTTTCGGAACAGTCGTTGCGGCACTTGTGCCGATGTGTCTGGGTGGCAGTTGCGCTCTACTGATATTAACTACGTTATATGGATTAGGACATTTGTTTACTTTATCCATTTTTACTTTGAATATCGCTCTATTGCTTGGTCTGTGCTTAAGTTTGGATTACTCTCTTTTCATTATTTATCGTTTTCGAGATGAATTAAATCATGATCTTCCGATTGAAGAGATTATTGCCAAGACCATGGCAACGGCGGGCAAAGCTGTCTTTTTTAGTGGGGTGGCTGTTTTTATTAGCTTAAGCGCGCTTTTGTTTTTCCCAATCAATATATTATTCTCCATTGGTGTCGGTGGGTTGGTTGCCGTATTTGTCGCTGTGAGCGTTGCATTGACGCTGTTACCAGCTATCTTAGGAGCATTAGGACACAAAATAGACACATGGGCCGTGCGCTCGATAGCACAACAATCCAATGATCCCAATGTAAAAAACACTAAAAATCTTTGGTATAAGATTGCTTACAGGGTTGTAAAACGGCCGATATTATTTTCTCTATCCACCCTACTGTTTCTATTTATCCTTGGATACACCGTAGTGAATGTGAAGGTTGGTATATCTGATTTCCATGTATTGCCTGATCACTCGGACAATCAACAGTTTTTTGATACGTATAAGGCTAACTTTAATGAGCAGGAATTAAACCCAATCCAAGTGATTGTAACCGCCAATAAAGGTAATATTTTATCCAAACAACACATTGCCACGTTATATCGTTTTGTGCATAAACTACAACCTAATCCCTTGATAGACGAGGTCAACAGCATTGTTTCCATTGACAAAACACTAAAAAAATCACAATACCAAGCTCTCTATCATTTAAAGAAACAAGATCGTGATAAAAACATCCAATTATTATTGAATAGAACAACGCGCTATCATTTTACGGTGATTGATGTGATCAGCAACTATCCACCGGATTCAAAACAAACAAAAGAACTCATTAACGAATTGCGTAACATAAAACCAGGTAAAGGACTAACCCTGCAATTAACAGGCATGCCCGTAATTAATATGGACGTTCTGGACTGCATTAAGCATATTATACCGTATGCAGCAATTTGGATCATAACGCTGACCTATCTCATCTTGATGGTTCTGTTGCGCTCTTTATTTTTACCCTTCAAAGCAATTTTTATGAACATGCTAAGTCTCTGCGCAAGCTACGGTGTTTTGGTTTTTATTTTTCAAGAAGGACACTTTCATGAGTTTCTTCATTTTAAAACCCAAGGCATGTTGGATGTGAGCTTAATCATCATTATCTTTTGTGCCTTGTTTGGCTTTTCTATGGACTATGAAGTTTTTCTACTTACTCGAATTCATGAGGCATACAACACCACACACGACAATGAAAAAAGCATTATCTTTGGGATTGTAAAAAGCAGTCGAATTATCACAAGTGCCGCCCTGATCGTAATTGTTTTATGTGGTTCCTTTATGATTGCTGATGTACTTATGGTGAAGGAATTCGGGCTAGGCGTTGCTGTAGCTATATTTGTAGATGCGTTTGCTATTAGGATACTGTTAGTGCCTGCGACCATGGCCTTGGTAAAAGAGTGGAATTGGTATTTACCTAAATGGTTGGATAAAAAACTACCTTATTAAGTTCGAGATCCCTTACATTATTGGACTTTGGACAAAACCGCATGCAAAAAGACGCATGCGGTTCTGTCCAAATAATTTTAGATCTGTGATATTTATAAGCTTACAATACGTGACACAACCGGCTTTATTTGTAAGAAAATATACATTCAGGATAATTAGTAATTTAATTTAGAATAACAGATCTCAAATTTCTTGGACAGAAAGACATGAGGCCCTTTTCATGTCTTTTTGTCCAAAGTCCAGTACATTATCAACACCCTCTAAAATCTCAAAGCCATTTTCACAAAAACAGAATAGAGAAAAGGAACAAAATCCTCAGCTGGGTTAATTTCAGACTCCCCGTAACCCGCAGTGTAGTTAGCACCAATCTCGCCCATTAAGCGATCATTGAAATTAATGTTCGCGCCAAAAGCAAACGTTGGTGATATGCGATAATCTTGATTGATGTCATCTGTACGCCAAATACTAGCTACCCCGGCACCTGAAAATAAACGCATGGACGTTTTTGGAATAACTAACATAATTTTTGCTAAGACGGATCCCGTTTGTGTTTTCGTGTGTAACTCGGTAAGACCATCTTGTTCAAAGGCAAACAGGCTATCCTCGTCAAAGGTAATCGTTGCGTCTGGGTAACGTAAGTAATTTGCTTCAATTGCAAAAAAATGGGTAAGCTCATAACCAGCTAAGACACCCCAAACCCCACCACCTTCTCTTACTGAAATGGGCGTGGAAATAGTCATAGCTACGTTTTGATTCTCGAAAGAAGGAACCAAACCTTTCCAGGTTGTAGAGCCGTATCCACCCATGGCACCCACGTAAAATGGGTGCTTAAAAATATCATCATCCTTTGCCAATTGTTTAGAAAAAGCTAGCTCAGAACACATTAAAAAAGACAATAGTATAAATATACGCATAGAATCTGCAACCGATTGGGGGAGTTACCTCTGGGCCTTATATGCAAGCAGTGCCTGAACCACTGCATAACTCCGATTTCGATGTAAGGCCACCAGAAAGGTAACAATTCCAATCATCAACGCATTCTTGAGCTGAGGTTTCATGTTGAGATTCACAAGCTCGTTGCAATGAACCGTATGCAGCCGTCATACGCTTGTATAATTGGCGCTCATCCGTGCACATGCCAGCAGGTAAAGACTTAGAGCAATGACATTGTGCTGCCACTTTAAATGAGCTGCAAAATCCAGGTGTGTTGGAGGGAGCTGCTGTTGGGCAAGATGCAGCGTGGGCTGCAAAAGAAAACGAAAAAATGAGACTTGCAACTAAGGCGATCCGGGTAACATTCATTTAGAATCCTTAAAAAAAAATTAAACGTTAAGGTTATACCTGCTTATGCAAACAGCGATATCAAGAACGTATATACACTATAATACTCCGTACGTTCATACAAGAACTTTTGTAGGATATTATTGGACTTTGGACAGAAAGACATGAAAAGAGCCTCATGTCTTTCTGTCCAAGAAACTTGAGATCTATTACCCTCAACCAGTTCATTATTATACAATATGCAACTGTTTTCATAAAATAGATCGATTCCACCCAATAACATACGTCTGTAAATTTCACAGATCTGAAATTATTTGGACGGAATTGCATGCGTTTTTTTGCATGCAGTTTTGTCCAAAGTCCAAATATTAGCGATTCCCACCTTAAAAACCAATAAGCAGTTGGATCGCCCTATCCCAATATCGGGAGAAGGCGATCCAACGTCAGTAACTATGTTAAGGCGGGAATCGTCAACAGGCCCTAATAAAAATATATTGAATTATGGTAACTACTCACTCCGTAGAAAGGAACGGCCATATTTGGCGCATCTTGAACGAAAACGGTTTCCAACAATGATCATCCCGGCCTTCGCCGGGACAGGCCAAGCCTATGCATGCTGCGCGTTCAACCTATACTCAAATCAGACCGTTCTCCGAGCGTCAATAGCACCCTCCCGAGCAGTTACGGTTTATGATATCGAAAGGATTTTTCCCTGCCTATCCGGTTGTCACATACTCGTCATCACACTATGTGACAACCGGATAGGCAGGGATTTTTTGTAAGCTAAAGGGTTTGCATCGTCATTCAGTTCGTTCTGGTCATTAATGTGATCAGAGAACTTAATGGCGATGCAATATTCTGACAGGCTACTCGTCAGTTAGTCGAAAATATTTAGTGCCAAAATAACGTTGTAGTTTTTTTCGAATTGTTCCACGACTGATGCCAAGCATTTTTGCTGCCTGGAGCTGATTGCCACGACGTTTTTCCATCACTGCCTGTAAGAGAGGAGGCTCTACTTCTGATAAAATCATGTCATACAAATCATTAATTGATTTGTTTTTATTTTCCGCAAGAAAACGTGTAACCAAACCATAAACTAAATCTTGTAGTCCTTGATCTTGTTTCGTAATCTCAGTGATACTTTCCATTTCATTAACAGCCATCTTCAATTTCCTTATTTTAGTTATTCAACAATCTACTTGCTCGAGTATAACTCTGCAAGCAAGATTAATTGTACATCAAGCATAATAGATAAGCTACACTTAATCTGAAGAATATATTAAATTTTTGTAACTATCTGGACGTCTAAATAACTCAAACAATTTATGCAATTAGATTTCATGTTAATTGGGTTATTTAGACGTCCAAACTTCAAGGAAACACCATAAAAAAATCCCTGCCCATCCGGTTGTCCATATTGTGACGAGTATGTGACAACCGGATAGGCAGGAAAAAATCCCTCCGTTTTTGCGGAGGGATTTGGAGACTTTTACGATAAAATTAACAACTCATTCATTCTACGTACAAAATCAGCGGGATTATCCAATTGACCACCTTCCGCAATAACAGCTTGTTCAAATAATACCAGTGTTAATTGCTCAAAGCGAACATCATCTTCAATACCGTGTAAGCGTTTAATCAGAGCATGATCAGGATTGATTTCTAAGATAGGCTTAGTCGCTGGTAACTGCTGTCCTGCTGCTTGCAAAATACGTTGCATTTCCAAGCCCATATCATGTTCATCTGCAACGATACAGACCGGTGAATCGGTTAATCGATTTGTGATCTGCACGTCTTTAACTCGATCGTCAAGAATGGATTTGATTTGCTTTAACATCGGCTCTAGCGATTTTTCTTGCTCTTTGACTTGCGTTTCATCGCTATCCAGATCAACTTTACCTTTGGAAATGGACTGTAATTTCTTTCCTTCAAACTCAGCCAAATGCCCAGTTAACCATTCATCGATTCGATCACTAAGCAATAATACTTCGATGCCTTTCTTCTTAAAAATCTCTAAATGAGGACTGTTCTTCGCGGCATTGTAGCTAGAGGCGGTGATAAAATAAATTTTATCCTGATTTTCTTTCATGCGTGACACATACTCATCAAATGACGTTGTCTGTTCATCTGAATCACTAGCTGTGGTGGTAAAACGCAACAGTTTAGCAATCACGTCACGATTAGCAAAGTCTTCAACGGGCCCCTCTTTAAGGACCAACCCAAATTCTTTCCAAAAACGTTGATACGTGTCGGACTCTTGTTCACTCATTTTTTCGAGCATGGATAAAACACGTTTTGTACACGCTGATCGGATGTTTTCAACTTGTTTGTTGTCCTGTAAAATTTCTCTCGAAATATTTAAGGGTAAGTCACTAGCGTCAACGATACCTTTAATAAATCGTAAATATCTAGGTAAAAACTGTGCTGCATCATCCATTATGAACACACGCTTTACGTATAATTTTAAACCATGCTTGACTTCATGCTGCCATAAATCATAAGGAGCATGCGAGGGCACGTACAGCAAACTGATATACTCATGCTTACCCTCAACATGATTATGAGTCCAACATAATGGATCTTGGTAATCACGAGAAATATGTTTGTATAATGCTTTGTATTCGTCATCAGAAATGTCAGATTTTTGCATAGTCCATAACGCTGTGGCTTTATTCACCGTTTCAAATTCAGCATCAGGAGACTCTTTTTTTGTGCCTTCTTCCACTGTGTCGTCACTTGTTTTTGTTAGACCTTTCATCACAATAGGCCAAGAAATGTGATCAGAATACTTTGTTATGATATTACGAATACGCCAATCGCTTAGAAACTCTTCGGCGTCAGATTTAATATGAAGAGTAATTTGCGTACCTCGATCGTCCTTCTTAATGGAGTCAATAGTAAACTCACCCTCGCCGTTTGATTCCCAAACAATACCAGCATTAGCGGGCTGTCCTGCTTTTCGACTTTGTAATGTGACTTTGTCCGCAACAATAAAAGCAGAATAAAAACCGACCCCAAATTGACCAATCAAACCCGAGTCTTTTGCTTGCTCTCCCGTTAAATGACTAAAAAAATCTTCAGTGCCTGATTTTGCAATTGTTCCTAAATTTTCAACAGCCTCATCCCAAGTTAATCCAATACCATTATCAGAAATAGTCAGTGTTTTTAGTGCCTCATTGAATTCAACTGTGATTTTAAGATCAGAATCTTGTTCATAAAGGCTGGCATCTGAGAGAGCAAGAAAACGTAGTTTATCCAATGCGTCCGATGCGTTTGATATTAATTCGCGCAAGAAAATTTCTTTATTGCTATAAAGTGAATGAACAACAAGATGCAACATTTTTTTGACTTCTGTTTGAAAGCCCATGGTTTGTTGTTTTCTTACCATTTATAAATCTCCAAAAATTAGTTAGGAACAAAATGCCTATTTCGGCTTTTTTGCCCAAAACGGGCTGTAGATCCGATTCTATAAAATCGAAAAGGCATGTGCACAAGTATAATATGGGGTTAAGAATTGGAATTTCAAGAGGATGATTTTTATAATATAGAGTTTGAACAAAAAAAGCCTACATTAACCCCAATTCGGAGTTTTTTTCAACTTACTACTGAACAGATCCCCTCTCCCCTTGAGGGGAGAGGGCAATCCTGCTGGTTAATCAGATTTTTTCTTCTTTGGCATATATAGATCAGTAATCGTACCTTCAAAGATCTCTGAGGCTAATCCAATGGTTTCGGATAACGTCGGATGAGGATGAATTGTTAATGCAATATCCTCTACATCACAGGACATCTCAATTGCTAATGTTGCCTCGGCAATTAACTCACCAGCGTTAACACCCACAATACCAGCGCCTAGAATTCGCTTGCTGTTTGGACAAAATAACAATTTGCTGATCCCTTCTTCGCGACCCATACTCAGAGCACGTCCGCTCGCCATCCACGGGAAAACAGCTTTTTCATAGCTAATACCTTGTGATTTAGCATCTTTCTCAGTAAGCCCAGTCCAAGCAATTTCGGGATCAGTGTATGCAACACTTGGGATGCATTTCGGATCAAAAAAGTGTTTTTTACCGGCGATAACTTCAGCAGCTACTTTGCCTTCAGGAATAGCCTTATGTGCCAACATAGGCTGCCCGACCACATCACCTATCGCAAAAATATGAGACACATTGGTACGCATTTGCTTATCAACAGCAATAAATCCACGTTCATCAACCTGAACACCCGCTTTTTCAGCTGTGATGTTACCACCATTGGGTTTGCGTCCCACTGCAACCAGCACTTGCTGGAAACACAATGGTTTGTCCGTTGCATGCTCACCGTCCATGGAAACATAAATACCATCGTCTTTTGCTGTGACGGCTGTAACTTTTGTTTTCAGTTTGAATTGAGCACCTTTTTTAGTCATACGTTTTTGTAACACATTCACTAAATCAGCATCAGCACCCGGTATGAGTTGATCCATAAATTCTACTACGGTTACGTCCACGCCTAAGGCGGAATATACCGTGGCCATTTCAAGGCCAATGATTCCACCACCAAGAACAAGCATGTTGCCTTTAATATCAGCTAACTCAAGTGCTCCGGTAGAACTAAAAATTCGTTTATCTTCAGGAATAAAAGGTAAATTAACCGATTCACTGCCCACTGCAATAATTGCGTGTTCAAAATCTATTGTAGTTTGTCCATCCTTCCCATCCACAACCACTTGATGAGAACCAGTAAAAGAAGCTTTACCAACAACCACGTCAACGTTTCGTTGCTTGGCTAATGCATTTAGGCCGCCAGTTAGTTTTTTAACAATGCCGTTTTTCCAAGCGACCATTTTTGTACTATCTAACTTTGGTTCTGCAAAACTAATGCCTTGTTCAGATACTTCATGGGTCTCATCCAACACTTTGGCAATATGCAATAATGCTTTGGATGGAATGCAACCCACATTTAAACACACACCCCCTAATGAATCATATTGATTCACCAGAACGACCTGCAAACCTAGATCAGCAGCCCGAAATGCTGCAGTATATCCACCAGGTCCTGCACCTAATACAACCACATTTGTTTTTATCTGCTTTGCCATAAAATGCCTCTTTAATAATGTATTTATACTGCGCACGGGCACAAACTTAAGTTTGTGCCCGTGCGCAGTATATGTAACTATGATCTCATCGGAGTGCCTTACAACAGGATTCGTCTTAAATCACTCAATCCTTCACTAATGTAACGTGTAAATCGCGCCGCTTCAGCGCCATCAATAACCCGGTGATCATAGGATAAAGACAACGGTAATAGCAAACGCGGCACAAACGCACCATCTTGATATACGGGTTCAATGGTGGCTTTTGATAAACCAAGAATGGCAACTTCGGGACTATTCACGATTGGCGTAAACGCATGACCACCTATTCCACCCAAACTGGAAATGGTAAAGCATCCCCCAGCCATATCTCCTGGCATTAGCCCCTTGTCTCGGGCTTTACTGCTTAAACGTCCCATCTCAATTGCAATCCCGCTCACTGAAAGCTGTTTCACATCTTTAATAACGGGCACAACTAAACCATTGGGAGTCTCCACAGCGATACCGATATTAAAATAACGCTTATAAATTAAATTCTCTCCCGTCGCATCCAACGAACTGTTAAATTGAGGGAAGACTTCTAGGGCTTTGCATACAACTTTACAAACAAAAGCTAATACCGTTAATTTATAACTCGGATCTTTTGCTTGAGCTATTTCTGATTTTCTAAATGCTTCTAACTCCGTAATGTCAGCCTTATCAAATTGAGTCACGTGGGGAATAGTAACCCAAGCATTATGCAGACCAATGCCGGTTAATCGTTTTATTTTGTTTAATGCTTTGGTTTCCGTTTCACCAAATCGACTAAAATCGATTGTTCGAGCATGAGGTACATGAATACCATGCGAAGGTGTTGACGAAAGCCTTTGCTTAACGTACTGCTCAACGTCTTCTTTACTAACGCGAGATTTTCGACCGCTACCTTGTACATCAACTAAGTTTACACCAAGAGAATGAGATAAACGTCTAGCCGCAGGCCCTGCTGAAACAATCGATTCATCAGCTGATTCATGAGTGGGCGTGGCAACGGATGCTACTAGCGGAGTAGCGATCGACTCTGCTTTTTCAGATTTTGGTTTCATCTCTTCAGCTGGACTTTCTACAGGCGAAGCGTCTTCTTTGGGCTTTGAAACGTCTGAAATCACATCACCCGCCGATGAGGGTGTGTACATTAAAATAAGATCACCTTCAGAAACTTTATCTCCAATTTTCATACTTAATGACGACACTACGCCAGCAGAAGGCGATGGGATCTCCATCGTCGCCTTATCAGATTCCAGTGTGATTAATGGCGTGTCTTTATCTATCGTATCGCCTGGCTTTACCAAGAGTTCGATAACATCTACCCCGGCTGTACCGCCAATATCAGGCACAACAATTTTTTGCAGAACAGTCATATGCTCCTCTCGATTAGTGTAAACGCGATTATTAATGAGTAACAGGATCCAGTTTATCCGGGTTAATACCATAACGGTTTATCGCATCGCTAACTATTGATTTTGCAATCTCACCTTGATCAGCTAGAGCATTCAATGCTGCCACTACGATAAACTTAGCATCCACTTCAAAAAAGTGACGAAGTTGCTTACGTGTATCACTTCGGCCAAAACCATCTGTGCCTAACGTAATAAATGGTGCTTGAACAAAGGGTCTAATTTGATCGGCATATAAACGCATGTAGTCCGTTACGGCAATGATTGGACCTTTTCGCCCAGCCAATTGTTGCGTAACGTAACTTTGTTGGGCTGGTGCTTCAGGATGCATCCGATTATCACGCTCAATGGCTAAACCATCACGACGTAACTCATTAAAGCTGGTCACACTCCATATGTCTGAAGATACTGAGAAATCCTCTTCGAGCATACGAGCGGCCTCTATAACGTCTCTCAAAATGGTACCACTACCCATAAGCTGCACATGATGTTTGTGTTGTTTAGCTGGTTCAGTCAGCAAATACATGCCTTTAATAATGCCCTCTTCTACACCAGCTGGCATATCCGGATGTTTGTAATTTTCATTCATGACCGTAATATAGTAGAAAACATTCTCTTGGTTTTCATACATCCGCACCAAACCATGTTGAATAATAACGGCTAGCTCATAAGCAAACGTAGGATCATATGCCACGCAGTTAGGAATCGTCGATGCCATTAAATGACTATGTCCATCCTGATGCTGCAAACCCTCACCAGCCAGCGTAGTTCGACCAGCTGTGCCACCAAGTAAGAAGCCTCGTGCTTGAATATCACCGGCCGCCCATGCTAAATCACCAATGCGCTGAAATCCAAACATAGAATAATAGATATAAAACGGAATCATGGCTAATTTATTAGAACTGTAGGACGTGCCTGCTGCAATCCAGGAGCAAAACGCGCCGGCTTCATTAATTCCTTCTTCTAATATTTGACCATCTTTAGCTTCTCGATAGTACATAACTTGCTCATGATCCACTGGGGTATATAATTGCCCAACAGGTGAGTAAATACCAATTTGTCGAAATAAACCTTCCATACCAAACGTACGGCATTCATCGGGAACGATCGGCACAATGCGTTTGCTCACATTGGGATCCTTTAGTAGCGCAGATAAAATGCGTACAAAAGCCATAGTGGTCGAAATTTCACGCTCCCCCAAACCTTGGGTCACAGCTGAAAAGGCAGACAAGTCAGGAATTTGCAATGATTCCGACTCTTTGTTGCGTGCCGGCAAATAACCACCCAACTTGTCACGTTGATTGCGTAAGTGTTTAATTTCCGGGCTATCGTCTGCTGGTTTATAAAACGGTATTTCTGCAATATGATCATCGCTAATAGGAATGCTAAAGCGATCACGGAACGCAAGCACTTGCTCATCCGTCATTTTCTTTTGTTGATGAGTGATGTTCATGCCCTCGCCTGCCGCACCCATCCCGAATCCTTTGACGGTTTTTGCTAAGACAACCGTAGGACTTCCGGTATGCTCTACTGCTTTTGCATAAGCTGCGTAGACTTTTTGCGAATCATGACCACCGCGATTTAAACGCCATATTTCGTCATCTGATAAATGCTCTACCATTTTTTTTAATTCAGGATATCGTCCGAAAAATTCCTCGCGGACAAATTTACCATTATTCGCTTTATAGCTCTGATACTCGCCGTCCACGCATTCGTCCATGCGTTTTTGCATGACACCATCTTTATCAAGCGAAAAGAGTGGATCCCAACGACCACCCCATACTACTTTAAGCACGTTCCAACCAGCACCCCGGAATAATCCTTCCAGCTCCTGGATAATTTTACCATTACCTCGAACAGGTCCATCCAGACGTTGCAAATTGCAATTGACTACAAAAATTAGGTTATCTAATTTTTCTCGTGCAGCAATGGTTAATGCACCCAGTGACTCCACTTCATCTGTTTCGCCATCACCAAGAAATGCCCATATTTTACGACCTTCGGCTTGAATCAACCCACGATTTTCAAGATATTTCAAGAAACGAGCCTGATATATCGCTTGTAAAGGACCTAGTCCCATGGAAACTGTTGGAAATTGCCAAAAATCAGGCATTAACCAGGGATGTGGATAGGATGACAAGCCATCAACCTCAACTTCCTGCCTAAATTTATCTAATTGTTGTTCGGAAAGTCGCCCTTCAAGAAACGCTCGGGCATAAATTCCCGGGGCAGAGTGTCCTTGAATATAAAGTAAATCACCACCGTTACTGCCATTTGGACCTTTAAAAAAGTGGTTGAATCCTACCTCATAAAGTGTTGCCGCAGATGCATAGCTTGCAATATGACCACCTAGTTCAGGTGCATATTTACCCGCGCGCAATACCATTGCAACAGCATTCCAACGAATCAAGGCACTAATTCTCTTGGACATCCCTTCATCGGAGGGCATCTGTTTTTCTTCATACGTTTTTAGTGTGTTACGATAAGGTGTTGTTAGCGCTAGAGTCAGGTCTATGCCATCATTATTGGCCTTATTGATCAATGTTTGAATTAAAAAAGCAGCACGTTCTTGGCCGTCTGTAGCAACAACTGCTTTTAAAGCATCTAACCACTCACTGGTTTCAACTGGATCTAAATCATTCATCGTTTCGTTTACCATATATTGGGTCTCTCAAGACGTTTAGCCCTCTAATTAGGTGCCACAACTTGAAGACGTTTATGAATTTTTCCCTTGCAAGATTGAGTACAAACTCCATAATCTGCCCTGCACGCACAGGTTATTTTGCGGCATTGTAGTGGATCTCGATAAGATTGCAACTCAAGTGCGACGATTTCTCCCTGAACACATCGTTGATGTTTGTATTGATTAAAATGCACAGCTGCTTCAGCATTTGCTAAAGCTGTGCAATTTCGTTCGTTATTTTGACACGTATGAGCACATTGCTGTAATCGATCAGAACACATTAAACGACATGCTTTCAGAGTACTAGCATGATGAATCATCTGCTGATAGGTGCTGCACGAGATAAGCAATGTTACCATAAAACAAGCAAATAAACGAACAAATAAACGCATAATTGTGCTCTCTAATCTTTACGCATTTTGTCAGACAACGACATGGGCGTTGGGTATTTTAGAACAACGAGGTAGGATGACACAACAAAAGTCAAAATCGTCGTTGCTTGAATCAGGTTTGATGCCACAGCAGAAATAACTTTCGAACTTAAACCAATGGAAGCGACTAATAATGAAAATTCACTTGCCTGCCCCAAACGTATCCCCACCTCTGTAGCAACGGATTTTTTTTCCCCTGCCTTCATCAGCAGTAAACGAAAACAAATCGGCTTAATGAAAAGCATTAGTATTGCTAAAATACAAGCAGGAATAAGTACTTGAGCAAGATAACCAAAGTTAAATGTAGCACCCACCGCAAAGAAAAACATCACAAGAAAAAAGTCACGCAATGGTTTCAAGCTCTCTGCGATAAACAATGAGATAGGGCTTGCGGCTAATGCAACGCCCGCTACAAAAGCACCAATATCTTGCGATAGACCCAGTTTTTCTGCAAGTACCGACAACCCCAAGCACCAACCGATTGATAATAAAAAAACATATTCTTGAGTTCTGTCAAATCGGGCCAATAACTTGACTAATACATAACGCTCCACACCGAAGGCAAACAACATCAGTGCCGGAAGAGCGACACCTACCATAATCAAATCATGCCAACTGAAATCCCCGTCTTGCCCACCATTAATCAAAATCAACACAACAATGGCAATTAAATCCTGCATGAGCAGCACGCTGATCATGACTTCACCAGTATGTTGGTGATGTAATATGGTGGTCGGTAATAATTTTAAGCCAATAATGGTGCTAGAAAACATCATGGCGGCACCAAGAACCAATGACTCCGTAACCGACAATCCAAACCAACGGCCAATGAAATAGGCGATAATCGCAAACAAAAGCGAACTGAAGGTGGCAATCCAAGTTACTTTTTTAAGCATATGCAATAAATTTTGCGGCTGTAGATGCAGCCCGAGTAAGAAAAGTAAAAAAACAATTCCCACCTCACCAACATCCTGTACCGCATCCAGATCCGAGATCCACTTCAGCCCCCAAGGTCCTAATACGGCACCGAGTAAAATATAGGCAACCAACAAGGATTGTCGTGTATAAAGCACCAGCGTTGAAAAAACGGAAGCGCCTGCAAAAATCAAAAAAATCGTATAAAAAACAGCACCATCATGCATAATCCATTTACCCCAACTCAGGTCACTTAATCTTTCGAAGTGATTGAGAACAAACAATATTATAAGGATAACACAAAATTTGAAAATATTAGCTCAAGGACTGTAAAATAACGCCGAATGGGGATTACTTTATTTCTTAGCATCCATACGACAAATTTTAACATCTCGTGAGCTGCTCTTTTTACTGGCTTTTTTAGGAATGGTGATCCATAACATTCCTTTTTTAAATGTCGCAGATACATGCTCCCAATCAGCCGTTTGCGGTAAAGAGATACTGCGTTCATATCGTCCATAACGTATTTCACGATCAATATAGTTTTTACTAAGATCTTTCTTCGATAACGATTTTTCACCACAAATCGACAACATATTGTCACAAATAGATACCTTGATGTTTTTTTCATCAAGTCCAGGCATTTCAACTTCGATTTTAAAATGATCTTTGGTTTCAACTAAATCCATACATGGAGATAATTTAATATTTTCAAAATGATCCATGTTAAAATGTTTCGGTTCAAATAAATCATAAAAATGACTCATTGTTTTGCTGAGATCATGTTGCAATGTTAATAATGGGTTGAATTCGTTTCCCATAAAATTTATCGGTAAGTTTGTCTTGTTTGGTTTTTGTGTACTGGCCATGGTCCTCTCTCCTTGATTTCATTATCCCACACTATTAATGTACATCATCATATCTAATTGTCAAGTTTAACGGCATATCGGGCCGTTATTACACTGAACTCATAAAGAAGGCATAATGGAATAGCGAGCATGATTTGTGATAAAACATCAGGTGGCGTCAGCAGCATGCCTAACGTAAATGCCCCCACTATCACATAAGGTCTCATGTTTTTTAATGTGAGTATGGATATCAATTGCAAGCGAACCAATATCAAGGCAACTAAGGGAACTTGAAAGCACAATCCAAAAATAAGTAGCATACGGGTTATGAAATCAATAGCAAAACCCATATCAGGCATCAAATGAACCCCTTGGGGCATCATATTGACTATGAACTGAAACATAAAGGGAAGCACTAAATAATAGCAAAAAATACATCCTAAAATAAATAGAGTAAAACTGCCGCACAATACCCAGCTCAAGTGGTAGCGCTCATGCTGATAGAGCCCTGGCGAAGCAAAACGCCCGATGTGAAATAGCACATATGGCGTCGTGCCTAATAACGCCATATCTGCAGCAATATTAAGTGGTGTAAACAACGGAGTTGTGATTTGCGTAGCAACCAACCCTTTATTGTGGGGTAATGCTTTTAATAATGGCCAGATCAGACCATGGAACAAATGAGGGGCAATAAAAAAAAACAACAAAAATAAACAACCAAACAGGATTGAGACCAATAAGATACGACGACGAATTTCAATCAAGTGACTCAACATAATTTTTTAGGTCTTCAATTTAAAACGGTTGATTCGTCGATTATTATGTCTCTCTTTTAAATTACTTAAAATATAAAAATCATTTAAATTTAAAATATTGTCGTGACCACTTGGTCCACATATTTTGGTTTCTAAAACCAAATAGGCAAGAAATAGTTTTGGTAATTCTTTTCTCGTTTTATTAATATCCAGAATTTTATAATTTGGGTCAAACGTTTTATCAACACACATTGGGAGTGGTGTTACACTAAACGAAGGATCTGCTAGCATATTTTTGTATTTGGCATAAGCGTATATTTTTGATGTCAAATCCGGCTCATCCGTAGGTAACGACACACTTCCTGATAAATAATCTAAGTGATAGAAATCAAGGTATTCGTACACCCCATTCCAAAGCATACCCACAATATTTTTATGTCGATATTCTGAGGCTGTACATAAGCGTCCCATCTCAACTAATTTCAAATGTTGTCGTTTAATGTTACTGAGATCAAATTCAGTTTCACAATAATAACCAATGTTTTTTTCAGCAACATCCCATCGCATCAAACGATAAGTCCCAACGGCTTCATTAATTTCATTATCAATGACCATCAAGTGACAACAATATTTATCGTATTCATCTTCATCGACTATTTGCAAAGCATGATCAGGTGTTGCGCCCGACTGAAAATATCGGGTACGTAGGGCGATACACGACTCAACCTCTTTCGGCGTTTCTGCAATCTGAACAGTAAACGTTGTATCGTAGGCATTTATGCTGAGTTTAAACGGTGTTTTTTTCATACTCCTACCCAACTTTATTAACTGTGTGGTAATTAATTGTATGTTCGTATCATAAAAAGTTCAAGTTAAAAAGTTTTTACTCTTGATTTAAACTGAAATTAGGACGGCGCGAAGTATAATCTAAATATGAGCAAGCAAGATAGATATTTAATATATAATTTTTGTCGTGAACGAGCACTTGTTACTACGTATGACTTAAAAAACCGCATTGATTCAATGGGTTTCATATGTTTCTGAAGGTTTGTCAAAAAAAACTGTAACCATTCAGCACCTTTCAAGGAAACGCCATATTTGGCGAATAGATACAAAAAACTTAAGATTGTGCCCGCGCGCAGTATAGAATTTAGATCAATCGCACACCATCTCGCCCAGCTATAAGAACCTTATCAGCTAATCGCTTAGCAAATATCCCATTGTCCACAACACCAGGAATAAGGTTGATAGCATCTTCCATGCTTGCTAGTGCACTCCTATCTAAATTGAAGACATCAAGAATAATATTACCGTTATCGGTGACAAAGCCATGTCGATACTCAGGATCACCGCCTAATTTAACCAATTCACGGGCAACAAAACTTCTGGCAAGCGGAAGAACTTCAACGGGCACGGGAAAAACCCCCAATTTTTGCACCAATTTTGTTTCATCAACAATACATACAAATTGTCGTGATGCCGACGCAATAATCTTTTCTCGGGTTAAGGCACCTCCGCCGCCCTTAATCATGGCACGATGAGCATCAACTTCATCAGCCCCATCCACATAAATAGGAAGCTCACCAACAACATTAAGATCCAGCACAACCATACCAGCGTCCAACAATCGTCTTTCGGTATCCAAAGAGCTCGCAACACAAGCCTCAATTCTATGTTTGACTTTAGCTAATGCATCTATAAAATAATTAACGGTTGATCCTGTCCCGACACCAATAATCATATTATCTTCAATGTACTCTAAGGCGGCTTCAGCAGCCTGTGCTTTTAAATTGGTCATGTTTAATTCCTAATGTGTAACTGCTCGGAGGGTGATGTTGACGCTCGGGGAACGGGTAGTTACCCTAATGTAGTGCATCAACCGCAGGTGTGTAATCGTACCCAAGCTCACGAGCAATTGCCTCATACGTGATTTTCCCCTGGTGCACATTCAACCCATTAATAAAATGAATATCACTCAATAACGCACGCTTTATTCCCTTTGTGACAATACTAAGAATAAACGGCAATGTTGCATTATTGAGAGCAAAAGTAGATGTCCTGGGTACCGCGCCAGGCATATTAGCGACACAATAGTGAACGACACCATCCACTACAAATGTGGGTTCTTGATGTGTCGTTGAACGACTTGTTTCAAAACATCCACCTTGATCAATGGCAACATCAACGACTACCGATCCCGGACGCATCGATTGAATCATAGCCCGAGTTACTAACTTAGGTGCCGCCGCGCCTGGAACTAAAACGGCTCCAACAACTAAATCAGCAGCCATTACACAATCTTCCAGAGCGTGAGCAGTTGCATAAATAGTGTTTAATTTTGAATTAAATTGAAAATCGAGTTCCCGTAGCCGCGTTAATGATTTATCGATAACCGTTACTCGTGCCTCCATACCAATAGCTACTCGAATAGCATTCGTACCAACTACCCCACCGCCAATCACTACCACATGAGCAGGTGCTACACCAGGCACACCACCTAATAGTATTCCGCTACCACCTTGTGCCGCCTCCAAACAATGAGCACCCGCTTGGATAGACATCCTCCCAGCAACTTCAGACATGGGCGTTAACAACGGCAACCCACCATGGTGTTGGGTAACTGTTTCATAAGCAATTGCAGTCACGCCAGACTCTTTCAGTAAGCGTGTTTGCAGTGGATCGGGGGCTAAATGCAGATACGTAAATAGGGTTTGTCCTGCGTGTAGTCGACGACATTCTGAGGGTTGCGGCTCTTTCACCTTAACGATCAATTCAGCAGATTCATAAATTTCATCTGGGGTGTCTGCAATCATAGCGCCGGCAGCTATATATTCATTATCTGTGATTTTAATACCCATGCCCGCGTTTTTTTCTACCAACACAGAACCGCCTGCCTTAACAATTTCTTTCACACTAGCTGGGACAAGGCCGACTCGATATTCTTGCGATTTAATTTCTTTAGGAACGCCAACTAACATTTTGATAAACCTCGTGATTTGAGTTCACTGATTAGTTTAGGGACTAAATCAAATAAATCTCCGACCAAACCATAATTAGCAATTTGAAAAATGGGCGCATCCCCATCTTTATTAATCGCGACAATCACATGAGAATCTTTCATACCTGCCATATGCTGTACCGCTCCAGAAATACCTATTGCTATATAAAGTTTGGGAGCAACTATTTTACCTGTTTGCCCTACTTGATAATCGTTCGGAACAAAACCTGCATCAACTGCCGCTCGAGAAGCTCCCACGGCTGCTCCTAGCACATCGGCTAATTCTTCAACTAATTTGAATTTTTCCGAATTTTGCAAACCCCTACCGCCCGAAACAATGATGTCGGCACTCGTTAAGTCTGGTCGAACGGATGCATTCAGTTGATGATTCATAAAACTTGTTTTCGTTTGGGTAAATACGTGCGCGATACGCTCGATTCCACACGGTTCCTGCTTGTTCACCACCGCATCAAAAGCTGTCGTACGAATGGTTAATAGTTTTTTATTATCCAACATCTCAACCGTTTCAATCGCATTACCTGCGTAAATAGGATGTTCAAACGTATTATGGTCGATGATGCGAGTCACATCGGATAATTGTGTCACATCAAGCATTGCGGCACTTCGAGGTAATATATTTTTACCAAAAGTACTTGAAGCCGTGATGATATGTGAAAAAGAACCGGATAATTCTTTAATTAATTGACTTACTGGTTCCGCTAATTGATGGGCATAACAAACATGATCAGCAAGCCATACCGAACGAACACCCGACAGCGCGCAAGCCTCATCAGCCACTGCTTGACATTCGTGTCCTGCAACCAACAAAATGGGTTCATCTCCCAATTGTAATGCCGCAAATAATACATTGCGAGTGGAAGGAAGCATGACCTGATTGTCATGTTCTACAAGAATTAATACACCCATAATTCATCCTTAATTATTGGACTTTGGACAAAAAGACATGAAAAGAGCCTCATGTCTTTTTGTCCAAGAAATTTCAGATCCACCTCGCATAATTAGATCGTTAATTGTCCTGATTGTAACTGTTTCCCTGCCTATCCGGTTGTCACATAGTGTGATGATTTCGTCACATATTGTGACGAGTATGTGACAACCGGACAGGCAGGAATGTTTCTACAAAGCGAGCCGATTGTCGTTGATATTATTGGCTTATAAATAGGTCCGATCTAAACTTATTTGGACAGAATGGCATGCGTCTTTTTGCATGCCGTTTTGGCCAATCTACAACACCTTCGCCTCTTGTTGCAACTTATCAAGCAGTGACTGTACTGAATCCACTTTAATTCCAGCACTTCGTGTTGCTGGATTCGTTACTTTTAAAATACGTCTGTGCTCCGCAAGTACAAGACCTAATGAATTCAACTCAATCACTGTCAAGGGCTTTTGTTTTGCTTTCATAATATTGGGCAAACTAGCATAACGAGGTTCATTCAGTCGCAAATCAACACTGACCACAGCAGGCATATGGACGCGTAGCTCTTCTAATCCAGTATCCGTTTCACGATTGACAACAACGCTCTCATCTGTGATGCTCACATGAGACGCATAGGTAGCCTGTGGCCAATCTAATAATCCTGCCAGCATTTGAGGTGTTTGATTATTATCACCGTCGATAGATTGCTTTCCCATGAATATCAAATCAGGTGATTCATCAGTTACTACTTTTTGAAGAATTTTTGCAATATTTAAACTGCAATAAGATCGATCCGTATGAATTAAGATGGCGCGATCCGCTCCGAGTGCTAAACCATGGCGTAGTGTATCCTGAACAGGATTATCTGAAATCGTGACGATAACGACCTCTACTCCACTATGTTTTTCGCGTAAACGTAGCGCTTCCTCCAATGCAATTTCATCAAAAGGATTCATTGCCATTTTAACATTGTGTGTTTCAACTCCAGATCCATCTGACTTCACACGTACTCTAACATACGGATCAATAACACGCTTCACTGCGACTAGTATTTTCATATTGTCTCACTAATTGGCCACTTTCCATGAACCATCGGCTTGCCGGCAAGCTTTACCATAAATTTTTTCACTTTTCCCTGCTATCGTGGCATAGGTAATATATTCACGACAAGGCTGTTCTTGTACATAATAGGTACGTGTGGGTTGAACACGATATTGATTACCATTATCGGGATTTTTCCAACTCACCGAGCGACCAACGGGTGCTGTTTCCAACGCATTTTGCATTTCCATACGATCTTGACGATCCATGTACTTACCAATAGTTCCACCCAGATAAGCGCCTAATAAAGCACCACCTGCTGCGGCAGCAACCTGACCTGCCCCACTTCCAAACTGACTACCCAATAAACCACCAACCACACCGCCGGTTATCGTGCCAACACCTTCGTTAGTCACAGGACCGCACGCAGTTAAAACGGTTGATAACGATAAAACAACCATACCCAATTTTTTCATTTCATCACCTCATTACTTTCTAATAACCCGACGTGATACTTGACAAAGTAACTCGTACGGAATCGTTCCTGCCGATTTTGCAATACATTCCACAGGCAAATGCTTGCCCCACAATTCGACCGAATCGCCAAAATTAACATTTGGACAGTTCGTGATATCAATGGTCAACATGTCCATAGAAACACGTCCTACTATCGGTGCTATTCCCTTTCCTACCCACACAGGCGTACCCGAAGCAATATGCCTTGGATAACCATCTCCATAGCCGACTGCCACCACACCAATGATAGACGGCTTATCGCTTTGCCAAGTACTACCATACCCAATTGGCGAATGGGCTGGATAATGATGTATGGCCGTTACAGCTGAAACAAAGTGCATCACCGGTTCAAGCCCTAACTCTTGACCCGTTTGATCAGCAAAGGGTGATACACCGTATAGCATAATTCCTGGACGAACCATATCGGCATGTGAGTCTGGTAACGCAATAATCGCCGCAGAATTGGCGGTACTGCGAGTAATATTAGCATAATGTATTGGTAAAGCATTAAACTTTTCTAACTGCAGCTGATTCGCCATGTTATTAGGTTCGTCAGCACACGCAAAATGCGTCATTAAACCCATGTTGGCATCGATCCATGGACAGTTGATTAGTGCTTGAACAATATCGGGGACTTCATCCACCTCAAAACCTAAACGGTGCATGCCGGTGTTTATCTTGACCCATACTTTTAATTTATTGGGTAAGGGAGTCGTCAATATCCAGTTTAGTTGCTCGCGTTGGTGAATGACACACTGCAATCGCAATTGCACAACGAGTTCTAACTCTCGTGGGCTAAAAATACCCTGAAAAAGTATGCACTCACAATTCGAGCTTAATTCACGTACTGCCATGGCCTCTTCAAGGCAGGCCACACCAAATGCATCAACATAGGGCTCTAGAGAAGGTAATACTGCCGGTAAACCACAACCATAGGCGTTGGCTTTAACCATAGCAATGATTTTCTTACCATGAGCATACTGCTTTACACGTTTTACGTTATTCAATAATGCTGCCGAATCAACATAAAGATAGGTGGGACGTGACACGTTAATTATCCCCTTGATAACCGTTAAACGCCAGATCTTCGAAACGAGTATATTTACCCAAGAATGCCACTCGAACTTTACCGATAGGGCCATTTCGCTGTTTTGCTATGATGATTTCAGCACAACCTTTGTCGGGGCTATCTTCATTGTAAACTTCATCACGATAGATAAAGCAAATCAAATCGGCATCTTGTTCAATCGCGCCTGATTCGCGTAAATCAGACATCACAGGACGCTTGTCTTGGCGTTGCTCCAAACTTCGATTTAATTGAGATAAGGCAATAAGTGGTACATGCAACTCTTTTGCGAGTGATTTTAAACTGCGAGAAATTTCTGAGATTTCCGCGGTGCGATTATCTGCTTTAAAACCAGGCACTTTCATCAATTGTAAATAATCGACGATAATCAAACCTAATTGGCCATGTTCCTTCATGACACGGCGCGCACGAGCACGCAATTCTGCAGGACTTAGTGCTGGTGTATCGTCAACAAACAAAGGTGCTTCGGAAAGCATATGTACGGCCGAAGTGACGCGTGGCCAATCGTCATCATCTAATTTACCGGTACGAATACGATGTTGATCGATACGTCCCAATGAGGACATCATCCGCATTGCCAATGAATCAGCGGGCATTTCCATTGAAAAAACCAATACGGGTTGCGAACCTTTGATGGCAGCGTGTTCGGCGATATTCATCACAAGTGTGGTTTTACCCATGGATGGACGACCAGCGACAATCACAAGATCAGAACGCTGCAACCCTGATGTCATTTCATCCAAATCCGTTAGGCCCGTCGCTAGTCCAGTAATCGAGTCGCCGCTATGATACAGCGCATCTATTCGTTCCACAGCTCGTGATAAAATCGTTTTGATAATTTCAGGTCCACCATCACCTGCCGTCTGTTCAGCGATTGCAAACACTTTACGTTCAGCAAAATCTAATAATTCAGGGACCTCTCGACCGCTGGGGTTGTAGGCTGAATCAGCAATTTCAGTTGCCACTGATATTAGTTGACGTTGTACCGATTTTTCGCGAACTATGTCCGCATAAGCTGATACGTTAGCAACACTAGGGGTATTATTGGCAAGCTCAAAAAGATAGGCTTCCCCCCCCGCATTATCAAGTTCATTATTTGACTTAAGCGTATCAAGCAACGTAACCACATCAAACGGCTGACTTCTACTCGACAATGTGACTATCGCTTTAAACAAAATTCGATGCTCAGTCCGATAAAAATCGGCCTCACATAACTTGACCCCAACTTTATCCCAAGCTTGATTTTCAAGCATAAGACCACCAATAATGGCCTGCTCCGCTTCTACCGAATGCGGAGGACGCTTTAACGGATCAATGGTTTTCTTACGAGCTTGTAAATCGATCATGATAATCACAAATGACAATAATTATGACATTGTAATACTCAACAGAAGTAGGAGCAATACGTATTAGACGATATACTTGTTAGCAAATTCATGCGATAATCTTAGAGATTTTTTCTATTTCTACTTTGTGAAACGATGAAAACTCCCGAAATATAACCTCTAATGTAAGGTATCCCGTGCAAACAACGCAATTGAGCCATCCACGATCACTGCGTACTTTCTTCGCGACCGAAATGTGGGAACGCTATGGTTTTTATGTTGTCCAAACTTTATTGGCACTCTATCTAGCCCTGCATTTTCGATGGCCAGATAAACGAGTTTATGCCTTAGTTGGTTCATTTACTGCACTAACTTATTTATCACCCGTAATTGGTGGTTGGATTGCAGATCACCTGATTGGTCAGAAGAGGGCCATATTAACGGGTGCGGTCGTACTTTGTGCGAGCTATATTTCAATCAGCTTTGTAACCTCTGATACCTACTTATGTCTTGCACTAGCTGGTGTCGCTGTGGGTACAGGTCTGCTTAAACCCAACATTTCTTCGTTGCTTGGTAATGAATACCCGGAAGACTCACCTAATCGAGAAAGTGGTTTTACAATTTTTTATATGGGCTTAACAACCGGTATTATCTTAGGCACTACATTACCCAGTTACTTTAGTGAGCATTTTGGATGGTCTATGGCATTCGTTAGTGCTGCTATCGGTATGGTTATTGCTGGCATGGTCTTTGTTCAAGGAATATATTTTTACAAAATTCGTGACTATCACGACTATCAATTTGAAATTCAAAAAATTATCCTAGCCGGATTTTTAATGGCTTTTCTTTGGCTTATATCTTTTTTTATACTAAATTACCCAAAACTTGCAGATACTGTTTTTGTTTCTGTGGTCATTCTTTCTTTAGCTTATTTTATTCATTGCATAAAAAATGAACCGCCCGTTCAAGCTAAACAAACTATTGTGATCGGTTTACTTTGTATTATTTCCGTTATGTTTTGGGCCTTTTATTTTCAAATGTTTTTGTCTTTGACTTTATTTATTGTGCGCGTTGTGAATCCAACCGTTTTTGGCGTGCAATTTCCACCACCTTATTATGTTGGAATACAAAGTATGGGCATGATTATATTGGGTATTATTTTGTCGCGTGGTAAAGCTCGATTAACTCACGCACAGCATGCAATTCGCACAGGAAATAAATTTTTAATATCCATGTGTTGCATGACCATAGCTTATGCGTTGATTACTACAATATGCCACTTTAGTTTTCCAACGGGTTTACTATCACCATTGTATTTAATACCAGCTTACCTTGTTATTTCATTAGCAGAATTATTGTTATCACCAGTAGGCTTGTCTGCCGTTACGTTACTTGCTAGTCGAAAAAAAGTCAGCACTATGATGGGAATATTTTTTGTGTCGCTTGGTCTTGGTGGATTTTTATCAGGTAAATTAGCGTCACTAACAGCCGTTTCTATAGGCAATACCTCGATTGTAGATTTAAAAGCACATTACGCCACATCCTTTAGTTATCTATTGGGTATTCTTGTTATTGCCACGTTCCTCTGTGTGCTTATCAATGTGGTTATCAAGCGGTTAATGAAAACCTAGTGCTTGGACACCTAAGTTTCCTAAATTTCCACTCCCTGATGGTTGTGGCTCTGTTTTCGTGCATCATCCTAGCGTGCGAGTAATATCATTTTTTTAAAAATCTGCTTCTTTTTTCTTGACTATACTAAAAAATGTACTACTTTCTTAGTATAGAGCAGAAAGGTGATATATGGGATCAGAAGCGTTTCGCCTTGACATGAGGTCGAACAAACATGCACACGAACAAATAAGGCGGCTAATTGATTACGTTTCAGGACAACTGAATGACGTATCTTTAAGCTTCTTTCATGACGTATGCTCAAAAAACGCAGCAGCACTCGAAAAACTAATAACGAAATGTCAACAATTAAAAATTAAGCTAAAAGCTGACGACGTGGATAAAGTCCTTGAATCACTGCACAAGCAGATGCATTTACCTAAAAATATATTAGAAACAATTCAATACTACTTACTCGACAAACGCATGAACAGCATTGCTAATGTACTAAACTCAGTATCATCTAAGTTAGAATGCCATGTATCATCATCTGACGTACTGCAAGCAACCTGGCATGTGATTAGTAATTTAAATTTACTGATTAACTCAAGTCCAGAAGAACAATTCTTGCGATCCATTATCACCATGATGCTTGATTTTCAAAATAAAGAGCATCATTCAGCCAAATCGTGCAATCCCAAGAAACGCTCTGCGGACGATGCATCGAAATGGTTAAGAACATTACTAGCTGTTTCTGAAAAATCTGATTTAACTAAACTCATCGATTTACTTGCCGATCGACTACATTTAGGTGGAAACATGATCAGCGGTGGTTCCAGAAACATGGATTTTACGGAGTTGTTTTTTCTCTTTGAAGATATCGCTATTCAAGCTGAAATGCAGGTTACACACGAATCAAATCAAAAATTAATATTAGACATCAATGCCATCATGCTCACAACGTTTGTATGTAAACGAATTCCCACAGCATTCTTTGATGTGGTATCGCAACAGCAAGATAGTTCCAGTAACGCACTATTGCCTTTGATGCAACAATACTACCAAAAACCTTTGGTAATCGAACAGTTTTTCAACAGCCAAGGTTTTCAAAATTATTATCGAGTTCACCGCATTAAAGATCAAACCAATCAGCACGCATTTTTAACCTCTTTTGTAAACTATTTGCATGCGATCACAAGCCATCAGAATGATAGAGTTGACGCAAACATACAAACTATTGTTCAATTTTTAGAGTTATGCCGCAAGCAAAGTAGCGATATGAGTGATCATGAATTCATACTATGGCTAGAACAAGCAAGCGTTGAGCACAAGTTAGAAGTATGTATTCAATCATTCTTATTTAATGCCATTGAGCGTGAAGTGGAATTGAATAACAACAGAATAGGCAGTCTTGTCTTTGTCGCGAATAAACTTGTATCCATGGGTTTTTCACCCCGCGCTGCATCCGTTGCAACCACGGGATTTTTTCAGCCCTTGATAACACCCAATGTTTTACAAACGGATGCAAAAAATTTCAAGGCCCTCGAATTGTTTTTGGAAACGTTACAGCCAAACCAGCGAAAGCAATTGACCCATGAATTAATGTTATCGGCCCTTGTTCGATATCGAAAAAGGCCAACAAACACACTAGAAACAACAAGCAATCAACCAAAAATCGCAACAAAACGTCCCGCAGACAACAACCACCCAATCCCTACATTGCACAACCTAAAAAAATCAAAATCATCAAGAACAACCCGAATCGAAAGAAAACGACCTTCTTTTTCCGGATCATTTTTTAATGAGAATCCTCCTAAAATATCTCTAAAGAGAAATACACCAAAATTTGTCGTTAGGCATTAGACTTAGACTTTGGACAAAAAGACATGAAAAAGGCCTCATGTCTTTCTGTCCAAGAAACTTGAGCTCCATTACTCTCAACCAGTTCATTACTCATACTATACCTCACACGTCAACACGAGAATTAAAACGTAAGTTTGTGGCCGCGCGCAGTATATCTAGTTATAATCAGATTTTTCGAAAGTGATAACATGAGAAAGTAATAACATGATAGAGAATAACAACACTGATACAGACGATGAATTGACACCAGAGCGGTTTTTTACCAAAAAAGATGCAATTGTTGAAAAATATGAGCAAGCTATGGATAATTTGGAGCGACCAAAGTCCAAAAAAGGTGCGTACAAACTGTCTCGGCGTTTTTTTCACGACCCACCACAGGTTTTTAAGTTTGTCAATAAAGGCGGTAATGAGAGCCCATTAAATGCCATGAACCAACGTATTAGCAAGAAAGTAACACCTGTTAAAAAAGCCGCTTTATCAGCTCATCGTAAAGGTCATATTATCCTAGCGGCGAATGATTGCAGTGATGACGGTACAATATTCTTTCAGGGGGCACTGGACGGCGATCATCTATCGATGGGTAGAAATGATTTAACCATAAAGGGTATTTTTCGTTCTATAGACTATTTTATTGCTGAGATGCAAAAAAACCCTGCTTTATTAACCAATATCCGAGATAGTGCTTTATTTGGTGATCTCTTAGAAAATTTTTCCGAAATAGCTTCTTTCCTAACAAAACCTAGTGTGTTAGCTGAGCGTCTACGCGCTTTATTTGCTGATCTACATCATATTTTCTCCAATACTAGGAACAATCCGCTATTCCATCATAGTTCAATGAACGGCGACTACGTAAAGATAAACGTTATTTTAATGCAACTAAACCATTTTCTTGCTGAGATTCTAGATTACCCTGTTATATTAGCTGATATCTTAGATAACGCTTTATTTGCTGATTTTATAGAAAACTTTGCCGTACTCCTAGATAACACTGTCGACTCATTTTACATTGGCTTAGAGGAAGATTTGCGATCAGAATGGTCGTTTACCAGTAACTCCCCAGGTTGTGGATAAGTTTAGTGTTTTCACTGAACACGAAGCAAGCACGTCATCCTGAGCGCAGTCTTTTTGCGCGAAGGATCTCCTGAATTTTGCACAATCTGAGATCCTTCGCGCAAAAAGACGCGCTCA
>JAUYQG010000198.1 GCA_030695645.1 Legionellaceae bacterium
TTGTGCAAAAACAAGCGTCGTTTAGTGTGAGGTGAGCTGTGATGGATAAGGTTTTTTTAACCGGATAGACCATAAATGATTTTTTTTGATCACATGGGGGTTTAACACGGGCATAAATGGGTTCGCCCAGAATCTCTGGCCAGAGCAATAAATCTTGCTAATTACCCACAACTTCTTTTAAGATGTAACTATCGTAAGTATGCAAGTGAATATACATCATGATGGATAAGCTCATTGGAACACAATCGATTATTATCACACTGGATGTCGATACGTTTTTATTTGACAAACTCAAACACATTGCTCAAGCAGGCTTTTCTGTGGTCGAAATTAATTCCGCTGAATCATCTTTGCTTAAAAAAGTACTGCACGATTTTCCTATGTTACGGATTGGAGCAGGGAACGTCATCAACAGTCAACAATTGGATGATTGCCATGAAGCCGGAGTACATTTCGCTACCAGCCCTGGTTTTTTGCCGACATTAGCACAAACAGCATCCATATATTCCCTCAACTACTTGCCCAGTATTGCTACAGTATCTGAAGCCATGCAAGCTGCTGCCATGGGTTGTCAACATGTTCGAGTATACCCCGCTAATTTGGGTCTCTGCTCCATACTGAATAAATCGCTACCATTATTACGGTTATTTCCTGCTGAAATCGAATGGGATGAAGTGGAGCACTTCTTAAATTTGCCCGCCGTTGCATCGGTTAGCATCATAAACCCAGAAATAAGCCATTTAAAAAACCTAAGTGAAGCATTGCAGTCCGTTTGAGGCAACTACCGCCTTAGCAGTAGGATCGCCCTCTCCCATTGATGGGAGAGGGCGATCCTACGTCAGTCACTATTTTAAGGCGGGAATTGCTGATTCTTAAGCATTGCTTTTGCATTCACAACAAATTTGCGATACAATGACCCAATTAGCAACACATTGGTTTATTTTATGAAATTAATTATCACAAACCCCATTGAAGAGTTCGAGGATAAGCATGTAGTAGCGATCCTAGCGAAAAATCCCAAGCATATTAGCATAGAGCCGGAGCAAGGTACCAAGCAATTCATACTTTATATTAATACTCGTGTAGACAACCCTAACTCACTCTTTTCCATATCACCCAATATCAATGAAGTACATGCCAACTATACTTTATTTTGGAGGCAACAATGGATAGGAACGATTACACCGGATAGAGCCACTATCTACCTAAATACACATGCTGTTTCTTGCTTAAAGAAAAGTGACCCCGCACAAAACCCTTATTCAAGTACTAGTTCAATCCTTGCCGCTATGAAAATAGATACAATAAAAGAGGAAGAAGATGATGATGATGAAAAGACGGAAACTAAATCATCGGAAAATAGTTCAACCAATACCAATTTTGTCTCCTCTCAATCATCTGGTCCAATGTTTTCTATGGGAACAGTCTCGGTAAAGAAGGTAGGTAGGAGACGCAGAAAGTTAGCCGTTAATAATGAAAATACAAATATCGCCGAAGGAACATATAACCAAATGGAACTGAGTTAAGGAACGGGCCAGACATCGCCCTCTATAAACTAAAAAACAACAACACGGCCCCTACACAAATAGCACTGTCCGCAATATTAAACACCGGCCAATGATGTGTTTGGTAATAAACATCAATGAAATCAATCACATGGCCAAGAAAAACTCTATCGATGAGATTGCCAACAGCACCGCCCAATATCAAGCTCAAACTGATTAATTGCAGCACAGCACGTTTTGGTAATCGCATCATCCATACGATGAGCACAACGCTCATCACCGAACTAAACCCGGTAAAAAACCAACGATGCCAATCACCTGAATCACTTAAAAAACTAAAGGCAGATCCCGAATTATAGGCCAACGTAAAATTCAGCATGGGAATAACATGCACCGGTTGATAGGCAACCAAGTGCTTCATAACCCAATATTTACTCAACTGATCAAGTAGAATAACAATCAGACTGACGCTAAACGCATGCCATTTTTTCATGCATGCGCTCTCACTTCGTCCTGCCCCGAAATATTGCCCACACATCGCAGACATAACTCGGGATGTTCGGCATTGTCGCCCACATCATCCAAGCGATGCCAGCAACGAGCACATTTGGTGGATTCGCTGGCTTGTGCGTCGATTGCTACGTCCAATTCATCATTAAATAACAACTCAGATGGACACTCAGCGTGCGGCAATACACGCGCTTTCGATGTTATGAGGACAAAACGCAACTCATCTCCTAATCGATCTAAAATGGCTTGGGCTTTATCACCAGCATAAATCGTAACATCAGCCGCTAAACCAGAACCAAAAACACCAGCTTGGCGCTTGGCTTCTAGCGCTTTATTCACGTCATCACGAATCGCTTGCACCTGTTGCCAATAATCCATATCAACGTCTTTCAATTTCGGCCATGCCTGGTACCACTGCTCTAAAAACACCGATTCACTCGTATTTCCAGGAATATACGGCCAAATTTCATCCGCAGTATACGATAAAATGGGGGCAAGCCAACGGGTTAACGCTTGAATAATATGATACATAGCCGTTTGGCAAGAGCGGCGTGCTTTGCTGTTCACGGACGTCGTGTATTGACGATCTTTAATGATATCCAAATAAAAACTACCCATATCCATCGCACAGAAATGATGAATTTTTTGATAAATCACATGAAACTGATATTGATCGTAAGCATTCAAGATCTCGTCTTGCAATAATTGGCAGCGCTTGATAGCCCAACTATCGAGCTCCACCAAGTCACTCCCTGCAACACTATCTCGCTCTGGATCAAAATCAAACAAATTGGCCAATAAAAATCGTGCGGTATTGCGTAAGCGTCGGTAAGCATCGGCATTTCGTTTGATGATCTCATCTGAAATACTGACCTCGTTTCGATAATCACTGGAGGAAACCCACAATCGTAAAATATCCGCACCGTGTTGGCTAATTAATTTATCTAACGCAACATAATTCCCTTTCGACTTAGACAATTTTTTGCCTTCCGCATCAACCGTATAACCATGAGTCAACACCGTTTTATAAGGGGCCACACCGTGCATGGCAACCGATGTTGTTAGTGATGAATTAAACCAGCCACGATGTTGATCCGAACCTTCAAAATAGACATCCGCTGGAAAGCCCACATTCTCCCCTTCAGGACTCAATACGCAAAAATGCGAGACACCGGAATCAAACCACACATCCAACGTATCTTTAGACTTCTCATAATCAGCAGCATCAGGCCCTAGTAATTCAGTGGGATCCAATTCAAACCAGGCTTCAATTCCGGCTTTCTCAATACGTTGAGCGACCTGCTCTATCATGGCAATACTATTCGGATGTAAAGCTCGTGTTGTTTTATGTACGAATAGAGGTATCGGAGTACCCCACGATCTTTGTCTTGATATACACCAATCAGGCCTGCTGGTTACCATGTTTTCAATGCGGGCTTTGCCCCAGTCCGGTACCCAATTCACTTTAGAAATGGTATTCAATAAGCTATCACGCAACCCCTGGTTATCCATGGAAATAAACCACTGAGGCGTTGCTCGAAAAATGGTTGGGGTTTTATGACGCCAACAATGCGGATAACTATGTTGTATGGTCTCATCATGTAGCAACACCCCTCGCTCTCGTAAGGTATCCAAAATAGGCGTATTCGCCTTTAATACTGACACACCTGCAAATAAAGGTACATCCGGTGCATAGCAACCATTGGCCAATACAGGATTTATCAACGGTAATTTGTATAATTGCCCCACAAGATAATCATCGGGTCCATGAGCTGGTGCGGTATGCACACAACCAGTACCTGATTCGGTGGTCACGTGCTCACCCAAAACAATAGGTACCTGACGATCATACAACGGATGTTGCAACATCAGATGCTCAAAAGCATCGCCCGTTGCCATACCCATCACTTGATAATCGGTAACGTCATATCTAGCCATTACAGAAGGCACTAAATCATCCGCAATAACCAGATAACGATCACCCACATCGACCAGCGCATAAGATAACGCGATATGCATACTGACCGCTTCATTTGCCGGTAGCGTCCAAGGAGTGGTTGTCCAGATCGGGACAATCACCGATTTTACTGGCAACTTCAAGTGCATGCGATCTAAAAATTCGTTGGGATCCAACGCAGAAAAGGCCACATCAATCGATGACGAGCTTTTATCTTCGTAATCCACTTCCGCTTCAGCTAACGCTGAACCACAATCAATACACCAATGCACTGGCTTAAAGCCTTGATGCAAATGTCCGTTGGCGATCACTTTAGCCAAGGCACGAAGGATATTTGCCTCGTATTTAAAATTCATCGTCGCATACGGGTTTTGCCAATCACCCAACACACCCAGTCGTTGGAATTCATCTCGCTGAATATCGATTTGGCTTGCAGCATAGTCGCGACAGGCACGACGAAACTCAGATGCGCTCACTTTCACACCTGATTTTCCTATTTTCTTTTCCACATTGAGCTCAATGGGTAACCCATGACAATCCCAGCCGGGCACAAACGGCGCATCGAAACCACTCAGGGTTTTTGATTTAACAATAAAATCCTTCAAAATTTTATTTAAGGCATGGCCGCAATGCAAATGTCCATTGGCATACGGTGGCCCATCATGCAAAATAAACCGTTTTGAACCAGCGCGAAGGGCTCTAATTTTGCCGTATGTATTTTGTTCTTGCCACTTGGCCAGCATATCGGGTTCTCTTTGCGACAAACTTGCCTTCATCGGAAAGGAGGTATTCGGTAAGTTCAGGGTATCTTTATATTCTGCCATTAGGTTCACTCTAGAAAGTATGCTTTTGCCGACAGCAAATCCAAATGGATCTGGGCTATTAAGGCATCTAAGGATGGGAATTTTACTTCATCTCGCAATTTGTGCAAGAAAAAAACTTGCAAACGTTCACCATATAGTGATTCATTCACATCAAACAGATGAACTTCAAGTACTTGTTTCGTGCCATCAATGGTGGGTCGTTGTCCCACGTTTGCAACACCTGATAACAGCGGATATCCTTCGCGCTGCACACGTACACAAAATACGCCCTTGAGAGGTAACGCGGCTTGCGTCATCTTCAAATTAGCAGTTGGAACTCCCCACTGGCGCCCTCGAGCATCACCATACATCACACGTCCACACGTACTGTATAATCGACCCAATAAGGACGTAACTCGTTCAAATTCGCCTAATTGTAATGCTTGTCGGACCTGAGTGGAACTCACACGTTCTTCTTCCATCAAAAAATCAGGACATTTATCAACAACACACCCTGATTTCTGAGCTAATTGCTTGAGTAACGCGACATCTCCCTGTCGATTTCGTCCAAACCGAAAATCATCCCCTACTAACAGGTATTTCACATTCAAATTTAAAAAGATAACATGCTCGGCAAATTCAACGGGTGACCTATGAGCCAACTGCTCATTAAAACGAAGACAATAGACGTAATCTACGCCACAATCACGCAAAACGTGCACTTTTTCTCGTAACCTCGTTAACCGAGGTGGCGCTTCTCGCTTTTGAAAAAATTCACGCGGCTGCGGTTCAAATAAAATAACCACCATGGGTAATTGCAAATGAGTCGCTTGCTCGCGCAAAGCAGCCAACAGCATTTGATGTCCACGATGAACACCATCGAAGTTACCGATAGCCGCAACTGAACCTATGCTAAACTCCTTGTTTTTTTGAAGAGTTCGAATTAATTTCATGACAAACCACCATGGTACAACTGTGTTGCTTACTTCATAATGAGTAACTCCCCAGGTACGTCATCCTGAGCGCGTCTTTTTGCGCGAAGGATCTCAGATTGTGCAAAATTCAGGAGATCCTTCGCGCAAAAAGACTGCGCTCAGGATGACGTGCTTGCTTCGTGTTCAGTGAAAACACTAAAC
>JAUYQG010000199.1 GCA_030695645.1 Legionellaceae bacterium
TAATTATCCTGAATGTATATTTTCTTACAAATAAAGCCGGTTGTGTCAAGCATTGTAAGCTTATAAATATCACAGATCTAAAATTATTTGGACAGAACTGCATGCGTCTTTTTGCATGCGGTTTTGTTCAAAGTCCAATATAGAAAAGAGCAAGGGTTTGAACTTAATGAATAAGGCTCAAATACAGCCGTTCAAAGATCAGATCCCAAAAGAAGATTTTGATATTATTTTTTCTGAATTAGAACAATCAAAAGATGGAAAACTAAAGACTATTTATGATAAATACGAAGGCAAATACTCCTATATCTGCATTCAAATTGTAAGATTATTTGTAGGATGGTAGGAGGCGTTATTTCGAGGTATCGTCACTCTTTTATGCCGCTACATGTAACTCGAGTGAGTATTTTTATGCAATCTCATGAGGATTGGTCATATAATATTAATATCATGACTATAAATTAGGCGGTGAAATCACCTTTCTTAATGAGGCGGTGACTGCTGAGGATCCAGCAACGTTTTGTTTGGATCTTGAGAATAAGTTAGGTCCTGCTTTAAAAACACTACGATTTAACTCGCTTGGGACAACATTTAAAAATATATGGGCAACGATAGCCGCCATTTTTACTGCATGCGGGGCATTTTCCTGAAACCATTGCAGAGGGTGGCAATTGGTTTGACTGTGATGTGGAACCACGACGCACAATTGGCCAAATTAAATGAATTTGGTAGTGAGAACAGCCAATTGATGACTTTGTTGACTAATAAGTTTTCGTAACTCCCACAGCTGTTGCTGCCTAACGAATTTGAGTTGACATCAACTGAGGTTGCCCTAAAATGAAGATTTGTAAGAAGGTGCAGGCGCACTCATGGATGATCTTGGGTATTTATTTCGTATAGTCACTCGCATTCGCGAGCAAATTGATATTCCTTTGACAGTATGGAGATTGACATGGAACTGGAAAAAATAAATTACATTCAATCAGAAAATGGATCTGGCAAATTATGTTATTATTGTGCAAATAAAGAAGATGCTGATATTATCCAATTTGTGGAAGCCAATAGGCATGTGATAGAACAACAGATTCATACGCATGGAGGTATTCTTTTACGTCATTTTAGTTTGCGCTCTGTCTCTGAATTTAATCAATTAGCCAATGTATTTTCACCCAATTTATTAGATTATATAAATCGCTCCACACCAAGAACTAGATTAGGTGCTAAAATTTATACGGCAACAGAATATCCTCCCCATAAACATATTTTACTCCATAATGAAAATTCCTATACGAACACCTGGCCTGATAAAATACTATTTTTCTGTATTATTGTTGCGCAATCTGGCGGTGAGACACCGGTTGCTGATGGACGTTGCGTTTTGAAGAAAATAGATAAAAAAATTATCAAAAAATTCAATGACAAGAAGATCTTATATAAAAGAAATTATACTGCAGGCATTGATTTAAGCTGGCAAGATGTATTTCAAACGTCGGATACAAAAGAGGTAATACGTTATTGCGATGAAAACAATATTCAGTATGTTTGGCATGACGCGAGTCCGAAGGGCTTGGAGCTCACAACACAACAAATCTGTCAGGCCACGCTTAAGCACCCAATTACTGCAGAAAATGTCTGGTTTAACCAAGCGCATTTATTTCATATATCTTCTTTGGAGGCAGAAGATAGAAACGCACTCTTATCTGTTGTTAGCAAAGATTATCTACCTAGAAATACGTACTATGGCGATGGAAGTGAAATAGAGGTAGAGGATATTAAGCATATCATCGATGTTTATAATTCAGAAAAAATAATCTTCCAATGGGAAAAAGGCGACGTTTTGATACTAGATAATGTGCTCATGCCGCATGCTAGACATCCTTTTGCAGGAGAACGAAAAATAGTGGTTGCAATGAGTTCTGATAAGCAAGCAAATGAATTTTGTAAATCCTCGTAACCCTCAAAGGTATTACCTTTCATTCTATACTGCACTGCGCGCGCAGGATACTTATGGGCTCACAGAGATAGATTGACAGAAATGTTCATTAACATGCTATATTTATTATCCAGCATCATTTACTTTGGAAACTCCCTATGGTCAAAGATTCAAATTATGCCTTGTCAGTTGGAGAAAAATTTGAAGATCGTTTAATGCGACTTAATGTATTCTCTAATCCGTATTCGTTTACTTTTTTACAGCGCAGCGGGCTTAAAAGAGGTGACCATGTAATTGATGTGGGTTGTGGTATTGGTGAGTTAACCTGCTGGCTTGCAGAGCAAGTTGGGCGAGAAGGAAAAGTGGTTGCCATAGATATCAGTGTCGAGCAACTTGAATTAGCTAGGCAACGCGCAGCGGAGAAAAAATTATCCAATATCGAATTTTAGTAACTCCCCAGGTACGTCATCCTGAGCGCGTCTTTTTGCGCGAAGGATCTCAGATTGTGCAAAATTCAGGAGATCCTTCGCGCAAAAAGACTGCGCTCAGGATGACGTGCTTGCTTCGTGTTCAGTGAAAACACTAAAC
>JAUYQG010000200.1 GCA_030695645.1 Legionellaceae bacterium
GCCGATGTGATTAGGAGGGAAACACCTACAAGTTAGATTCGGCAATTTTGATATAAATTAGATCAGGGTGAAGGCTATTCGCTAACCCTGTTCAATTTAAGCCTGCGCCATATATCCGCGGTTTTGTTCCACCGTTAACAGTGTAGTTGGCACGAACGGGGGAACGCCTTATGCGGCGCAACTGTGCTCTAATTATGAAGTTGATTCACAAGGCAACACTCCTTGTGTATCAGGAAACACTTGTTACGATGATTGGTTTCTACCTGCGGGAAACAATACAGCTTCCTCAGGTCAGAGCTATTGTTTATATACCAATCAAGTTGCCATTGGTGGGTTCAATACTAGCGTCAACTATTGGACCTCTACTGAGCTCACAGGAGGCCTCAGTACGATCGGCGCATGGATGCAGAGTTTCAGTAGTGGCGGCAGTGAGGTCAACGATCTCAAAAGCACCACTATCAGAGTGCGTTGTGTCCGGGCTTTCACCCCGTAATTCCTTAAGATTATGAAGGATATATCTGAAATTTCTTGGACAAAAAGACATGAGGCTCTTTTCATGTCTTTTTGTCCAAGGTCCAATAATAATCAAAATAACTCAATCATGGGCTTTTTCAGAAAGTGTGGGCTTGTGCCACGGACCGTAAGATAGCGCCAGAACGGTACCATTTGCATCTCACCCGCCCCCACCAATGAGAGCGGGTGATCCTACTGGTTATTGGTTTTTAAGGTGGGAATGGCTAGCAGTGACTCAATATACTGCGCGCGGCCACAAACTTACGTTTTTGTCTTGCTCTTTTTGTCCCAGAGCAACGTTCGAAGCTTGACAATAGAATAACTATTGCGCTTCGCTTCAAACGTTGCTCTGGGACAAAAATAGCGTTGTCAAAAAACTTAAGTTTGTGGCCGCGCGCAGTATAGTTATATTTCCATCAAATCTTTTTCTTTATGAGCCAACAATACATCAATTTCAGCAATGTATTTATCTGTAATTTTTTGTATTACGTCAGCGCCTCGACGTTCATCATCTTCGGATATTGCTTTCGAATCTTTTAAATGATTATTGGCATCGCGACGAATATTTCGAATGGAAATTCGACTCTGCTCCGCTTCCGCACGCACAACTTTAATCATTTCTTTGCGTCGTTCTTCGGTCAATGCCGGCATGGGGACTCGAATAGCAGCCCCGGTATTGGAGGGATTTAACCCTAAATCAGAGGTTAAAATGGCTTTTTCAATGGCAGCAACCATAGATTTCTCAAATGGCGTGACTAATAATGTCCGTGAGTCACTGGCATTCACACTAGCGACTTGATTTAACGGAGTTAAGTTTCCGTAGTAGTCTACTTGAACATGATCTAGAAGGCTGGCATTCGCCCTTCCAGTCCTTATTTTGGTCATTTCATGCTGTAAAGATTCTACGGCTTTTTTCATCTTTTTTTCAGCTTCAAGTTTAATTTGCTCGATCATCATTGTCTCCTACGACTGTTCCAACTCGTTCACCGGTAACAATTTTCTTTAAGGCATTTGGCTCAGCCATGTTAAACACTTGCAGAGGCATGTGCTGATCTTGACATAAGCAAATAGCGGTGGAATCCATGACCTCCAATCCCTTGCTTAGTACCTCTCGATAAGTTAAAAAATCATAACGTATCGCGTCAGGATTGGTCACAGGGTCACTTGAGTAAATGCCATCAACTTTTGTTGCTTTCAGTACAATATCAGAACCTACTTCAATAGCGCGTAAACAAGCCGCCGTATCCGTTGTAAAAAAAGGATTGCCTGTACCTGCCGCAAATATCACAACCTGACCATTGCGCAAATGCGTCATGGCTTTACGGCGATGATACGAGTCTACAACTCCCATCATAGGAATTGCCGACATAATGCGAGCGGGTAAATCGATGCGCTCTAATGCATCCCGCAAAGCTAAGGCATTCATGACGGTCGCTAACATACCCATATGATCGCCAGTGACGCGCCCCAACCCTGCTTCAGACAATGCTTTGCCTCGAAACAAGTTGCCACCACCAATCACCAAACCAACTTCAACACCCATTTGAATTAATTCAGCCACATCCGTGGCTATTTTATCTAAAACGGATGGATCAATTCCAAATTGAGACTTGCCCATAAGCGCTTCACCGCTGCATTTGAGCAGAATACGCTTGTACTTCAAAGTTGGTAAGTTAACACTCATGATGTTTCACGAACCTGTGCCATGACTTCTTCAACAAAATTATCTTCTTTTTTCTCAATCCCTTCACCCACTTCATATCGTGTGAACGAAAGAACTTCAGCATTTTTTTGTTTCAGAAGTTGCCCTACTTTGATGTTTGGGTCTTTCACGAACGCTTGACCAGATAAACTGACTTCGTCAACAAATTTACTGATTCGTCCATCCACCATTTTATCAATGATATCTTGTGGTTTACCACTTTCACGTGCTTGAGCCGCAAAAATTTCACGCTCATTTTCAATGGCTTCAGCAGAAACTTGATCCCGGCTTATGACAACTGGACGGCTCGCAGCAATGTGCATTGCCAAATCTTTTGCTAATGATTCTTCGCCCTGCTTCAATGCAACCAAAACACCAATTCGATTGCCGTGCAAATAATGACCTGTCACGCCTTCGCTATGCATTTGTTCTAATCGACGCAGCTTAATGTTTTCACCAATCTTTGCAACCAATTCTTGTCTGGCTTGTTCCACCGTGATCTGAGTGCCAAGTAATGTTTCATTCGATAATGCTTCTACTGTAGCTACTTGTGTTTTCAATGCCGTTTCAGCGGCTTGAGTCGCAAATGTCGTAAAATTAACATCTCGTGCAACAAAATCAGTTTCACTATTAATTTCCAACATAACAGCTCGATGCCCATCAGCAGATCGTGCAATGGCAATAACGCCTTCTGCTGCAATACGGTCTGCTTTTTTATCTGCTTTTGCTTGGCCTGATTTGCGCATTTCTGTGATGGCGAGTTCGATATCACCATTTGTCGCAACCAAAAACTTTTTGCACTCCATCATACCAGCACCAGTGCGTTCACGTAATTTCATTACCATTGCAGCGCTAATTGACATAATTCAAATCTCCAACCATTCATTTAAACTCATGTAAACACTTGCTGTGCATTGAAAGGCCAGATAACTATCCGGCCTGACAAATGCTAGTGGACAACAATTGTTCTCTATACTTCAACAAATTCCGCATCTGCTGCTGTGCTACCACCCACAGTATTGCTGCGGCGTGCATCAAGTATAGTATCTGCAACACAGCGCAGATAAATATCAATTGCTCGCATAGAGTCATCATTACCAGGAATAATGTAGTCAATATTGTCTGGATCATTGTTTGTATCAACGATTCCAAAAACAGGGATTTTTAGACGTCGTGCTTCTTCAACAGCAATATGTTCAAAACCAACGTCAATTACAAACAACGCATCAGGCAAACCACCCATATCTTCAATACCACCAAGACTACGCTCAAGCTTCTCTAATTCACGTGTTAACATCAAAGCTTCTTTTTTAATCATGCCATTGAAGCCGCCTTCATCGCGTAATTTTTTCAATTCTTTTAAACGGAAAATAGATTGCCGAACTGTTTTGTAGTTGGTCAACATACCACCTAGCCATCGGTGATCAACATACGGCATGCCGGCACGCTTGGCCTGTTCACGAATACTTTCTTGAGCGGCGCGCTTTGTTCCAACAAATAAGATTTTAGCTTTATTCGCAGCTAACTTGCTGATTTGATTCAAGGCGTCATTCATCATTGGAATGGTTTTTTCAAGATCAATGATGTGTATTTTATTTCGAGAGCCGAAAATATATTCAGCCATTTTAGGGTTCCAAAAGCGAGTTCTATGCCCAAAATGAGCACCTGCTTCTAGTAGTTCACGCATACTAATATTCATAAGGTTTATTCTCCGGGTTATGCCTCCACATTTCCCATAAGCCACCCTGAGGGTTTTCACCAACAAGGACCCTGACTTATGTGACGAAACGTGTGTGTCGTTAAAATCGCGTAAGTTATACCACATATGGCAATTACTGACAATATAAAATTTCGTCTTGTGTCTTGCTCCTTGAGCTAAAGTACTCTATATTAATGAGGATTGATTATTGGTTTACGTCGTATTTACTTCACAACATAAGGAAATAGTACTATGAATATGAAATTTATGTCTTTATCCGCATTAGCTTTATCCCTATCACTATGTCAATCGTCTGTTGCATTTGCTCATCACGAAGATCATGAGAGATGTTTTGATGCTGGCGGTATGAAAATGCACAAAATGATTGAAAATCTTGATTTAACTGCTGAGCAAAAAGACAAGATTAAGAGCATATCTGACAAGGCTCATGAAGTAGGAAAAGCGAAACGTGATGAACTTCATGCCATTCATATGCAAGTTAATGACGTATTCGATTCACACAGTATGAATGAAACAAAAATTGATGGTTTTGTTAGCCAAGAACAACAAATCATTGGTGCCATGATTAAACTAAAAATGATGGAGCGACTGGATATCTGTAATGTACTTACAGATGAACAAAGAGCAAAAATGGCAGATATGATGAAAAAATGGGAAGAAAAACATAAAGAACACGCTGACGATTAATCCTCCTATGTTTGTTGACAATTCATCGATCTGAATTGTCAACAAACACTACCCCCCCCTCTCTACCACCTCATCCGCGCTTATAACTCAATAGATAGTATGTCGTCTGCCTGACTGAGCAAATACGTACAACGTTCATGAACCACTTCATAGTACTGTTTTATATTGTATTTACTGATGTGAAAATTACTCACCAACTCTTCTAAACCATTTCCTTCTGGAAGCAGGTTACGTAAGAAACGCTGGACATTCAACGTTGGAATATCGCCATGCAATGGTAAGTGGGGAGAAACGGCATAACCAGACTGTTGCCAAATTGGGTCATAGTGCCAGTACAATTGATCGTTAATCAATGTTAATGTTGCAATCTTACTCTTACCTAAATAGACATCCAGACTATGTTCACTGCCAGTCATCATGGACCTCATCGTTATTGTGCCAGGGTACAATATTTAGCGTGATACCCAATGCAAGGCATACTTGTAATATTGGACTTTGGACAAAAAGACATGAAAAGGGCCTCATGTTTTTTTGTCCAAAGTCCAAATCCTATCTTAGTAGTATTAATTGTAAAAATCAAAAATATTGGTTTAAAATCCTATCTCAATAGGATTTTTAGCTACAACCATTGATAGAAAACAGGGGTATTTACGTTACATGATGAAGAACACCTACGTCCACAAGCTAACATTCCTTGACAGGGTTTGATTACGCCCTTAGTGACCCAGATATCCAACATAGGTTGCAGCGCTTGCTTATCAATGTGAAATTCACGAGTTAGCTGCTCCATGCTGACAACCTGACCTCGTTTTATATAATCACGCAGTTGCAATAACATAACGTCCCCCGAAACGAAGACCGGAAACGGCTAAAAACAATAGCGTGGTCAACGCGATAAACCAAGTCATGGTTTGTTGCATATGTTCCATGCCTGTTGCGAACTGATAAAACATCACTGCCGTTGAATAGGCAATCAACAACGACCATATGATAGAAAACCACATTAACTTCGCATTCGTTTCTTGACGGATTGCGGCCATTGTGGATGCGCACGGAATGTACAGTAATATAAACAACAAATAAGAAAACGCTGCTGCTTGACCATGAAAGCATTGATACATAATACCGTAGACGGACTGAGATACGCGTTCGTTGGTGGCACTTGCTAAAATCGGATTTATTACGGCCTCGCCAAGCTTTAGCAAATTAGATGGAATAGACCATAATGCTGTTTGCATCGAACTCAGGAAGTCGAAACTGGATGTAGAGGTTAATTGAGTAAGATGTCCTACTTGGGTATATAAGCTGTTTAATGATCCGATGACGACTTCTTTCGCTAACGTACCCGTTAACAACCCCACCACAGCCGGCCAGTTGTCTTGGTGTATCCCCATGGGTGAAAACATAGGTGTCATCCATTGGCCAATTGTAGCAAGAATAGATAGTTGATTTACCCCCGGCTCTCCTATCATCCAAGCGTTCAATCCTCCTAAAATCACGCAAATGGGAATAATTAATCTGCCTGCCCGTACCAAAAAATAGCGTAATCGTAATGATGTTTCTCTGAATAGACGTTGTAAGGAAGGTCGATGGTACGCAGGTAATTCGAGAATTAGTGGTGATGCCTGGCCATGAAGAATCGTTTTACGTAACAATAGGCCGGTCAGTATCGCCATAATAATGCCGATAAGGTACAGTGCGAATACGATATTTTGCCCACCTTTTGGAAAAAATGCGGCAACAAATACGGCATAAATTGTTAGCCGCGCACTGCAGGACATGAACGGGCTCATCAACACCGTTAAAACCCGATCCCGCTCGGAATCCAGGGCGCGCGCCGCCATAATAGCCGGTACGTTGCAGCCAAACCCGACGATCATGGGTACGAAGGATTTTCCTGGTAATCCTAAAAAACGCATAGCTTTATCTACCACAAACGCCGCACGTGCCATATAGCCTGATGTTTCTAAAAGTGATAATAAAAAAAACATAACTGCTATCACCGGAATAAACGTCATGGTCGTGTTAATGCCTTTACCAATCCCATTGGCGCACAATGCAATCAGCCAGTCGGGTGAGTTTAGCCGTCGTAATAACCACGCACTACCTTGTACAAATAGAGCATCCGTCGTGATATCAAAAAAATCCTGGAACGCACCACCTACGTTGATGGCCAATAAAAACATGAGATACATCATACCCAAAAAAATGGGCAGCGCCCAAAAACGATTCAAAACAACGCGGTCAAGTTTTGCAGTAAAATGCTCACTAGCATCCGAACGTTTTGTCTGTACTGTACACACCAGGTTATGTACTGCATCATAACGAACATCAGCCAATAGAATATCAAGGTCGTGTGGCAAAGTTATGCTCTCAGTAGATGTGAGCATGCCCAACTCCCCACTTTCCAGAACACGTCGAGCGTGATATGAAATCAATTGAGGATTTATGGCATTATTTTTTAGTAGATATTGTTCGAACTGCGTCAGTAAGGTTGCCACTTCGAGGGGGAACGTGATCGAAAATGTCGTGGATTGATGCGCCGTCTGCAATAAGATCTGTTGTAATGCGGCAATTCCAACGTGTTTATGGGCTTGCAAAGTAACAACGGGACACCCTAGTTGTCGAGCCAGTGCTTTGATATCGATAGTAATGCCGCGTTGTTCAGCAAGATCCATCATATTCAGAGCAATGATCACGGGCTTACCGAGTTCCAATAATTGGCTGGTTAAATAGAGGTGGCGTTCTAAATGACAGGCATCAATGACATTTAAAATAACATCAGCATCATCGTTAGCCACGGCATGTGCTGTAATTTGCGCATCTTGGGCTGAACCGCTGGTCGCGCTTAGCGAATAAACTCCAGGTAAATCGGTTACATCAATATTACGTCCATCGACAACACATGAGCCTGTTTTTTTTTCAACAGTAACACCTGGCCAATTACCAATTCGTTGTGTATCGCCTGTTAACGCATTAAATAGGGTTGTTTTTCCACAGTTAGGGTTCCCAATCAACATCACCCGGATCATATTGTCTCCCACTGTAAGTGACAAGCTTCCTCTCTACGCAAAGCAAGCGAGACACCACGCACTTCAATTTGTATTGGACAACCCAACGGTGCAATTCGTATTACTGTTATTTCCGCACCGCGAGTAATGCCCAATGATAATAATATACGTCGATACAGCACATCGGTTTGTCCAAAGTCAATTAAACGAACACGTTCACCTTGAACCAGGTCAACTATTTTTTTCATCTAACAACCAAGGTAATTTAAAGTGACAGTATATCACAAATGTTATCGAGAATCATTCTCAAGTTAGTAAAAAAATGAACTGATTTGTTAACTTAATACGGACTGAATGCGCGATGGGATGTGTCGATTTAAGTAGTCAATCGATTGCATTTCCTCTAATCGACTTAATGTGCGTTCGAATGGTTTCAACATACCTCCTGATACGTACAGGTTTTTTGCACAAACAGCCGCTGAAAGAATCAAGCGTATTCCACGATCGTATAAAACATCAATCAAATGCATTAATAATACTACGCGCGTCGTGTCGTGTTCGGTTAAAACCGGGATATTGGATACAAAAATGGTATCGAAACGATCAGCGATTTCAAGATAATCAAGCTGACATCGAGGTAAGTTACAAATCACATCAAACTCAAACCAAACGGCACGCTCACTGGATTTGACGACAGCTATTGAGCGATGTTGTACACAAAGCTCTCCCCCATCGTTTTCATGAACAGCAATTGATTTAAATTGTTCCTCTAAAGACGTTTCAGCCGCTTTATTTAGTGGGTATAAATAAGCCTGGGACAAAGGACTCCGCCCTACACGATAATCACGATGCTCGGCGAGTTGAACGACATGACAGTGTTTTTTTATTAAAGCTATCGCGGGTAAAAAGCGCTCTCGTCCAACACCATCCAAATACAAATCATCCGGACGAGTATTGGCGGTAGAGACTAAAACAACATGATGTTCAAACATAGCGGTAAGTAACTCGGCCAAAATCATAGCATGTGCAACATCATTGACTAAAAACTCATCCAAGCAAAGCAGACGGGTTGTTTTAGCAAGCTTTGCTGCGATATCTTGCAAAGGATTCGGATGCCCCTGCAGTAACCGTAACTGATTATCCACTTGCTGCATAAAATAGTGAAAATGAAAACGTGCTTTGTGCTCTTCTGGCGCCACTTGATAAAACAAGTCCATTAAATACGTTTTACCGACACCAACGGGCCCACAGATATAAAGCCCTTTCACCGTGTCTTTCTGCCACGGTTTGTACCAAGGGCGATGGATTTCCAACGCATTGATTATGTTTTGTAAATTACCAATCACGACCCGTTGTGCAGGATCATCGACAATATCAGCACGTTTCACCGCAGTATTATACTCTTCAAACAAATTCATAGAGCAACCACCTGCTCATCAATGACGTCGATCAACCGTGTTTTTAATTCGATTAATTTACCATGAAAAAAATGCCCTGTGTTTTCAAAACGCAATACAGGCAAAGCAGGTTCCGCTTGGGACGCAAAATCATAGACTAATTGTGCAGGAACCACTTCATCTTCATCGCCTTGTACAACAACCCAGGGCGTTGATTCCAAATCAAATTCGTTATAGTCATAGTGATGCACAGAGGGTGCAATTGTAATTAAACACGTTTCCTCACCCAGGTTTTGTCGATAACCAGCAGCTGCACGATAAGCAACATAGGAGCCAAATGAAAACCCAGAGAAAAGTACCACGGCTGTGGGAAAAGCTTGTTTCCACAAACGAGCAAGAAGCAGCATGTCCTCACTCTCTCCTATGCCCGCATCGTATTCACCATCCGACTGACCGACACCACGAAAATTAAAACGTATGCAGGGGATAAAGCGTTCTTTATAGGCACGAACTAAGGTTGTTACCACTTTATTATTCATCGTTCCACCTTGCAACGAATGCGGGTGTCCAAGAATAGCTACGTAATGCCAGTTTGCAGATGGAGGCACCGTCAATTCGACTTCTAGATTACCAACGATGCTTGGAATCGATAAGGGATATACCCCGGGTGTTGTAAATTTGTCAAATAAGATCATATTGGTAAACCACAAAATATTGCATTTTATTCCCCATCGATTATGATGTCGACAGCACCGACTATTGCGGTGACTGAGACTAACCTAGTATATAACTTTTTGGAGGACTTGATCCATGAGACAGGTACCTGTAACACTATTTTGCGCCCCTCTATCCGGGAGGCAATCATGAAATTGCATGATTTTAAGCGAAAAAAAGAAAATAACTCAAAAATCAGCATGTTAACGTGCTATGACTACCCTTCTGCCTGCATTATTGCAGAATCAAACATCGATTGTGTGTTGGTTGGTGACTCGGTGGCTATGGCTATGCATGGTCACACCAGTACCATCATGGCAACGATGGAGATGATGGTTCTACATACATCAGCAGTTGCACGCGGATTAAACAAACAGTTTTTAGTCAGTGATTTACCCTTTCTATGCCATCGAGGCTCGCAAGTAGAAACCATTCAAAACGTGAGACGTCTATTACAAGCTGGCGCACATGCCATTAAAATCGAGGGCGGAGATCCCGATGTATGCCAAACCATTGCTCATTTGGTTGCCTCTGGAATCCCCGTGATGGGACATATTGGTTTGACGCCACAATCTGTTTTACAGTTAGGTGGTTATAAAGTTCAAGGTCGAGAGCAAGAGCGAGCCTCTCAGCTACTACAACAAGCTCATGATCTCGAAAAAGCAGGTTGTTTTGCTCTTGTGATTGAATGCGTACCTAGTGCATTGGGCGAGGCCATCACGCAGTCATTAACGATTCCTACCATTGGTATTGGTGCGGGAGTTAACACCGATGGACAAGTTTTAGTTTGGCACGATATGTTGGGTTTACAATCTGAAGTCAACTTTCGTTTTGTAAAACGTTTCGTGTTAGGAAAAGACGTGTTACTCACCGCTATTAACCTCTACGCAGATGAAGTGCGGCAAGTCCAATTTCCCGCTGCGGAACATGTTTTTTAGACTCCAGTTCGGAGTTTTTTTTTCTGAACTGCTCTCCTCTCCCCTTGAAGGGAAAGGGTTAGGGCGAGGGGTGATTAAACAGTGTTTACTACCAGCAATTCCCGCCATAAAATAGTGACTGACGTAGGATCGCCTTCCCGATGTCGGGAAGGTGCCCGATAGGGCGGATGAGGGCAGGTCGAAACATTACGATTTAATCTACCCTCACGGGCACCCTATCCCATCAAGAGGGCAATCCTGCTGGCTATTGGTTTTTAAGACGGGAATTACTGGTTTACTACTCTATTAAAAGGACACACTTATGCAAATTTATTATAATATCGAAGAATGGCAGCTGATGAGACAAAATATGCCCTCTCATCTGTCCATTGGTTTTGTTCCTACCATGGGAAATTTACACGTCGGTCATGCGTCATTATTAGCGGCAAGCCGGCGTGAAAACGACGTTACAGTGAGTAGTGTTTTTGTTAATCGCGCTCAATTTAACCGACCAGATGATTTCAATAAGTATCCACGAACCATGGATGCCGATCTGTTGCAGCTAGAACAAAACGGCGTAGATTATTGCTTAATACCCAATGAACAGGATATCTATCACGATGATTACCGTTATCAAATTCAGGAAACAACTCGTAGTAAACTCTTAGAAGGTGAATTCAGACCAGGGCATTTTACGGGTGTTTTGACCATTGTGATGAAGTTGTTTAATCTAGTTAAGCCTCATCGCAGTTATTTTGGCGAAAAAGATTATCAACAATATCAATTGATTCGTGATATGGCCGCCTCATTTTTTATGGGTATTGACGTCAAGGCATGCCCGACTATTCGTGAATCAAGTGGCTTAGCTTATAGTTCTCGTAATAGTAGACTCAGTGCAGAAGAACGTCAATTGGCGGATAAATTTGCTTTTGCTTTTCATCAATTACCGTCGTGTGGCGAGATAAAAAATAAATTGACCGAACTCGGTATTGGAGTTGAGTATATTGAGGACTTCAATAACAGACGTTATGCTGCGGTGAATATCGGAGACATCCGGTTAATTGATAATTTTTCGATTGGCGGAGAATAACCATCGTGTTTATTCACAAAATGATGACGTAAACGCATGATTAATACACCCTATAATCCCCTGGACTTTGGACAAACCTATAGCAGTGGGATGAGGGGCTCTCAGCAAAGGCGTCCTGCCCCCAAAGTGCCCGTCCCTAATGCAAATGCACCAAATGCGTATGAAGTTCAACCGCAAAATAACGACTAAACATTTTGAATGAATTCATTACAGGCCACTGTTTTGCATTATCTGACAGTCTTACCATTTCTGCATTTAAAATAGGTCGATAATTTTGTTTGAGAAACGGTGCGACATCGGATATCTGATCAGAGTTTTTCACTAAAACCGTAGCATGCTCTGTGAGATGTGATAACTCTATCTTTTCAAGTAAGCTAGTAAACTCAATGTGATCCTCATGAGGTGTGGACATCCATTTCAGCACAACTGAGCGTGGTTTAACGCATAACAACTGATGCCCATCATCAATACAAGATTCCATCCACACGAATTGCGAATGCAACTCAAATTTAAAACAACATAAAAAATCTAAAAACGTTCCAGTAATGTGTTGTGATAACTCGTCACCTACTACTCTACTGGATTCATGCTTAAGCATTAGAGGAAAAATTCGCTCCACTTCGCTTAACACCGATTCGTCATCTTCACATTTGCGAATAGCATAAGCAGTGCTGTCCGCTTGCAGTGTTGCAATATCCGGTAATTCTATATCCGGCAGTTGTGATGCGATAAACGAAATAAAACTCGATGTTGGTTTTAAAATTAAAATACTCGATTCATTTTGTGGCATAATGCTCTCCTGAATTAACTCGTCCTGAGTACAACTTGAAAAGCTTAAAAACAAACAAATTTGTACGTAGTTACTCTGCTTTGCAGTATTATCGGCTCTTCTTTTTTTGAAGAGGACATATAGATTAGCACTTGCTCATGATGAATTGCAATACACCGGCTAAAAATAATTTTGAACTGGATCAACAAGAATGAATCGAACAACTAAAATATTCACCCAGACGTTGTTAAACTGGTATGAACGGCACGGACGTAAGCATTTTCCCTGGCAGAATCCTCGGAGTGATTATCGAGTTTGGGTATCAGAAATAATGCTGCAGCAGACCCAAGTCAAAACGGTCATCCCTTATTTCACACGATTTATAGAGCGCTTTCCCGATATTCAAGCATTGGCAAATGCCGCTGAAGATGATGTATTTTCGCATTGGTCCGGTCTTGGTTATTATAGTCGAGCGCGTAATCTCCATAAAACAGCTAAAATAATTCACACACAATATGCGAATAGGTTTCCTAATGATTGGGAGCAATTAAAATCATTGCCTGGGATTGGACCATCAACAGCGGCAGCGATAGCATCACTCGCCTATAATCAACCCACGGCGATTTTAGACGGGAATGTAAAACGGGTTTTAAGTCGTTATTTCTTAATCGACGGTTTTTCAGATCAAGCGGATGTTCAACGTAAACTTTGGCAATTAGCTAACGAATGCATGCCCCATGAACATTGCGCTGATTATACGCAAGCCATCATGGACATGGGCGCGACTTGTTGTACCGGTAAAAATCCATCGTGTGCGATATGTCCATTGCAATCATCCTGTCTTGCCTACCAAACTAATGACGTAGCAAATTACCCACAGAAAAAACCCAAGACCCCACGCCCCACAAGATTTCAGCAATTTTTACTACTTCATACTACAGAACGAACAATCTATCTTGAAAAACGGCCACCAACAGGCATATGGGGTGGGTTATGGTGTTTGCCTTGCATTGAAATGGACGATAATCCAGAGACCTATGTGCAACATCACTATAATATTCAACCTACTCATGTCAAGAAAATCATGACGATGAAACACTCGTTTAGTCACTTTCACTTGCATATATCGGTTGTTTCATTGCAGAGTAAGGCATCTGGGGATGCCGTGATTGAGTGTTCTGGTCGCTGGTTTTCAGACGATGAATTAAATAAAATCGGACTTGCAAAGCCAGTAACTGCAATTATTGATCACTTTAGAATCGATGGGGCTGAGGCTTAAAAGCATAAATTTTGTCACCCTCATTCCTAAATTTAGTTTTATTTGTAACTGCTCGGAGGGTTCTGTTGACGCTCGGAGAACGGAGTGAGTAGTTACTTTTATTTTTTATTTCCCCTCAAAAAACTATTTACGACGACGGTCGCCCTGCCCCGCGCCGTAATACCTTCACCGCATTTTTTGCATCAAGTTGTCCCGCTTTGGCTGCAGCTGTGATCCAATACCAAGCTTGTCTTCGGTCTTCCATAACGCCTTGTCCATAATAATACATATAACCCACAGCATACTGCGCATCCCGATGTCCTTTTTCTGCTTCTGGCTTTAAACGAATAAAGGCCTGTCGATAATCCTGGACTTGAAAACTTCGAATTCCTTCATGTAAATTGAATTTACTCGTTACACACCCGGACAGTAAACCGAGGATACAAACAATTTTAGTAATATGAACCATAAATCGCATACAAATGTTCCTATTTTAACGGCTTAGGAGGAGCATCAAAGATTAATTCATTTTTAGGTAAACTTAAACTCTCTAATACACCATCATGTTTAACAAGTACTCCATCGGTGGATATTTGTTTGAGAATAGCTCCACCGGGAATTGCATCTCCCATTTTAAATGCTTTCTCCTCTCCATCAGAGGTCCGAATAATAACCTGTGAATCATTTTTTCTGGTTGAGTACAAAATGCCAACAACGTGCAAATTAAGCGTGGAACGCTTGATATTTAAATCATCCAATTGTTTTGGAATATACTCACCAAATAACGGAATGCTTAATCCCGCATCAAGTTTAACCGCACCCCTAGTCGCTTTTTCAATAGGATTCCGAGTTTGATTCGTTTGAGTATGACTTATATCACGAAGCGCCAACGCAAACAGAATTATTTCGCCCATGAGTATCATACCCATACAAAGGCACACCACTTGGGCAACCAATGGTCGAAATAAAATTAATTTCAGATCAGTACTCGCGAACATGCTCATATCTACGTTACTATCAGGAGTGATGATAATAGTAACTTGTTTATGGATGAGTTGGAATAACAAACTACGGAGCTTATATGAGTAACAAGCATTTTGATACACGCGCTATTCATGCTGGTCAAAAACCTGATCCAAGTACTGGTGCGGTAATGACACCGATTTATGCTACGTCCACCTACCGTCAAACAGCCCCAGGTGAACATCAGGGTTTCGAATACTCTCGAACTCACAACCCTACTCGATTTGCGTATGAAAACTGCGTTGCAAGCCTTGAGGGAGGTGCTCGCGGGTTTGCATTTGCTTCGGGGATGGCCGCTATCAATACCATCATAGACCTTTTAAATGCTGGCGATCATGTTATTGCTACTGAGGATCTCTATGGCGGTACATTTCGCTTATTTGACAAAGTAAAAACACGTACGTCCAACTTATTTTTTTCGTTTGTTGATACCAATAATACAGATGCTGTTCGTGCCGCCATTCAACCCAATACACGTATGATTTGGTTAGAAACGCCTTCCAATCCCATGCTAAAAATAACTGATTTACGAAAAATCGCTGATTTCGCCCGACAACATGACATCTTATGCGTTGCCGATAATACGTTCGCGACACCTTGGATACAACGACCACTCGAATTAGGATTTGATATAGTATTGCATTCAGCCACCAAGTATTTGAACGGTCACTCCGATGTGGTCAGTGGAATCGTAGTCATCGGCGACAATACCGAGTTATCAGACCAAATGGCATTTTTACAAAATGCCAGTGGCGCCATCGCAGGACCATTTGATAGTTTTTTAGTCTTAAGAGGCTTGAAAACACTCCCTTTACGCATGCGCCAACATTGTGAGAATGCTCTAGAACTTGCGCATTGGCTAGAAAAACATCCGCAAGTTGAAAAAGTCATTTACCCAGGATTAACCAGCCATCCTCAACATCAACTTGCAAAACAACAAATGAGTGCCTACGGAGGCATGATTTCCATGGTCATTCGTGGTGGACTGAACGATGCTAAGCAATTTTTATCACGTTGTGAGGTGTTTACGTTAGCCGAAAGTTTAGGTGGTGTTGAAAGCTTAATCGAACATCCAGCCATCATGACGCATGCCTCCATCCCCGCTGAAACACGCCATGCTCTGGGTATTGCAGATGGATTTATTCGCTTATCAGTTGGTGTAGAACACATTGATGATTTAAAATGTGATCTACAACAGGCTTTTACTCACCCTAAACACATTTAATCGCATCGGCACGATAAATAGTGAATTGTTTTTTCATCACAGGCACGACAGAAATTTCCGTTAGCTGGGCCAATATATCCTCGGGGATCTTTCGATTCTCCTCTGAGTCAAGCACCACATAATTGCTTGTTCTGTTTGATAATAACACACATAAATCATGCGCATCTAGGGTCGCCTTCGCGCGACCAGCAGAGTAAAATTCAGCTGAATAGTCCGTTTTAAAAAGCCAATATACTAGATGACTTTGTACTGAGGGTTGCTGCTGCTTAAACACATCAACAACTCGATTTTGTGATTTCGCAATAAGCTCGGGTTGTGCAACAAATACAGCGGTAACGCCTAAAAACAGTATGCCAGTTATCGCGGCGTACGGCACCAATTTCTGTTGATTCTTAATGCTTAACTGGGAACGGTGCGCAAGCTCTGCAAACAATAATGCAAACGTTGGTAAACTAGGAAAGACATAAGGGTAAATTATGTTTCGTGCAAACGTAAAAAAAACAAGCGGAACTAATGTGCATAGTAACAAATAACTAACCCAACCATCGTCATCTTGACATAAACCACGCACGCTTTTGAGATGTCGGGCCAACCAAATCCCTCCGGGTATTGACCATGGGAAGATACCAATTAAAGCGTATACCCATATCATGCCGTACGGTGCCATATGAGCAAAACCATATTTATCACCACGCCATCCCGGTTGTAAAAACCGTTTAATGTGTTCCCCTACTATAAAATAGTTTAAAAAACCGGGTGTTTTAGATTCAGCTAATAGATACCAAGGCAGAGCAATGAGGAGCATCAACAATCCACCCAATATCCAAGGTAAATGTCGCCATAAGTCCATCCAACGATTATGTCTTAAAACCCAAACAAAAATGGGCATACCCGTTAAGACAAGCGCAATAGGTCCTTTAGCCAACAAGCCTAATCCGAGAGCCGAGAAAAACACATATCCCCAGAGTCTACTTTGATATGTTATAGCTCGCCAAAATGCGATCAAAGTAAGTGTCGTACAAAACAGTAACGACGGATCCGTCATCACGGTGCCGGCATCCAGAAAAAAATAGATACTACCGGCAAGTACCAAAACACTCATCATCGCGACCTGTGGGCCGCTTTGTCTTTTAGCTAATCTCCAGACCATCCATAAGATACCCAAAGAAAGAATAAGCCCAGGTAATCTAGCGCCCAATTCGTTAACACCAAGATATTTCATGGACGATGCCGAAAGCCAGGTAGATAATGGAGGTTTTGCCCAAAACGGTACACCATAGTGATGCATGGGAGTAACCCAATTCCCTGTTTCTAACATAATGCGCGCTATTTCAGCATAACGAGCCTCAGTAGAATCATTGAGTGGTACAAAGTACATGGAAACCAGGCGTGTAATAAGTAAAAAAAGTAAAACCAACGCAACATTTCGGACAAATTTCAGGTTGGATGTTGAATTATCGACATTATTTAAAAACATGTATACCTCTATTATTGCAGTCTGGACAAAACGGCATGCAAAAAGACGCATGCCATTCTGTCCAAGTAAGTTTAGATTTGACATATTTATAGGCCACTAATATCAACGACAATCGGCTCGTTTTGTAAAAACATTCCTGCCTATCCGGTTGTCACATACTCGTCACAATATGTGACAACCGGATAGGCAGGAAAACACTTACAATCAGGGCAATTAACGATCTAATTATGAAGGATAGATCTGAAATTTCTTGGGCTAACTTTTGTTCATCAACAAATACGAATTATCCTCTAAATCACTTAAAAATACATCTGCCATAAAATAATCTAACTCATGATGGCGATATGCGTGTAAAGGATCCAGGGTATCGCGTGACTGCTGTCCGGGATGGCACATAATGAGCCCTCCATCGTGAGTTTTTTGCAAAAATCGTTGAAAATATTTACGATAATCGGGTGCGTTTTTAAAATTATAAATGCCTGAAAAACTGGTATTCGTAGGTATTTGCTCACGAACCAATGAACGCTTAAATCGTCGACCACCTAGCATGGCTAATAATTGGCATTTTGGAAAACTGGTTAGGGATGTGAAATCACGCCATCCATTACTTGTATTTCGAAAAAAAGAAGCCGGATGATCGTGATCTTCGTCATGATTCTCGTCTGATTTATGATGAGTATGCCCCATTTGCTTCGTGTGAACGTTAAGCAATGCTCGACGAACAATCGGTAATTGTTGAACGTGCTCGTGCCCATCGATAAAGTCAGGATAAACATGCATAGTATGAGTAAATATATCTACTTGTGCTTGTATTTCAGCAGTGACCACTTGCAAATCCAACGTGTTAAAGTATGTTTTTTTCAACAGTCGAGGCAATCCAGTAAACCCCTCGCCTTCGTGTTTTCTCCACATAGCGCTTAATGGCTGACCAAACGTGAGATTAAGATGTAGGCCTATAAAATTGGTTTGTTTAACACCAGCTAATTCAGGATGCATCTCATTCCAATGCACTGAATTGACAAGACAGCTGATTGCATTGATTCTCCTCAATTTAGCCAGCGATAATATGCCTTCAGAAATGGCTTCATTTTGAGCAAAATCGTCGGCACATAAAATGATGTGTTTACTCATTAATTACCTCCAATTACTGGACTTTGGACAAATAAGATCTGGTTTTTACGAGCCCGTTGGCGTTGGCCGTTACTCGATAGTTGAAGGCAAAGTGTAACGAATTAAGTGGTGTTTTGAGAATAACACAAAGATTCTCAAAACCTCATTTAATTCTCAGTCTTTCTCCAAGGCCTTTCGGTAACGGGCGGGCTCGTATTAGATCGAGGTTTGTCCAAAGTCCAACTATTTGATTCTCCGACTATATACCAAATAACTATTAATCAAAAATCCAGTAATAACATACCACGTCATAGCACTTAATATAGAAAACAATCGATTTAAATTAAATTTATCGATCATGATGTATTCTATGATTTCAACCAAACCTAAATTAGTCAGATTAATAGCGAAAAACAAAGTTAATCGTTTTAGAATTTGACCCTCTACTCGAAAGGTAAAGTATAAATTCATAAAAAAACTATACAAAATAGCGACTAAGTAACCCAGTGCCGTATAGCTTAAATAATGCAGTCCTGATAGCGCTCCAAGGTACATTATTGAAAAACATACGGTTGTATTCGTTATACCCACCATAAGATAACGTACGAAAGTATATTTAGTAATCCTCTGAATGCGTCTCCAGAAATTATTAGCTCGGATTTTACTCACTAAGCTGGCTAATCGTTTCATAGGTAATGTCTTGTTTAATATTATATAAAGGTCTGTTTTTAGTTTCTATCAAAATACGGCTGATATACTCTGAAATAATGGCCAAAAATAAAAACAGAACGGAGAACAATCCTGATATAAGAAATATTATCGAAGCCATGCCATCCGCTAACTGTTGATGCGTAAATAATTTTTGGATCAAAATAAATCCGGCATAAACCATCATAATGATACTAATCATGACAGAAAACATGGACATCAATCGCAGAGGGCGTGACGAAAACCCGATAATAGAATCCAACGATAATTTGATTAATTTTCTAATGTTATATTTGGTTTTTCCAGCAGCTCGCGGAGGGCAATGAAACGATATGTTGGCGGTCTTATAACCAACGTACGCAAACATCATGATTAAGTGTCGATTGTTTTCTTTCATTTTGTTGAGTGAATCAACAACTTTACGGCTTATCAAACGAAAATTTCCCGTATCCGCATTTAAATCAAATCCCGTCATTTTGCGGGACAGACCGTAAAATAATTTTGCCGTCGTTTTTTTAAACCACGACTCTTCATCGCGATTTGTTCGCAAGGCACACACGACATCATACCCTTGTGACGCTTTTGCCACCATATCTGGGATTAATTCAGGCGGATGTTGCAGATCAGTGTCCATCAGAATGACCAAATCTCCTGTGGCGGTCTCCAGACCAGCCGTAGAGGCAATTTCATGGCCATAATTACGGGAAAACGAAATTAGACGAATGCGTTTATTTTCTCTAATATAGGACAAGCAACGAGATACGGTGCGATCAGTTGAGCCATCATCAATCAAAATAAGTTCATAATTTTGAAAATGATTATTTAATATCTCGAGTGTTTTCTCAAGATATGCCTCAATGACCGCTTCCTCATTAAACATGGGGGCAATAACAGATAACTTAATAGTTGAATACATCATGCGATTTAGACTATTAACGATACTTAGGAGAACGATAAATGATGGTATCACATTTCTTGAGTTTGGACAAAACGGCATGCAAAAAGACGCATGCCATTCTGTCCAAATAAGTTTAGATCTGACCTATTTATTGGCCAATAATATCAACGACAATCGGCTAGTTTTGTAAAAACATTTGCAATCAGGACAATTAACGATCTAATTATGAAGGATAGATCTAAAATTTCTTGGACAAAAAGACATGAGGCTCTTTTCATGTCTTTTTGTCCAAAGTCCAATAATGTTCGACTTACGTCCTATATACTATATACGTAACTCCCCAGGTACGTCATCCTGAGCGCGTCTTTTTGCGCGAAGGATCTCAGATTGTGCAAAATTCAGGAGATCCTTCGCGCAAAAAGACTGCGCTCAGGATGACGTGCTTGCTTCGTGTTCAGTGAAAACACTAAAC
>JAUYQG010000201.1 GCA_030695645.1 Legionellaceae bacterium
GTTTAGTGTTTTCACTGAACACGAAGCAAGCACGTCATCCTGAGCGCAGTCTTTTTGCGCGAAGGATCTCCTGAATTTTGCACAATCTGAGATCCTTCGCGCAAAAAGACGCGCTCAGGATGACGTACCTGGGGAGTTACGGATTATATCCAAAGTCTAATAAGCGAGCAAACATGACTAAGCGACAGTTGGCGATAGGAGTATTTGATTCGGGCATGGGTGGATTGACTGTCTTACGCTCGCTTCGAGAGGCGTTACCGCAAGAATCCTACATCTATTTGGGTGATACGGCACGATTGCCTTATGGCACTAAAAGTCCGGATACCGTGAAGCAGTATGCTGTGCAAATGGCACGCTTGCTGGTGGAGCGGCGCATTAAGGCTTTAGTGATTGCTTGTAATACCGCAACGACGGCCGCATTGCCTTATTTGCAAGAGATGTTACCTGATCTACCTGTTTTAGGTGTGGTTTCGCCTGGAGCGAGTGCTGCTGTGGTTGCTACAAAAAATCAACGGATTGTCGTATTGGCCACTGAAACAACTATTGCAGCAAATGCCTACCAGAGTTTGATCCGAACCCAATTACCGGATGTTTCCATACACGCTCGCGCATGCAGTGTTTTAGTGGCGCTTGCTGAAGAGGGTATGGTGGATAATGCGATAGCTCGTGAGGCATTAACTCATTATCTCACGGATGTGACGGATGAGGATACTATTTTACTAGGATGCACGCACTTTCCTGTTTTTAAGCCCATGCTAAGGCAGTTATTAGCACCGCATGTCACTATTGTTGATTCAGCAGATGCCACAGCGATAGCTTTGAAGCAGTTACTGGTCGATGAAGACCTTTTAAAACAAAGCCAATCGTTTGGCGGTTCTACCGCGTATCTCGTTACCGATTCCGTGAACCGTTTTCAGTGCGTGGGAGAACTTTTTTTAAATACGTCGTTGTCAGCACGTGATATCGAATTGATTGATGCGATGAAATGACCTAACTGGACTTTGGACAAAACGGCATGCAAAAATCCGCATGCCATTCTGTCCAAATAATTTCGGATCTAAGATATTTATAGACTTCAAATCATCAACATACGTCAGTATCTTTGTAATAATAGTGACAGATAGGGTGATTACTGATCCAAATCAAGAGAATACGTAACCATTCAGCACCGTTCAACCTGCACTCAAATCTGACGTTTCTCCGAGCGTCAAGATTGCTGGTGAATAGATACGAGAATGCATCTCCAAAGTCCAAGACCTAAAATTCTTCTCGTGGTGGTCTATTGAGTAAGTTAGCTACGGCCTTTTTGAGGGTGTGCTTGCCCTGTAATAACGCATTGACTTCCTCACAAATAGGCATTTCAACGTTATGTTGCATAGCAAGGGCGCAGATTTGGGCGGCGTTATGCTTGCCTTCCACAACCTGACCAATGTTTTTCTCAGCGCTGATAGGATCAACTCCCTGACCTAGCTGCAATCCGAAGCGACGATTGCGTGATTGATCATCCGTGCAAGTGAGCACAAGATCACCAACACCAGCTAATCCCATAAACGTATCGGGTCGAGCACCTAAGCAAAGACCAAGACGGCTCATCTCGGCAAGACCACGTGTAATCAAGGCTGCTTTTGCATTAGCACCATAATGCAATCCATCGCTGATTCCACAAGCGATGGCCAATATGTTTTTTACAGCACCGCATAATTGCACGCCCGTTAAGTCATTTGACAAATATACTCGCATATTTTTGTCATGCAAGAGGGTTCGTATGGACTGCTGATAAGGAGCATTATTCCCTGCGATGACCAACGCAGTGGGTAAACCTCGGGCTACTTCTTTGGCAAATGATGGTCCCGAAATAACGGTCATTGGATAATCCGACCCCCATTGCTCAGCGACTAGCTCACTTAAGAGTTTGTGAGTGCTTGGATCAATACCTTTGGTTATCCAAGACAACCCATGGGCGGGTTTCGGTAGTTTTGTAAGTAACGATGCAAAAGCATGCGATGGTACGGCAATGATGATCTCAGTGGCCTGCGAAACACAATGCGCTAAATCCGCAATGGGTTCCAGCTGGGGTGGAAAGGGCACCTGAGGTAAATAACGTTGGTTGCAGCGTTCTGCAACCATGTCTTGAACATGTTGTTTGTCACGAGCCCATAAAAAAACGTGTTTGCCACTATTTGCGATGTGCCGTGCAACGGCAGTGCCCCAGGATCCGGCACCTAAAACAGCGACAGACGATGCGATCATGCGCAATTCCTTAGTGTTCTGTAGCGTCATCGGTTGCTTTACTGCTGCTTAGCTTTTGTTTTTCTTCCAATTGTTGCATATACAGGGCATCAAAATTGATGGGTGCGAGCACCAATTGTGGGAAGCTGCCACGAATGACCTCTGAAGAAATCACTTCACGTGCATAAGGAAATAAAAGACTTGGGCAGAAACTATTGAGTAAGTGAGCCAGTTGCTCTTCGGATGGGCCGTGAATAGTAAAAATACCCGCTTGTTGAACTTCTACTAAAAAAGCGATGGCAAGACTATTTTTAACCGTTGCTGTAACCGTCAGAGACACTTCATACACGGTTTCTTCCAGTTTCGTGTGTTGTGTATTTAAATCAAGGTTTAATTCAGGTTCCCATTTTTGTTGGAATATTGTGGGAGTATTGGTTGTTTCAAATGATAAATTTTTAATATAAATACGCTGAATCATAAATTGTGAATCAGGAGCTTCAGCGGCATTGTTTTGAGCCGGATTTGAAGAGTTAGTCATGGCCTTAATTATCCTTTTAAAAGTTTATCTAATTGCCCTGTAGCATCCAAGGCATACATGTCATCGCAGCCACCAATGGCTTGGCCGTCAATAAAAATTTGTGGTACGGTATGACGATTACTTTTAGCAATCATTTCCGCACGCATTTCGGGTGCTTCATCAACGCGTATATCCGTAAATAACTGACCTTTGCTTGCCAGTAACTGCCTGGCTCGTTCGCAATATGGGCAGGTTGCTGTACTGTACATTAAAACGTGTGCCACAATAATCCTCAATGTTATTTTTTGACTAGGGGAAGGCTGGCGGATTGCCAAGCAGCTATTCCACCGGCTAATACCATAGGTTGGGTAAAGCCCTTAGCTCGTAGTGATACTGCGAGAGCAGCCGATTGAACGCCGCGAGCGCAAACCAATATGATGAGTTTACTTTTGTATTTATCCATCTTAGGTAAATTAAAGTCCGCATCGGATGCCCGTATGGAGTCGATAATATGCCCGCCTTTGAATAACTCAGCAGTACGCAAATCAAATACTACGGCGTTCTCGTGATTCATTAATACAATGGCTGCTTCAGGGGTCAATGTCTTACCCTGTTTCTGCAATGCAACGTATTCATAGATAAAAATAGCTATAAAAATAACGACAAGCGCTACGCTAAGTTGCCAATGATTGTGTGTAAATTGACTAAAATGTTCCATGGTTCGCCTTATGGTCTTTCATTAATAATGTCGCGAAGTATAATTATGATTGGTGGTTGTCGTCAATTGTAGTTTTCACAGGATAACCAGCTTTTGCCCATTCCATGATACCACCATCGACTGAATATACGTCTTCATAACCCAGTTCGATAAGACTGTTCGCCGCATGTAATGAGCGTACACCGCCTCGACAATGCAAATAAATGGGTTGAGAACGCGTCGGCATTTTCTCTTGAATGAGCGTAATTAACTCATCCTTTGGAATATGCAAAGCGCGAGGAATATGTTGATCTTGCCATTCATCCAATTCACGAACGTCAATAATACAGATATCTTGAGAGTTGTCGTAAAATTGTTTTAATTCATGTACGCTGATGGTTTTTATATGGGGTTCTTTTGGCACGGTGAGATCCTCGGCGGCTGCATTTTTCAGGATCTATATGCTATCCTATCTTGCAGCAATTGTTAAGGAGTAACTACTCACACCGTTCTTCGAGCGTCAACAGCACCTTCGAACAGTTACGTTAAGGATTTATATGATGTTTAATGATGTTCCAGTACCACATTTGACCACCGCACATTCTGGCCCGTTGTTTCCGGTCGAGGCTGTTATTTTAAATCATGTGACAACGATAGAGGCGTGGTTTAGAACAGTTTGGGCCAAGACTCCAGCACCGATTATGTCGTCCGTTGATTTGAGACATGCCGGTTATAAACTGGCGCCTGTGGATACTAATTTGTTTCCAGGAGGATTTAATAATTTAAATACTGATTTTATGCCCATGTGCGTGCAGGCAGTTCAGTCTACGTTGGGCAGTCATTGTACTAGAATTTTATTAATTCCTGAGAGTCATACGCGCAATCGTTTTTACATGCAAAGCGTGGCAGTATTACGTGATATTTTTGCAAAGGCGGGTTTTATTGTACGCTTAGGGACACTTGATCCTACCGTGACTTTACCTGTTGAGGTGACAACTGAGCAGGGTGATAGTTTATTGTTTGAACCACTGGTTCGTCGAGGTAACAAAGTGGGTTTAGCTGATTTTGATCCGTGTTTGTTATTGCTCAATAACGATTTATCCACCGGTGTTCCTGAGATTTTGCAAAACGTCAGTCAACGAATTGAGCCTGCTACTCAATTAGGCTGGGCATCGAGACGAAAGTCGGTCCATTTTGATTTTTATAACGAAGTTGTGACTGAATTTGCGCAGTTGGTCAATTTGGATCCCTGGTTCATTAATCCGTTTTTTCGTGTTAATGAAGGTGTTGATTTTATGTTGCGAACAGGGGTTGATAACGTCGCTCATGACGTTGATCAGGTATTAGCATCCATTCGTGACAAATATGCGACGTATGGTATCACTGAAAAACCATTTGTGGTGGTCAAGGCTGATAATGGTACTTATGGCATGAGTGTTATGATGGTCCAAGATGGTGCTCAATTATTGCAGTTGAATCGAAAGCAACGCACCGGTATGTCTACAACAAAGGGTAGTCAGAAAGTCAGTCAGGTATTGATTCAAGAAGGAGTGTATAGTTTTGAAACGGTCACGGATGGGGCGGTGGCTGAGCCTGTGGTTTATATGTTAGGTCAGTTTGTAGTGGGTGGCTTTTACCGAGTTCATCGAGACCGAGGGATTGATGACAATCTGAATGCACCGGGGATGCATTTTGAACCATTGGCTTTTGCTGAAGCCTGTAATATGCCATCCAGTAAGTTGAAAGCAGTGGACGCACCAAATCGGTTTTATGCCTACGGTGTTATTGCGCGTCTAGCGGCTTTAGCGGCTGCACGTGAAGTGGCGGCGATTGGGAGTGTCGTATGAAACTTGCGGTATTTATGGATCCGTTGCATAAAATTACGCCCTACAAAGATTCAACAGTGGCGATGTTGCAGAGTGCACAAAACCTGGGTTGGTCTTGCTGCCTGTTTACTCAAGATGATTTGTACTGTCAAGACGGTAGTGCATTTGCCCGCATGACAGGCGTAGTTATTGGAGATGAAAAGGCTCTTAACTGGGTCGAAACAACCCCATTGGGTGAACACGCTTTAAGTCATTTTGATATGATCCTAGTGCGTAAAGATCCACCGTTCACTATGGAGTATATTTATGCATTGCATGCTCTGGAATTGGCTGAACGTACGGGCGTGCTCATCGTGAACAAACCTCAAAGTCTACGTGATTCGAATGAAAAAATGGTTACGATGCATTTTCCGCAATGTTGCCCTCCCACATTGGTCACGTCGGATCGAGCGCGTTTAAAAGCATTTTGGAGCATGCATCGCAGTGTGATCTTTAAGCCCTTGGATGCCATGGGCGGGCAGGGAATTTTTCATGTGCAGGACGATGGTCGGAATTTATCGGTGATTTTGGATCTGTTAACTCAGCAGCAAACGGTCACTACCATGGCACAACAATATATTCCTGAGATTCTTACGCACGGTGATAAACGTATTCTACTCGTGAATGGCGAGCCTATTCCGTATGCTTTGGCACGCATGCCGGCTCCGGGTGAATTTCGAGGAAATTTAGCGGCTGGCGGAACCGGAAAAGTAGTTCCGATCACTGATCGAGATCGATGGATATGCGATCAAATTGCCCCGACCCTAAAAGCAAAAGGATTGTATTTTGTGGGCATTGATGTGATAGGTGATTATTTAACTGAAATCAATGTAACCAGTCCAACCTGCATTCGAGAAATTTCTAGGGAGACGGGATTGGATATTGCGGGGGATTATATGCGGGTATTAGAGAAATTGCATCTGTCGCCAGGCTTCAAATAGGATGATGGCTACCGAGTTCGATAAATTTAAACTACGACTTTCGGGGCGCATGGGGATACGTATCGCTGGGTAGCGTTCACGAATTTCCGCAGGTAAACCACGCGTTTCAGGACCGAATAAAAACAGATCATCATCGCGATATTCAATTTCCGAGTATAGTTTCTGAGCTTTTGTTGAACAGGCAAAGATACGGCGGTTTTGGTTCTTTTCAATAAAGTCGCTTTCATTGTCGTAATGAATGATATGCGCCCATTCGTGATAATCAAGACCGGCGCGTCGCATGCGTTTGTCGTCTAATGCAAACGCCAACGGATGAATCAAATGCAACTGCGCGCCGCTATTCGCACAAAGGCGAATGATATTGCCCGTATTGGGCGGAATTTCAGGCTGAAGCAGTGCTATGTGCAACATCATGATGTGCTGTTGTAAGAGGGAAGTCGGATGGTGTGCCATTGGCTGGTTTTTCAGGTAAAACCTTGCTGTTGCTTTCTTCGGCTTCGTCTTCCACGTAGAGGTCGCCTTGATCGAGTTGCTCACCATTGATGAGAAAGTTACGGTGCTGTAAGTAGGCATCGCGTACGAAAGAATATTTATCAATGGCATCAGCCATTAAACGTTCGGTGTCAAACATCTGTGACCTCAGATCAACATAACGCAGGATCAGTAAGCTGTATATTAGTGGATCGGATCGTAGGTAGGGATAGGGAGTAAAGAACGTATAATCAAACATTAACCCCATTCCATCTCGTATCGTGCTTGGACCTAAAAATGGAATCATAATATAAGGTGACTTTTTATCACCCCATTGGGCAAACGTTAATCCTAAATCGTTACTATGTGGTGGTAGACTAAAGGTACTGGCTGGGTCAAATAGGCCACCAATACCTATGGTGGTGTTGGCAATAAATCGCCAAGTATCTTTAATCGCATCATTATATTTTGCTTGCAATAGATCATTCGCCACAGTGGGTATCATATTGACGTTGTTGTAGGCATTATTGATGCCTGAGCGTATGGGCGCAGGTACAACGGCCGCGTAAACCTTTGCGGGTGGTTTTAAAAAAATGGAGTCTAATTTCATGTTAAATGCAAAAATTTTACGGTTTATCGATTCATAAGGATCAGCAGAATTTGTACCTTTGGTTACACAGGCTTGCAGAGCGAGCATGCTGATTACTGCTGTGATGTATTTGACTAACCGCATAAATACTTCATATCTTAGACGTTAATCATGTTATGGTACACTATACTTTGTGCGGCCACCACAGTCATTTTTGAGAAGTTCAGGGATGTCGCATTAAAACTCAAAAATGTAGGCTGGGCCTTGGCCCAGCATTGGATGCTTGTTGGGCCAAGGCCGCAACCTACAAGGATCGTTGGAGGCTCGTGAGACAGCTCTGTTGAGATGTTACCCAGTATTTGACAGGAGCCAGATATTTGGACTTTGGACTGAATGGCATGCAAAAAGACGCATGCCATTCAGTCCAAATAAGTTTAGATCTGACATATTTATAAGCCAATAATATCAACGACAATTGGCTCGTTTTGTAGAAACATTTACAATCAGGACAATTAATGATCTAATCATGAAGGATAGATCTGAAATTTCTTGGACAGAAAGACATGAGGCTCTTTTCATGTCTTTTTGTCCAAAGTCCAAAGATATAGAACTACGTTATAAGTATTAACACGGGAGTTCGAATGCATATACTAGTCACTGGCGGTGCTGGATTTATTGGTTCACATATTGTGGAGCACCATTTGAATTGTAATAATACCGTGCATGTAATCGATGATCTCAGTACCGGTCATATTAATAATATTAAGCCATTTTTATCGAACCCAAACTTTCATTTTACTGAATCTGATCTTCTGACCTATCCTGAGATTGAAAAAACAGTTTGCTGGGCTGACCGAATTTATCATATGGCAGCAATTGTCGGTGTTTTTCGAGTTTTGAAGGAACCTGATAGGGTATTAGCCGTTAATATTGGTGGGACGGAACGTTTACTTCGTGCTATTAAATCAGCGAATTGGAAACCGCGTTTGTTGTGTGCATCCACATCAGAAGTATATGGTGATGAAAACACCATGAATTTAAGTGAAACTATTGATCTCATTATTTCCAGCAATGAAAGTAACCGTTCAGCCTACGCCATAAGTAAAATTGCTGCCGAATCGTTTGGAATGGCTTATTATCGTCGATTTGCTTTGCCCATCACGATATTACGTTTTTTTAATACGATTGGTCCAAGACAAACCGGTGAATACGGAATGGTTGTACCACGCTTTGTAAAACAAGCTGTATTGAATGAGCCTGTTGTTATTTATGGCTCCGGTGAGCAAGTGCGTAGTTTTATTGATGTGCGCGATTCCATTGCTTTTATTGAGCAAATTGCTGAAAATCCGCTAACGATTGGGCAAACCATCAATGTGGGAAATGATCATGCGATCACGATTAATGAGTTGGCTAGGAACGTCATTCATCTTTCAAAAAGCCAGTCTGAAGTGAAACATATTTCTTATAAAGAAGCATACGGAGAAGAGTTTGATGATTTTATGTTTCGTAAACCGGATCTTACTAAATTACATGAATTGACGACTTATGAATATCAATGGTCGCTCAAGAAAACAGTGAGTGATTTAATTAAAAGAGAAAAGTTTTTGACTTCGTAATTCATGGTAACTACTCAGGTACCCCTCTGCCTACGCCCGTATCGTGCCTCGAATGCGAATAATATATGAAAATTTAAGCACATCTGTAATAAATTTAAAAAATTGTTGATCAGCAAAACCTCTATCTGCTAAAACGGTAACATCAACATGCGATGGCAAAATCTCTTTTAGCCTAGCTAAAATTTGATCTTCATAACGAGCGCGATTATGTTTTAAGCTGGATTTATCAACCGTTTTCCATAAAAGAGGCGTTGCTCGGCCATGATCTGAAATTAAATTCACAGCGATTGTCGATTGATTGTCAGCATGAAAGTCGGTCCAATCCATCGATACCATAATTTCATTACGAGCCCCTATAATAAACGGAACCCACGCCGCACTTTCTTCCCAAATATCTAATTTTTTATTGCTCAATAGACGATCAACTTGTTTGGTTGCATGTTTTTTATCAAGCTTTTTTGCAAAGGCAAGTCCTTCACCAATTTTATGCAAAATTAACTCTTCAGAATGAAATAATCCTAATGCAGCGTTTGCGAGAGATTCAACACGCTTCAAATGCATGTTTTTGCCAAAAGCGGAATTTACAAACCCAATTACTCTCTCATTACTAAGAACAGAAGATTTGTTTTTGACCTCGTCGCGCACTTTCATTACATAAAACCCCTCACAAGATGAAGTGCGATTATGATCGTTTTGATATAAAAATCAATATGTTATTAGGATTTTTTTATTAAAATTTGAGGGGATCACTGAGGACTGTGGGGTATTGCCTAATAACGCCAATCGCCGTGACTCACGGTTAACTCATGATTTCCACGATATTTTAATTTAGGTGCATTTGAAAAAAATAATTCGTAAACTAACATAATAATTTAGCACTATCTTTCACTCACTGATATTGAGGGATTAATGGGATTTACTTATAAAAACATGGTTTGTTCAATGGTTAGCATATTTTTTGACAAGTCTCATTCTCAGCTAAACTCATATTACTCCGCATCCACGGACACTACGCAAAGCTCGCGAGAACGTAAGGCTTATGGTCGCCGTTCAGGTCTCTCCTGCTAAGATCAAACGTTATTTCGTTCAATGGGCGCGCTGGTGGACAAAAACACAGCAATTCTGGGTGAACGATAAGGCCCTCTGTTCTAGGGCTATGTAGCGTTTTAATAAAATTATTTTTCGCAAAATATCACTGAATTCGTAGGGTGAGCAAAGGAGCCCGCGACGTGCCCACCAGCAGTGGTA
>JAUYQG010000202.1 GCA_030695645.1 Legionellaceae bacterium
GTTTAGTGTTTTCACTGAACACGAAGCAAGCACGTCATCCTGAGCGCAGTCTTTTTGCGCGAAGGATCTCCTGAATTTTGCACAATCTGAGATCCTTCGCGCAAAAAGACGCGCTCAGGATGACGTACCTGGGGAGTTACGAAGTGGGAACAATGGACGTGATTGTCATCATATGATACAATACTGATCAGATCAGATGTATTTTTTGCATTATTAGGAGTCTTGCATGGCACACGAAACCACTTCAGCGAATAAAAGTAAATTATCTGTGATTCCAAATACACTCAGCTATATGTTGGCATATTTTTTTACGTTTCTTGTGACGGCAGGTCGCATCGTTATGGGCGGACTGTCGTACTCTTTTGTGACGGTGGGCAATGCAGCGAGAAATGCACTTGGAGTGGTGGTTGGTTTATTGGCAGAAGCAGTTAATCCCTTGAAGGTTATTGCGGGTGTTATAGCATCGGCAGGGGTGAGTGTCTTATTGTTAACGAGGAGCGCAGTCGGGGTTGTTGCTGGCGCCTTTTCGGTCGCAGTAAATGGGGCTAGTGTGGTGGGGGCTTATGTGGCGGGAACTGCGTCCGAACTATTTGTAAGTTTTGTCGCAGTGGTTACAGAACTATATGAAGCGCTTAGAGTGCCAACGGGTGTTATAGTGGGGTTAGTGGGAGAGCTTGCTAATGGTCTTCGATCGTTGGTTGCTTTGTTACCTGCTGGAGTTGCTGAGGGATTAGTCTTTGTCTGGGGCATCACGCTTGAAATGGTAAGTGTCATTCGTGTTGTAGCAGGGGTAATTGTTGGTGTGCTCTCGGAAATAGCGGTTGGTGGAGCACGTATATTAGGAATCGTGTTATCTGCTATCGCCGAAGTAGCGTTTGCCGTATGGGTTTTAAGTAAAGAAGTTATGAATGGCCTTAGAGTACTCATCGCGCTAGTATTAGGCAGCGTTGGGGAAATATTCAATGCGTTTAGATCGGGTTTAAGATATATCCCAGCTACGTTGGCTCAACTGGTCATGATATCACTCGGTATCATGGCTGAAATGCTTACCTTGCTAAGAGCAGGATTAGGCCTTACTGTAGGGGTAATGGCTGAATTACTTATAATGGTTGTTGGCACCCTGGGCGAGTTTCTGAATGGATGTCGTTTTATTAGTGGATATATTCTGGGTATTACATTGGAAGTCTTGAATATAGTCCGAGCAATAGCGGCTGCATTTGTGGGGTTCATTGCGGAAGTATCTCTCGGTATTGCAGCCATATTTTTAGAATTATTTAATGCTGTAAAATTTATTACCGGTTTGGTTTTAGGTGCCATCGTTGAATGTATTGAGATCACACGAGTGGTATTAGGTGTCCTATTGGGTATCATTGCCGAAGGGTGTGCTTTTGTTTTTGCAATTTGTTTAGAACTAGGCATTATTGTAAATAGAATCGGGGCAATCGTGTTTGCTGTGATCACGGAAGTGCTCTCGGTTGTTAGGGTTTTGTTTGGTCATGTTGTTGCTGTCGCTGGAGAGTTAGCCGTGATAGCAAGAATCAGTGTTGGATACTTGATAAGTGGAGTGCTTTCCGTATTCTATGGGGTATTAGGCGGTGGTCTATCGGGTTTCAAGATGGCATTTAACGCTTGCTCCAATCCGCTTTGTGGTAGTACAAAAATAGGGGCTTCTTATAAGCCTATTTTGATCGCCGTTGGTGGTGAGTATCATTTTTTGAAAAATGCTACCAACGTATATGAGATGATGGTGGGTGATCGTCATTTCGGTAGTGGTTGGAAATTTGTTTACTCTAAAGGAGTTGGGAATGCCTTTCATTTTATATATAAACCTTTAGGGGGCTCCTATGCTGCAGGAAAGGGGTTTAGTGACGTATATACATCCGTGAGTGGCGATTATCGACCAGGAAAAGGTATTCAGTCGATATATAAAGAGCATTACAAAATGAATGCCTTCAGCACTGTATTTAATTTCTTGGGCGGTGGTTATAAACCAGGAACGGTTTATCAGAGCGTGTCTTCAACTATTTCTGAAAACTACGAGTTTGGTGGTATTCTTAAACAAATATATAAGAAATCTCCTTTCGGTAATGTATTTAAGACAACCAATAATAGAGTGGGTGGTAACTATGCACTCGGGACAGGTTGGAACGTGGTATTTGGAGAGAAGCCATTTTGGGCGACATTTAATTGGGTGAGTACCCAGTTAGGTGGTGAGTATCACTTTGGTACCGTGTTTCATCGCATTTTTAACATGATTGGCGGTGATTATGCCTTTGGAAAAATGTTCAAAGATAGTTATACGGCTCAATTACCCTTAGGATCGACTTTCCATTCTACATATCGCTTTCTATTTGGTGACCAGCCCTATACGTTGGGACACAGTTACTCTACGGTATATAAGTTTGTTGCAGGTCAATACCAGTTTGGCAAAAAATTTGTTTCAACCTATCATAGTCGAGCTTTTGGTACTACATTTCAATCGGTATATCAGGCATTAGGCGGGCAATATCAATTTGGAACGGTATTTAAGCAAGTTTATGATGCGATTGGTGGATCCTATTTCTTCACCAAAGGATTCCAGCTTGTTTATGGTGCAACGTATGATGGCTTTGGAAGTACGTTCCGCTACCTCACGAACGCAGTAACAAACTTAACCTATCGTGACCGGTTTATTGACGTTTTTAAAGCGGTGACTGGGGATAAAAATCCTTGGCAAGAAATCAAAAAAGCTCATGAGGTGTTTACGGATAGCATCCAATGGGGCGTGAATTTTTCAGCTGTGAATTGCAGTGATTTCTTTGGAAAAAAACCTTGGATAACACAACAAGTCGCTAAAAACAGTGCGCTACTTATATCGGGATATGACCATGGTATTGAAGCGAGATTAAAATCGGATTTTAATACGATTAAATTTAGTACTGATATTGCCTGTTCAGGGACCTCGGGGTTTGCCAAAGGTGCTTTTGTTGCATGGCCTTGGTTGATGTTGGGATTTAGTATTTATGGTGCTGCTCTTGGTTCTAAACATAATGGCGTGCCAGGATTCATAGCCGGTATGGTATATGGCTTATGGAAGGGATTTACACTTCCGTTCAGATTGTCACAAAGTAATGTGATGATGATAAATAAAGGGAGTGCGCCGAAGAATGGCATTGTAGAGTCATTCCATATTGACTGTAACCAACTTGCGCAGCCTATGACACAATATGTTGCCTGGGAAACATTCCAGCATGCGGCTAATGAGGATTACGAGGAAGCAAAGGTTGTTAATCCATATACCCGTACGGAATTGCAACCTAGCACGGAAGAAACAGTGGGAAATATTGATGATGGCAAGCTTGATGGATCGGCTACGGAGTATGTGTCATTATATTCATTGGAACCTTCGAAACAACATAACGTGGTAAATACTAGCGTTCGCCGTAGTAACTCAATGGGCTGAGGGAGGGGGTATCAGTATTTTCCAATCGTACTGGACTTTGGACAAAACCGCATGCAAAAAGACGCATGCAGTTCTGTCCAAATAATTTTAGATCTGTGATATTTATAAGCTTACAATGCTTGACACAACCGGCTTTATTTGTAAGAAAATATACATTCAGGATAATTAGTAATCTAATTTAGA
>JAUYQG010000019.1 GCA_030695645.1 Legionellaceae bacterium
TACTTGTCTGTTAAATAGCCTATAAATTCTTCTTGGGTCCTCTTAGGCACATCGAGAGCATTCAATGTTGAATCAAAAACACCTTCTTCGCAAAGCAATTTCCATGTTGTTTGTAAAGCATCGCGATTATTAAGAGTAAGATAGGTAATAAAATGTTGTCTAACAATATCACGCAATTCTTGTTTAATATCATCTAACGTTAATATTTTTAACAAAGGATGCCCCAGAACAGACTGGAATAAACGACGTTTTACTCCAGAATAACAACTGGGTTTATCTCCTTTTCTATCATCAAACTCCTCCATGATAGGCTCATTGTACTCATCAAGAATAGGATTGCCCATACTATCTCTCTTAACTCGACTCGAATCCCAATTATGCGCTCGACCTAAAAGACCTAATTCATCAATAAAATGAGTCATTCGAGTTTCAAGCGTAAATCCATCTATGGGTGGAGTGTTCACATCACCTGCTCCCAGCCAGAGCATGACGATGAGTGGTTTATATGACTCAAAAGTTGACCAGCCTAAATGCGCATAGTGTGGATCTCGTTCAACATAATCCGCATCATTAGCCATCCATCGATTAGGTTTTGTTAAATAACGAAGTGCTGTGTGATCTTTATGCTGATAATATGCATTTAAAGCCAACTGTTTCTCTTTGGGAGACAATCTTAATGCGTTAAAATCCTCCCAGTTAACAGGTAGTCTTTTCTGACCTCCATTGCTCAAAGTGATGTGAGCTGGATTAACTTGATAACGAGCATTCAGTTGCTCTTTAAGCGCACTGAATAACGTTTCAACCCCATTTGCTTGAATAATTGGCTTATAGCGTTGCCATGCTTCATCAAGAAGTTTTTGCTCTCCTGTTGATAAAGCGCGTATTGACGATTCAGGATCTTCGGCCATAGCACGTAAATCAAACTGTCCCCGCGCTTCCCAACGGTAAAAAGATGATTGTTCAGCTAATAAGCGAACAGCAGGAACAGTGATCAATAATCCAGCTACAATGGGATGATTAAGTCGAAGTGCTAACCGAAGTAATTCGTTATCATCGCTATGATAGCCATACTCATTACTATACTGATGCAATATCGCCCTGACAGCTGGGATATTCATGAGTAATACAACATCATCATGCCATTCAGGTGAATAACGACGAATTAAATTCCTGAGAATATAAAAATACTGTTTTGCTTCACGATCATTGATATTAAAAATAGCATTGGGCTCGCTAGTTTCGAGTTGATCGATTCTTGAACGAAGTTCTGCGAGTCTCTCTTTAACAAAAGGAAGGACATAACGTTCATCATACTCTTGCTGATGGATTTCAGCATAAGCAAAAACTTCCGGACTGTATAACAATTGATGAATGATATGGTCGTAGCGTTTCCTTACCGCCGCTCGAAAGATGGCATTATCATTTACCGTCAGATACTTTTGAACAGCTTCAAATTCCAATAAACGATTAACAATAACAAGATGACCGTTTTCTACCGCTCTTAGTAAAGCCTCGTTATGATCAACTGCGACAATATTTTGAACCGCTACAAAATCTAATAATCGATTTACAACAATGAGTGAACCTTTTTCTGCGGCATATGACAAAACCCTATGCTTCTTATCAGCTATACTATTCTGAACTTCTGGGTAAGCCAATAACCACTCGACAAGTGCATGAGAACCAGAATGTACAGCACTATATAAGATATCATTTCCGCACGCTAGCAGTTTCCGAACTGCGGGAAACATTAACAAATAATCCAAGACAGCAAGATGTCCGTCATGAGCTAATCTTTCGAGCGCGTTATAGCTTAGCTCGTTTATTTGATCTTGAATTGGAAACTCAAGCACGCGCTTAATAATCCATTCATGGGATGTAAAAATAGCATTTGAAAGTACTTTACTATCTTTTGCCACAACTTGAGCTTGAATGACCGGCAACTCAAGCAAGCGATTAAATATGTACATCTCTCTTGAGTTCACGGCAGCTTTTAAAATATCAGACGCTGAGTTAGCCAACTCATCGACAACCACTTTAAAGCCAAGTAAACGATTCACGATGTCAAGATGCCCCTTAACCAAAGCAGCACATAAAACAACGTTATTTATGTTTGTTAACTTCTCGAGAACGGCCGAGTATTCCAAGAGTCGATTGACTACATCAAGATGACCGCTCATTACAGCAAGGAACAGGGCCCAGTTATTTTGAGCAGCAACACACTCCTCGGCAGCAGGAAATGAAAGTAAATAGTTAACCACATCAAGATGACCATTTTGTGCTGCCGCTTGTAACGCAGAACTTTTTAATGGAGGGTACTGATCCTGATCATCATCTGAACTAGATAGAGCATCATCTGAATCATCTGAATCATATGAACTAGATAGAGCATGTGATCGAGGCGGAGTAGCAGGCTGCGCTACCCATAGGTTTATTTTTTCTTGAACTACGGGAAACTCAAGTAATCGTTTAACGATGAGAAGATATCCACCGGCAGCAGCGCATCTCAATGATTCATTATCGTTAGCATCAACTTGTGTATGAACGTCAGGAAACTCAAGCAGACGTTGAACAATATCAAAATAACCGAGACGTGCGGCTAATTGCAAAGCAAGATTGTTTTCTGCGTTAATTTGAGTTCGGATCCCCTCAAATTCAAGCAGTACATTTACTATCTTAATATCACCACTCTCTATACCATCTAGCAAAATAAGAATATTCAGATTCGCCCGAACAGTAGGAAAGGTAAGAAGTCTATTGACGACGCGCAAATGGCCATTGCTCACGGCATAACGTAAAGCAGACATTACAGAGTCGTCACTCAAAGAGATTTTGTCTTGAACTTCAGGAAATTCAAGCAAACGATCCACAATATCGTCATGACCATTTTTTGCAGCCCATCGCACAGCAGCATTAAAACCTGCTGCAATTTGCTCTTGTTGCGTTGGAAGAAAATCTGTCAGTAATCGTTCAATGATATGCCGATGACCATTTTTTGCTGCAGCTTGCAAAGCAGATTGTCCGTCATTGGATTTCACCCAAACTCCAACTCCCTCTTTAACAGCCTGAAACGCCAAAAGTCGATTAACGATTTCTAATGAACCACTACCAGCTGCGGCACGTAAAGCCCCGTTGTTATTTGCTGCTACCTCATCAACCACCTCCTGAAACGTTAGGAGCAGATCGACCATGATCACATGACCATTCATTGCCGCTAAATCTAAAGCTGTATGCTTTTCATAGCTGTTATGATCTAGATTTATCCTTCCATTGCTTACTGCAATTTGATCGCGAACCATTTTAAATTCAAGCAAGCGATTGGCTACAGAAATATGTCCATATCTTGCTGCTTGCAATAAGACGCTATTTTCATTTTCAGCAATGGCATCTGCAACACCAGGAATATCTAACAATCGATTCAGAACATCCAGATGACCGTATTTAGCTGATTCGCAAAGAACATTATGATTCATTAACCACTGCGGGGTGATTACCTCTTCTTGAACCTTTGGAAATGCAAGCAACCGATCTACTATTGGAAGATGACCATTTTGTACAGCCAGCAATAAAGCTGTCTTCGCATAATCGTGTTCGCTCCACACCATTAGTCGATCTCGTACAGGAGGAAACTCTAACAAATAAGTTACGAGTTCAAGATGACCAAACTCTATAGCCGCATGAAGTACAGCGTTCTTATCAGTAGCAACTTGATTTTGTACCTCTGGATACTGTAATAATTGCTTGGCAATATCAATATGACCATTTTTTATCGCCGCCTGTACAGTTGCATTGCCTCCGAAAGGTAACATATCTATAAAACACTGAAATTCAAGCAATCGACTCACAATAGATTGATGACCTTTATATGCCGCTCGAACCAAAGCATTGGTGTACAACGTTACAACAGCTCTATCACTATAATTTCTTTGATTAGGATTATTAAAATAATTATTCGTAGCAAAATGTCTAACTAGTTCAAAATCAGCATCCACCTCATATTTTAATAAAGCATCAAGGTGAGCTAAATTTCCTATTTCGGCGGCTATAGCTAATGGACTTAATTCAATCTCTTCGGAGCCATACTCTTCTAATCTTTTATCTATGGTTTGCGCTTTTACCCAATATTTAGTCGATAACGCCTTAGCATGCCGATCTAAATTTTCTGTGGACTGAAAGAAACTGACAAGATCGGGATATTCGTGTATCGATTGCAAATCCACAGGCAATATGAGCAACATTTGTTTACCTTGGCCACTTTTGACAATGAGGCATTATAGCATAACTAGTATCGGTTTGACAACTATTTCATCAACCCAAGTTATTTGGCATGGGGCTAAAGACCATCGTTTTTATTTTAAGGACATATAAATAAGAACATAAAAAATTCCATTTACGGCCTGGAGTGAAAATGATAACATCCATTTTTTTAAACGGTAGACTATTCAGATTTCGATGTGACGCGATCTCTCAGCATCGTCAAGTGTTAGAAACTTGCCTGTCAATAGCTCTTACTAACTTTATTGGAAACACGTTATGTTGCTAAAAAAAATGGTCCTTTGTTTCATGTTAGTATTTTCATGGATATCTTGTTCGATAGCTGGATCAGAAGATTGGAGTGGTACATTTACTATTAAAGATTCTTCAGGTAGTGTAAATACGGCAAGCCATACTCCAACTTATGTTCAATTTAGTTTTATAAAAGTAGGGAAATGTCTGCATTTAGGTAAAGGATCTAATCTTAATGGGATAGAAATCAAAGAAAATGTAGATCTTTGTACTAATTCAAACATCGAAACATTTATAAATGAGGCCCAAAAGTTAGGGTTAATTGTTAATCAAACTATTACAAGGGGTCCTTCTTACATACCTTAACCCCGGTTCGGAGTTTAAATACCCTCTCCAGTGCCTGGTCTTAAACTAAAAAACAAAAATTTACCTCTGTATGCTCTATGAAGTAGTAGGTAACGAGACCACATTACTGCGAGGTCACGTGTGCAAATAAAATGGGTCACTTCACCTTTAAAACAGGCTTACTGATGATGAGGTATTTTCTGATAGTGGTGTATCCATTATTGGAACATCACCGGATGCCGTTGATGAAGAGGTATGTTGATTAGTTGAGGTAACGTTTGTTGGCGTATCCTGAAAAATAGAAGTTCCATATTTTGGGTTCGGTACCTCCATCAGCCCAAACACTTTTAATAACTCAACTAAAGTTACCTGCATAATCGATGTGGGTTTTTTTGAACCTTCCACGCGTATACCCCCAAATAGTATCACAATACGTGACTTCAACGCCCGCAAAGAAAGACCATGACTCATTTGACTTAACGTAGGGCATCCCATTTGGAGTTCTGCGTGTAATGCTTCATCCATTTGAATAGTCGAATCATTCAACAGTTGCTCTTGTAACATTGAAACAAAAAGTTTACCACGCTGTTCTATGTTAAATTCTGGAGCATAAATATTAAGGATAAATCGATCGAGTATCGGTCGTGGCAGTCTCTCAGGAAAATTAGTCGCACCTACAACAACGATGTTATTTTTAAGAAATCCATCCATCTGTTCTTGCAACAGCTCTCTACAAGGACTGCCATCAAAAGCAACTTGATCTATTTCATCGATAAAAATAATCGCTGGATTAAAGGCTTTTGCCCGATCAAAAATGCGATACATCTCATTTGCCGATACTCCTGCTTCAATCAAAATAAAAGCGTAATTCATTGCACGAGAAAATGTTCGAATGGCCGTTGTTTTACCTCCCCCTGCCGGCCCATGAAGCAGAGCATGCATACGAATTCCCTTATATAAATCAGGGTGTTGTATCGATTCAGCAAGTGTTTTAAATTGTTGCCTCAACTCATTATCAACCACAGATAGTGATACTAATGGATCCTCACAATGAGTTTCTTTAAATGCAGGCAAGGTAAGCTGAGCATGCGGAAAACTCTGCCTAAAATCAGCTTCTGATTCCTCGGCACTTTTTATACATGCTGATTCCAACATGTGCTCATTTACTATATTTTCTTTTATCGAGGTAGCGATTGAAAGCAATCCACGCGGAGACCAACCGGTTGTCAAATCAGCTATGCGTTTCATATCCATATCAGTAATGCATTTTTCAATAAAAAAATGCTGTAGTAATTTCTCTCGCCCAAGAGCATTGGGTAAAAGAAAACGCACGCGAGTTGCGCGTGTTAACATAGCCTTTGCTATCAATTCTGGAAAATTTGTTGTTCCAACCAATGCCACATTAAGCACTGGATTGCCTTTTCTCTTTAATTCATCAACTTGTGTTTGAAACGTTTCTACAATATTTTGCTGATTATGTTGTCCATTTTTAGCAGTGCCCTCTAAGTGAGGACAAACCCCATTAATTTCATCAATAAACAAAAAATGAAACTTGTCAGGTTCGCTTTTTGCACCATCTTTAGCCTTATTAAAAAACTCACGTATCCGTGTTTGTAGACCACCTACCCATTTGTCCCCGCTTTCCCCCATATCCCATTGATAAACACGATGTCCTTGCTCTTGCAGATGTAACAAAACAGTTTCTGATTTACCCGTGCCTGGCGGACCTTCTAATAATAGAAATCGCTTATTTTTGATAGGTTCACTTTGTACTGATCGAATAAACTCATCAACCTCCATCAACTCATCACCCAGTTTCACCATGGGTTCAGAACAAAGAATCTGTTTTAATTGATGTGGGTCTTGTTTTTGTAAAACAAATAAAGGTGTTTCCTGTTGTAAGTTGCGTGAGTAACGAAGTGTTTGTAAGTTTGACGTTATTTCTTTTACCTGTGCCACAACATGCTCATTAGCTGAAATAAATTGAACCAATAAATGCAACATTGTATCGCCCGTAACCCCAGATACAGCGTTTCGTATGGTGCTTTGAGAGGAGAGCGCATCCAACCACGCTTCAACAGTAGGAAATGATAATGAAAAATCATTTTGTAATGTTACAAGTATATCAATTGCAAAACACGTTTTTATTATGGAGTGTCTGGTGATGGTGGTAATGTTTCTACGATCTTGTTTTGATAGCGCTCGAGCGTTTTCAAGTGGCTGCAATTTTATATCGAACTGGGTCTGTTGGTTCTGATTTATCGGAATCTCAATATAGCTTTCAGTGGAATGCTCAATAAATAGAAGTGTATTAGTTATATCACTGGACACTCGTATATAAGTGGTATTTGCAAGTAAAGATAATGCTAACAAATCAGATTGATTAGGTATAGCTGATCTCAAAAGAAGATTACACGTACTGAGTGGGCGATCTTGTAAAAAAATGGTTTGTTTGTTTTTCTGTATATAAGATCTGAAAGGCGTATTGCCTGATGGATTCTTGACCTGGGATTTCATGTTTGCAATATAAAAAAGAACATCTTGTAGACGTAACTGGATGATCGATGCTTCGTTCGGTTTTTCTTCCTGAAGCTCGTTTATGTAATCTAAAATAATGGCTTGTATACGATGCATTGCTAATCCATCGCATGCATTACCTAACTCCATCGCACCATCCACCACAGCATCGATCAAATCATCATCAACATGTAATAAAGTACTGTCGGTTTTTATACAACCAACCAGAGATCGTTTTATGACTTGGGTTAGTTCCACTGGTGTGGGCTTTAAAAGTTCGATTTGCGTTGTAAAATTTCTCAATATGCCCGGGTCTAGTTGCTCCTTCGTTTGAGTAGCCCCCACAAAAAGAATATCTGATGAGACATATCGCTCTAAAATAGTTTGTAGAACCGTGATGAGCGGTGTATCTGTGCTCCCAATGCGTTCCATGTTGTCGAAGAATAGAACCACGCGACCTAATGTAAGTGCTTTATCCATCAATTCAGTTAACGATTCTATGGATGTATATTTACCTGCTTGCACCCAAATGAAAATTCGACCTGATGCTTGTGCTATTTTTCTTGCAGCGGCTGTTTTATCACACTCCATTGGCCCATAAAGCAATATTGGCTGATGAGATGTGGTAGTCTGATTCTGTAAACGCAGACATTGGTCCGCTAATACTGAATTATTGATTGTAGATGGGGAATGTAAAACCTCTTCACTTGTGAACGATGGCATGAAAAGCTTGGCACAAGATAATTCATCATTGAAATTTTGACTCAGCGTTCGCGCGTATGCATTAAATAATTCCATCAAAATATCGAGTGTGATCAGACTTAACTCAATCGTATCCACGAACGATCGCAATTGCTGAATAGAGTAACAAACCGATACTCTGGCCAATTGCTCAATATCCGATGGACTAATTTTTTTAAATCTAAAAAAATGTTTTAGTAGCTGCTGTCGTTGCGTAGCATTGGGGAGCGTAAAATGAATGCGATTCGCTCCAGCCATATCTTTAATGGATTTATCCAGTTTGTCGAGACGATCCGTGGTACCAATTAAAACCACCTGCTGCTGCCGGAGTGCCGTAATTTCTGCTTGAACAACTTTAATCAGTTGGTAACTATCCGTATTGCTATCTTTTGGTATAACAGCTTCTATCTGATTAATAAAAATGACCTGCGGGTGATTTGATTTCTCTTGTGATTTAACGGATTGAAAAAAGGCTTTAATTTGAGATGGTGCATTTTTTGATCGACTTGATGTGTCAATTGTCCAGGGATGAATCTGATAACCAAGGCTCCTCACATGCTTTAATACGGAACTACTTTTTCCAGTGCCTGATGGACCGTCTAATAATAAAACATGTCCCTCGACTTCTGGGTGGTTTTCTATCCTCTTTAAAAAACGCTCTATCTTAGCAAGCTCGTCTCCGACTCGAACCAATGGTCCTGAGTAAAGTTTTCCAGTTAGTTGATGGGGATCGGCGGATTGGAGCATACTTATGGGAGTCTCATGATCATGATTACGCTCGTACCTCAGCTCTTTTAAATACAATGCCGCTGCTTGTACACGCTTAATCATTTCATCACCTTTAGGCTTGAATTTGATTAACACATGCAGCATGGTGTCCCCCGTTTTTTCTGAAACAAGGTTAGCTACTTGACTAGGATTAGCTAAAAGTGCATCCAGCCAACGTTCTTCTAACTCAAAAAACAAACCAAAATCTTCTTGAATAGTTGCGAGAAACTGAATCGATGAATGAGTAGCCTCTAAATTTGATTCCGCTATTTGAGGTCTAGTATTCAAAATTCGGGCTAGGTTAAAATATTGTTCTACCGTTATACTTTCTCCATTTATTGATGCCGCATGAAACTTAAGGATAAATGTTTCAATGAACTCGATAGTGGAAGAAAGAGTTCTATGTTTTAGAATAACAGATTCGTTTTCTTGCTTGAAGATTCTTAATAATTTAGCGGTTTGTTCAAACTTCATTGAAGCTAGGTCATTCTCAAGCCCTCTTGGTGCTGGTTCTTCTCTATCCAGAAGTTCACAAACTAAATCTTTTTGTACACGCTCATCTAAATAAGCTGTATTCATATGACCAAAAACACCAAGGATCGCTCCCTGAAAAAAGGTACTAACAATTTCAATAAAAACGCCAAACCCATCACCATAGTATTTCAATATATAAAAATCTTGCACCAACAAAAAAGTATTCGCCGATTTTATTTCCCCAGCTGACAAAGGTTCAAATGTTCTAAATCGATTAGCCATAACCGTTAATTTATCTAATACACTCCAATACAGCTCGGTAAATCCATTTGTAAAGTTTTTCGTTAACTCCTCTATAATGTTATTTATTTCTTGTTCTCTGTTAATCAATACTGGCAATTGTTCAGACGGACTGTTTTTTAATAACCTTAAAAGTTGGAGTTTCGATATAAACAGAGCAAATGATTTTTTTACACGCAAAGCGGCCTTACATGCTTTCTGATAATGAATATAAGCATCATCATTGTTTGTATTAAGCTGCTCGGCACAAATGGCTCGAAAATAATGAGCCATCGCGTGGTGTTCTGATGTTAAAAAAAGGTCCCTCGTTCTTAGCGTTATCCTCCATCGATTGAATTCAACATCCAAAATTTGCGCTGCCTCATGAAATCGACCCTCGCTTAATAACTTATTAGCTTCTTCTAGTGCTCCTTCATATTTTATTGCAGAATTTTTTCCATAACCTGCGACACTTATTGTGATAAAGAGTATGCATAATCCAACCGGTAGTCCTGCATATGGTATTGCAGAAATACCAACACCCGCAGCAATACCAAATTCTCCAATCATTGTTACTACACCAATTGCAGCAGCCCCTGATACCATACCTACGCCACCACTTTTCAACATGGATGGTGTCCAGGATCGCATAAAACTACCTATTTCCACAGGTTTAATTAATGTATGCTCGCTTTTTCCTGTAATCTTAAGGATTTTAGGCAAACAAAGCCGTAATTGCTCAATTGTAACGGGTAAAGTAAACACATGATCTAATGCTTGGTACTCAATAATACCCGTATGAAGATTCCCGACCTCCCCCTGTATGGTATAACTAAATTCGTTTGGAGCTATTGTAATGTAAAGCATTCTTTTCAATTGGCAACCATCCTGTGTCATCAAACAAAGATCGTAACCTAAAGTTAATCGTACTTGTTCCATCGATGTCCGTATGGTTTTTAACTCATGTTGAGCATCAATACGGAGAGCAAATTTTGCATCAGCTGGATTAGGAGCCATCAGCTCATCATATTCAGGTCTGGCGGCAACATGCCGTGATATATTTTTTATATGAGTTGGAACTTCCATTAACATATTTTCTAACAACTGTTTTGATTTTGCTCTTTGAAACATCCCTAAATCAACGCGTTCGGGTAATATCACGTTTTGCGTGTGAATCACTGGGAATAATCGCTGACGCATTGACTCGGACAAACTATCCGGATTAATAAAATATTGATAAACACCGTTTATACACAACAAATGCAACATACTGCGCGATGATGTATTTGAATGTGGGATTTGCTCAGGTATGACAAATGTTTGATGAATACGTACATCAACATCGACTATAGCCGACATCACGTTGATCTCAAGAGCATCCACGGATGTATTGGGATGGTTAATGGATTCAACCCGCTGAGCAAAATCTTGCGATGATGAGACCAAATCGATGTATTCACTTTGATGTTGCATGATATAGGCAACAATTTTTGGTCTTAATTGAGTGTTAATTAATTTATTTAGTGAGTCAGGGAATGTGTTTACCGAGTAATTCTCCAATTCCTGTATCAACACACTGCTTGCTCTTCGAGAAATTGGACCAAATAAACGTTCTACTGCTTGATCAAATTGTTCATCCTGATTAATAATGGGAAGCAGTAAACTTAAGCTAAATGCAGAAAAAAATGGATTACTATCAGATGGTACGCTTAATAATTGTAATGGCATAAACAAAGTCCTTAATCAAAATAAATAATGAATAATCAATAGCAAATGATTCAAATCGATAATTCAGTTACATCAACAACGGTAGGTTCATCGTCATCGTCCATATCTTCATTTAAAATACGATAGGTAGGATTAATACATTGCGCAAGGATAGGCTGATTATGTTGTATCCTCAATTCTCGACGTAATCGTTTATCTTCATAAGACGTCTCAGTTGCAGCTTGTTTACCTATTTGATTAAGTCTTTCGAGAGGAGCAATCATATGCTGTTCAATGGCTTCTTTTTGATCTGGAGCATAGGATTCAATTAATTTACATGCTTTGCGCAGTTCATTTATTACAGTCCATAGAATATCCACCTCAGATATCCAGGTAAAACCGAATATATTTCGACCATAATAAATATCATGTCGACTAATTCTAAAAATGGCACGTAACTGATGCTTCATAGCTTGAAGATTAGGAAAAGCGTGTTGTATAAAGGGGCTTAATTTTGCATGTGGTTCAAATTTCACCCAAGCTTCGTCAATGCGCTGCTCTTGTAGTAATTTAAAAATAGATTGAAAATTATCATTAATTTTATTAGCACTTGGAGTCTGTGTTTGATAGTTTTCAGGCAGCCAGGTTAAGTATTTTTTTATTTCCGGCAAAGCACCCGGGTCATAATCACCCCAACCTCTACGACGACGATTTTCATGATACTCATGAAAATTGGCGTACTGATTAATTAAACACTCTAAAACTAAAATACGCTGCACTTCCGTTTTTGCGAGTTGATGAGCTTCCAGATACAAGTCAACTCTTTTCTTATATATGCCGGATAGACTTTCCGCATTTTTTAATACATCTTCTGAACTAGGTTTAGAAAACCAACTCGAATAACCTAAAATAGAGGACGTGTTAGACTCTAATTTTTGCTGTAAAACCGGCCTTTGATATCCTTGATCATTTGGTGGTGCTTTAAAGGCATTCATGAACAAAAGAGTAGCTCTCTCTTTGCGATGCCCCGTCCATCTAAAAATACACTTGATATCCATAGAAAACGTATTCGGCTGTAAATCAGTTGGGCTATTAACGCGATATGAGGTAATAATTGGAATACCAGCTTCCTCTTTAAGTGCTTTATCAACGCGCATCGCATCTGTTATACCCATACTAAAAGCAAAAATACCTTGATTTATTTGATCAAAGGCAGCTGTAGATGCCTGGATAAAGGGGGTCGATTGATTTAATTCTGCGGTTGGTCTACTATCAATCAGACTAAATGACTGTTCATTGTTTTCGTTTTCTGAAGGCTTTGATTGCATAGCATGAATCCTTGTCAATGTATTGGATAATAGGGATGGGGATGTATTGATATCTGATGAGCTCTCAGGAGTAACTTGACTACAGTGGGAAAGGATATTGTCGACGTAAATAGCACCCGTTGTTTTTAAAAAATCAGGTGTTCCACGCATTATCAATGACCAAATCACCAAAATAGGCACGGAGATCGGAAAAGTAAGGATTATTAAAATAATTTCAAATAACCATACATTCGGATCAGTTCTGTTTTTTTTAAGTATGTCACCTTTAGTTAAGGCGCCATCTATGTCGTAGGGATCTTGTAAAATAATGGGGATACGCGTTGTGCTCCCAGCACACTGTATATCGCATAAAATCCGATTTTTTTGTTTAAGATAATTAGGCAAACCTTTTGTGGCAGAAAGATGTTGATTATATTTTACTCCTAGAGCATGTATTGCTTTCCAGCTTTCTTTTTCAATCGGCATATTATGTACTCCCTTTTTAATAACACGAATATGTGTAACACACATTGGTTAAATTGTATCGTAAATGATAAATACAATTATTATTCATAGGCCACATAAAACAAACACTTTTCCAGGTAAAGATTTCACCTGAATCGATAGCACGGCCATATCATATAACCAATTAATACTTTGGGTACGGTTATATGGCAGATCATTAACATCACTCATATAAACCTCTTTTATTTAATTGTAACTCCTCAGGTACGTCATCCTGAGCGCGTCTTTTTGCGCGAAGGATCTCAGATTGTGCAAAATTCAGGAGATCCTTCGCGCAAAAATACTGCGCTCAGGATGATGTGCTTGCTTCGTGTTCAGTGAAAACACTAAACTTATCCACAACCTGGGGAGTTACCTTTTCTTTGCATTGGTGAAAACGGTGTCAAATATTTTTTACAGAGATGATCGCTTGTTGGCGTCGTC
>JAUYQG010000027.1 GCA_030695645.1 Legionellaceae bacterium
TGTACCACTGCTGGTGGGCACGTCGCAAGCTCCTTTGCTCACCCTACGAATTCAGTGATATTTTGCGAAAAATAATTTTATTAAAACGCTACATAGCCCTAGAACAGAGGGCCTTATCGTTCACCCAGAATTGCTGTTTGACTTTGGACAAAAAGACATGAAAAGAGCCTCATGTCGTTCTGTCCAAGAAACTTGAGATCCATTACCCTAAAACAGTTCATTAATTACACAACATGAAACTGTTTTCATAAAATAGATCGATTCCACCCAATAACATACGTCTGTAAATTTCACAGATCTGACATTATTTGGACGGAATTGCATGCGTTTTTTTGCATGCAGTTTTGTCCAAAGTCCAATCTATAGCGATTTTGCCTTGTAGTATCGTTTACTAGGCGATGATGCCTGATCTAATGAATGATCAGAAGAAATCGCTAGTGGTAAAGCGTTCGGGCATAACTCCCTTAAACCATTTTGCAAATTGACTAGCATGTCACGAATTTTTTCAATTGAATACACTTCAGACTTCTCATCATATTCCATCATAACCAGCTCAGGTTTCTCTTCCTTTTTGGGTCCCAGCGTATTGATCTTCCATTGAGTAAAATAAGGCGCCATTTCTCGTTTGATAATATCTTTTCTTAAGTTGCTGGCATCATCTTTCAAGTTGTGTAATTGCTGAAACGCCGTTTCGATTATTTGGGAGAATGTCTCGTACGACCGAACTAGTGGTGCCAATCCGTCTTCGGTAATAGCGGTAGTAGTCTGTTGTTGCCCAATCAATACACCACCGTTTTGCATAATATGCAATTGTGATGCGAACTCCTTTAATTCTTTACGGATGATATTTAACTCCCCAACTTGTTGTTTCACTTTGTCCAGTTGCTCCTTACTGCCAGTTCGGAAAAAAGCATACGCCAATCTCAGTGGGAATTTAGTATCTTCTCGTTTCATTGAGGCTATACCAGCATGCTCTCTTTGCCACCATTTGAGTTCTCCTGAATTGAATCTCCCCGCCCATCGCAGTGTGGTACCTACCAAATTCAAAGGCAGCGGCTTTTGATTGTCAGGGTCTCGTGCAATACGTGCTTGCTCTTCACGCGCCAGCGCCAGATGCGTATACGCTTTTTTTAAGTTTTTTATCGCACTTACTCTAGCCGCTTTTAGTTCAGGGGGCTCTTTAGCCGCTATGTGCATGATATGATCTAACGCTTGCTTTGCGCAATCGGTTTGGTTATTGATGGTCTGAGTAGGCCGAATTTCTTCCATAACCCAGATCAGGATATCGATCATCAACCGAATGCCGCCAGTCTCCAACTGGATATCTAAATTTTGATCTTTTATATTGAATTGTATTGCAGAGATAGACTCCAAGACTTTCTGTTTAAACGTCTCTAACGACATGGGGATGCCATTATTAATGCAGTTCTCATGCAATTCGATCAATGCGTTTGTAATCATTGCTTCGTATTCAGATGCCGTCTCGAGGGATTTGGGATTTAGCTCATTCATGGAAAAAATGGTATGTAATTTATCCAAACAAGACGTTACGGATGGGGCACCTATACGCTGTTGTGTGGAAACATTAATGAGTGAATCCGCACTGTCCGACGTCTTAGAAAAATCAGCCAGCAACGTATTTTCTGCAAAGCACCTCTCTTGGAGAGCTACTAATTTTTCTAGCATATCACTGATTGTTTGTCGCGCTCTTTCTAGCTCGGCGACTGCCAACTGAGCTTGGCGCAGCTCAAAATCCGTCATTTCCATATGATCAGTAACTGATCGTTCGACTTCTTCCTTGGCTTGCCTTACTTTTCTGGCTTGTTTAAAAAAATCCTTTAAGGGCATGCCTACAGCTAAACCATCGTTAGCTCGGATTGTCATTTGATGTGCCGCATGCGCTAGAGTGGCATTACGTGCTTTCATGGCAAGGCTTAGGAGACCAGCTTGGGTATCGAGTAAGGCTAGTTTTTCTTGCAATACGGATGGTGTCAGAGTATCTATGGGCGCCGTTTCTTTATGATTTACACTGAAATGCAATCGACCTTGCTCAGATACTGCTTTTGCGTACGTAAAAAAATCCTGAACTATCGCGACGATATCTGACTTGAGTTCGTCACTTTTTCTGTATTTTACACGTGCCATCAGGGCATTGCTGATATTTTTTTGAGCAATCGCGGCTTCCATATGCGGTCGTAACGGTTCATTTATGTTGGCATATCCCGTGGTGCTTTTCTTCCATCCGCTCAGCGTCTCTATATACCCCTTCGCAGCTAGCAACTGAGAACGGGATGCGATAAAGGCCGCCCTTGCGGCTGAGAGGAGCTCAGATTCATTTATGCTTTCGGATTCATTTGAGATTTCGGATTCATTTTCCTTTACTGAAACGCTTTGCATACCGTCATCGGTTGCAATGTCTTCTAACTCGTACTGACCACTGTCCACGATTAGCTGTATCTCGACATAATTTCTTTCTGTCACTAGAACACAAAGCTCTATGGTTTTTATTATATTTGTGGTCTCACCTGTAAATTCTGCCGTATTTAATATCGTTTGAATAGTAGCAGCGATGCTATCGAATTCGGCCGCAGGATCGCTTAACTCATTGCGTTGACGATAGGTTGAGATCATGCTAGCAAAGGCCGAAAGTTCGGATGATTCCTTCAGGTTATCCCTGGATAAACTCTTCGCTTTTTTTATGGCTGTTGCCAATATGTTTCCTTCTATTGCTGCAAATTTTCTACCTAGTAAGAAAGTCGGTGATACCTCCAATATATCAATAACTATTTGGAAATTTTGCTGGCACAGCACCTGCATTGAAAACGCAGCATCTGTAATTCGATCTATTTTTTGTGATGCTACGAGGATGGATTGATAATCATTGGTGTCTTCTACAGGAGGCCTTCGCACGGCATTCAGAGCCGTTCTGGCGGCTTCGATGGCATCTGTTGCTGCAGTAAAGTATTGCTCTTCTAACAAATGCCCCTCAATGATGCAATTTATTAATGCATTTGCTGCGGAAGTCGCGTAGTTTGATGCCATGACGGCTTGAAGTTGTTTTCTATTTCGATCCGATGCTGTGATGCCTGTCGCGCATAATTCGGTTCGTGCTTGCAGCGCTTCTCTCGTGACGGTAAGGGCGTCTTCTTTTGCTTCCTGTGCATCATATCTATGGATAGCGACTTGCTGTGCCATCCGCTTGTTATAATCGGTAGTTGCAATAATATCATCTTTTTCAGTAACGTTTATACCAGCTTGGTACATCTCAGTGAGTCTTTGTCGCAAGCGCTCTGTTCTATGCTTGCCCCATGGAACCTCTCGTTTTTCATTGATATAACACGTATCTTTACACACTCTAGACATGGTCGATTGTTCTGCTACAGGCCTATCTGGGAAAATGCGAAAAATGACCTCCTCATGTTCTGGTTCTAGTGTTTCACCTTGATCAGTTGGCACAAAATTGATTCCCAAATCAACAATGGTTTCACCGGGACGCAGCATAATCATCGGATATTTCGTGTTGCCATCAAGATCCTCATGTTTACGATTGGCCCTTTCTAGACCTCTGACAACCCTATTTTGATCATCCAAAATAGGTGCTTCGCACAAAAATCCTTCCAGGGTAAACGACTGATACGGCAGATTTTTACCCGTTTCAGGATCAATATGACTGTCGTGCCCGCCAAAAATTGAGTGAACGGCTGGCCCAACGCGCGCCATAATCTCATCAGCACGTGGATCTCGTTCCAAGGTTTTTCGTAAGAGCGCCGGCCACTCTCGATAGCTGTAAGCATCTGAAGGCGGTGGAACTGCCGCATCGATGAGGGCGCGGATTATTTCCTCTCGAGTACTCTCATGTTGGCGCAGTCGTTTGATGGCATAAGCATTCATTGAGGTGAGCAGAAATTTGGTCAACACCAAAACACCACTCTCACCTGAAGCAAGCCGAAACAACCCGCACTTGAATCTATCCGCCAGAACTTCGGACACTTTTTGTCCAATTGGCTTGTAATCTTGCTTTGATACCGTGATATAATGCAGCATTTGTGCCGTAAGATAGTCCTCTTTGGCTTCTTCTAGTGTGCGATTATCTTCTCGCATATCCTCAAAAGCATTTGCAGCAGCACCTACCACTGTGAGTGCTGTGTTAGCGATTGCCTCCCCGCCCATCGGGGCTCCCTTTGTGATACTTTTACCAGTACCCACGACCGAGTTTATCTGGGCTTTTCTATCGCCAGAACGCTTAGTCAATAACTCTGAGAATTTAAATTTCTTTTCCTCAAGTGCTCGTTTCTCATCTTGGCTATTGAGCATTCCTACGATGCCCTCACACATCGCTTTTTCAAACGCCATGCATTTACCCTGCATATTACGCTGAATTTCTTCTCGATCTTTTCTGGTCAGATGAACCAATGTTCGTGGATTTTCCGTTGCTGTATAGGTCATATTCAAGATCCCTTGCTTGATAACACAGATTAAAACTACGCTAATTAAAGTTTAAAATCAACTACATGGTCAATCATAGCACCGAAAATCGGCTTGTTTTGTAAAAAAATTTACAATCAGGACAATGAACCCTGCCTATCCGGTTGTCACATACTCGTTGTTGCGTGCTGTCGCACCAGCATTTATTCGGCAAGTGTTCTGACTTGGACTTTGGACAAAACGGCATGCAAAAAGACGCATGCCATTCTGTCCAAATAAGTTTAAATCTGACATATTTATAAGCCAATAATATCAACGACAATCGGCTCATTTTGTAAAAACATTTACAATCAGGACAATTAACGATCTAATTATGAGGGATAGATCTGAAATTTCTTGGACAAAAAGACATGAGGCTCTTTTCATGTCT
>JAUYQG010000028.1 GCA_030695645.1 Legionellaceae bacterium
TGTACCACTGCTGGTGGGCACGTCGCAAGCTCCTTTGCTCACCCTACGAATTCAGTGATATTTTGCGAAAAATAATTTTATTAAAACGCTACATAGCCCTAGAACAGAGGGCCTTATCGTTCACCCAGAATTGCTGCATTAACCAAGATTTTCCTTCGCTGGCGGGAAGAAGGTGCCCGAAGGGCGGATGAGGGTGGTTTAAATCCATTGATAACAACTAATTTTTTCACAGAACTTCATTTTTTACTCGACAGTGTTTTAAAGAGTTATTTTTTTAGTTTTTTTGGTCTATTAAAAATAGTCTCTCATTACTTGTTAAGAAGCCTGATGTAACGCATCTATTACCGCTCGTGGATTTTTAGCAATCACAGTTAAATAAGCTCGAGTAGGACCTTCGGGTAATCGCTCGCCTCTTTCCCATTTTTCTAAAGTTCTAATGCTAAATCCGAACTCTTCTGAAAATTTTTGTCTACTCATCTGTAAGCTTTTTCTTATAGCGGAGACATCGATTTCGGCAGGCACTTGAACTTTATGAGTTTTTACTCCTTCCGTTTTTCCTGTTACATACCCCAAAGCCTCTTCAGCTCCCCGAATTAAACTTTTTCCAATATCACTCATGTTCATTCTCCTTATAAGCATCAACAGTTTTACCTATAATAGTTTTAAGAATGTGTTTCTCATCTAGTGTTAAATTGTCTTTATTATTCTTTCCATATACCGTTAATAAAAATTGTATCAAGCTATGATATATCTGATTTGGATTGTGCGCCGATAACCACGCTCTCTCTGCCAGTGCAGTATGCTGCGCTTTTTCGAAACCGTTTTCGTTCAACCTGCACTCAAATCTGACCGTTCTCCGAGCGTCAACAGCATCCTCCGAGCAGTTATAAAAAATCAAACACTCGCGCAGCTGAGTTTTTAGTCATGCACAAATAATCGCTAAAACCCAAATTAACACTAGATTTGACCATGCAATTTCCTTAGGAAATCATAATGAGATGGCAAAGTTTCTTGTAAATGTCTTTGCTTGGTTTTTATATCTTTAAAAATTAAATCAGCTAATTTGATGGATTCTGGCTTATAAGATAAAATCGGGAAAGGCTTTTCAGGAACAATCCCTAAACCTGCAAAAATGCAGTAATAACTACCATTAGTCCAAAAATTCCGGAATTCAGCATCAAAATTTTCATAGTAATTGTTTTCACTAGTTATGGGTTGATTGAACGGAACTCCTGCACGATATAAAGAAATTTTTTCGCGAATATTATCAGTAAGTTGCAAAGATTTATTCGCTTTCCAAAAGTCAGTATCCGTACGGGGAGAAAAATAAAAATGTGTTTGTATGAAGTCCCGGGTGTCATCAAACATTGCTTCTATTTCTTGATTGAATTTCTTTTGCAATACTGGATCAAAATTTCTATCAGGAAAATTTTTTACAAGATGATAAAGTGCTGCGTAAATAAAATAAATACCCGTTGATTCAAGTGGTTCTAAAAAACAAGATGACAAACCAATACCAATACAGTTTTTAACCCATGCTCTTCGATTGCGACCAACTCGAAATCGAATATTATTTAAATTCACGTTATTAGGTTCAAGAGACCATAGTTTACAAAACTCATCAACTGCATTTTCTTGAGAGGAAAAATTACTGGAATATACATAACCTGAACCAAAACGACCCAACATTGGAATTTTCCATGTCCATCCAGCTTTCATAGCAATAGCTGATGTATAAGGCTCGACCCCATATTTTTTATCATCATGAGGTATTGCTGCAGCTATTGCACTATCGCAAAATAACTGATCGTTCATATTAATAAAGGGCTCTCCAAGTGCTTTATTAATAAGCAAACTTCTGAATCCTGAACAATCAATAAACAAATCACCTTCTATTAAACGACCACTGCGCGTAATAATACTATTAATGAATCCTTTATCATCGAAATTAACGGCTTCAAAATCATCTATAATTTGTGTTACATTTTGCGTAGTTGTGGAAAATTCACATAAAAATTCAGCCACTAAATGCGCATCGAAATGCCATGCATAACGTGTCGCTTTCTCGCCGTTGATCCAACGTGGCGAGAGATTGCCATCCATAATAGCAACTTCTTTAAAACAAGCATAATCAAAGGATTCGCTCGTTAAATTATTATTGTACTTATGTAACCAGTAATGGGTTAGTGGGATATTATCACAGTTAGATAACAGACCAAATGGATGATAAAAATGATCGGTTTTACCGTATAATCCACCCGTTTTCCAGTTAATAAATTTGACAGCAACCTTAAATGCGGCATTGCATTTAGGCATCCAGTCTTCTTCTTTTAATCCTAAATAATCAAAAAATACTTTTTGCAAATTAGGGACAGTTGCTTCTCCCACACCAATTTTTGGTATTATTGCTGATTCAAGCACTGTAATATTTACGGTCCCCTGTAGTGCTTTCCCAAGGTATGAAGCAGTCATCCATCCAGCAGTGCCTCCTCCTAAAATTACTATATTCCTTACGCGATCATCCATTTTTTTCTCACAATGTAATTTACATATCAATTTAACAGTATCCACATAAATTATAGCAATTCATCTGGTAAACCATTGCGCACGATATAATCCTCATTTTTGTAAAATGATGACTATTTGAAAGGCTTTGATGATCTGACTGCCATTCCGCACCCTATCCCAAAGAATTTTTAATTAACCCAAGAGGCTAAAATAAATAAATTTTTACTTTCAAGTTACAGATTTTTATATATAATCTCAGCATATTACGGATGCGGTGTATTGTATTGGACTTTGGACAAAAAGACATGAAAAAAGCCTCATGTCTTTCTGTCCAAGAAACTTGAGATCCATTACTCTCAACCAGTTCATTAATTACACTATATGCAACTGTTTTCATAAAATAGATCGATTTCACCTAGTAA
>JAUYQG010000049.1 GCA_030695645.1 Legionellaceae bacterium
TCTGATCTCGTGATATGCTTTATATCAAGGGACTTGGGTACGTTTGGTATCGTAGGGACGGGAAAATCACTAACGATACCAAGCGGGTTTCATTAGTCCCTTAATTTTAGATTACTTTGTCTTGTTGTTCGTTTTTTGAACATTCTTGATGTCTATCAGATGAGATGATATTTTTGAGAGATACTATCAGCCTGCGCCATTTGTTAGCGGGTTCTTAGCCCCGCCTACAGCCGTGTTCAATATTAAGCATAAAGCCACGACACTACCTAATAATCGAATAATAAAAGAGTCTGTTTTCATGATAGAGGTTGTTTGTCCGCTTGGGACAATCTTACTCGATGCACATCCAATTGAAGCGGTCGTCGCCAATGAAGCCATTAGTAATAAATTATTTCGCCATTTTTCAAGCTTCATCGCTTATCAATTGCCAAACACATATTATATAGGGCAATTGAGCAATGCGGTAGAGGGGGGCAGATCACTCTACCACATAATAGGGCTATTTTATGGAAGATGCACTTAACCAATTTGGTGAGCTGGAAGGGAAAACACTAGCACTGAATATGCCAAAGAAAAAGATTACTTTGTGCGAATTGGAGTTATTACATTGTACAGTATAGTTCAATATTTGAGTTTATGGCTAAATTCAGTCAAAAACAACTTCATTTATCAACCAAGCCCGTTGAAAGATAACATTTAAAAGTTACAAGGTAATTCGTTGTTTATTTTTTTCCAAAATTAATTTATATCCACAAGCATGTGAAATATTAATAAAATTGCTCAACTTGATGTCCTCTTGTGTCCCCGATCTTATGTTTTGAATAACAGTTGGCGATAAATCCGTTTCTGTTGCCAACTTTCTTACAGATTTATGCGCATCACTCATCATAGTGAGAATCGTTTCAGAAAGAAAAAACTCGTTATATTCTTTCTCAAACTCTTCTCGAAACGCTGCATCTTGCATTTCTCGTTCAAATGTAGATAAATGTGGTTTAGTCATAATAGTCACCTGCTTTAACACGATTAATATATAAATCTCGTTTTTTCAAAGCGTTTTCTTTTTCTCGGACGGGTAATTTTGGTTGCTTTTTTCTAAAAGCATTTGTCACAACAATTTTTTTGCCCTCATAGAAAAAACATAGAAATCTGTCTGGTTGAGGTTTAAAAGCATATATTTTGTCACCCTCAAACCTAAATTTTGTTTTGTCCTGAATTTCTCCAGCATCTCCCATGCGTTTAAACAGTTTTAATAGTTGAATACGCTCATGAGCATTCAGTCCGTTATAATATTCTAACGCTTCACTGTGATGTGTTTCATCGAAATACCACTCAATCATGAAAGCATCACCATTATATGCAATGTATTCCTTGTTCCTATTCATAAATGTACCACTTTAATTGTACGTTGTCAAAATTTTTCATGAACTCTACTCGTCTAACGCAAGATATCGATAAAAACTAGCACGTGAAATTTTCAGCGTCTTGCAAATATCATCAATACTCATCCCATGATTTTTATGCATGCGTTTGGCCATAAGTACTTTTGGATTTTTAGGTGATATCTTCTTGCGACCACCTGTTCTTCCTCTGGCTCGTGCTGATTCTAATCCAGCTCTGGTTCGCTCTTGAATGAGTCTTCGCTCAAATTGTGCCAAAGATGAAAAAATGTTAAAAATAAGCTCACCTGATGCGGTGGTGGTATTTATTGCACCATCACATAATGATTTAAATCCGATACCTTTTTTTCCTAAGTCTTCTACCAAAGTAACCAGATGTGGCATGGATCGACCTAAGCGATCTAATCTCCAAACCAATAACGTATCACCAACTTCTAATGTAGCCATGCATTTATCTAATCCAGGTCGCTCGGTTCGAACTCCTGAAATGTGATCAATGAATATGTGATTTTTTGCGCATCCTGCTGCCATGAGCGCGTCGACCTGTAATTGAACATCCTGGTCATTTGTACTCACACGGGCATATCCAACTAATTTTTCCATGTTATTTTTCTCATTAATATGTAAAAAATTGAGTAAATAAAACTTTGTTTTGTAAGATGAATAGATGATACACTATCGACGATTTTTTAGCTCAAAATTTTTTCTCTTAACAAACGACCGTTTTATGAGACACCAATGCCTGTTGATTTTTTAACCGATGAGCAATTTCAGTCCTATGCAAAATATCCTGAGATATTGACGCAAGATCAACTTGACAAATATTTTTACTTGGACGACAAGGACAAAGAATTAATTGATGCATGTCGCCGTGATTACAATAAACTTGGGTATGCAATACAATTAACGACCGTTAGATTTCTGGGAACCTTCCTTGCAAATCCGATAGATGTGCCCCCCGATGTTGTGCACTACATTGCAAAACAATTAGCGATTGAGCTTCCCGTAGCACTTGAGTGCTATATGGATCGTAAAGCAACTCGATTAGCACACAGTAATGAAATCAAGACAGTGTTTTGTTATCAAGATCTTAGCGGCATGTGGGGATATCGATTAGTGCATTGGTTATATGCTCAAGCCTGGTTTGGTAATGAACGCCCGAGCATCCTATTTGAACGTTGCACATTATGGCTCACCAGCAGAAAAGTTTTGTTGCCAGGAATCAGTACGTTGACTGTCTTGATAGCAAAAGTCCGAGATCGCGTATCGAAGCGATTATGGCAACGGTTGACTTTGTTAGTGAACGCTAATCAGAAACAGTTGCTCGAAAATTTATTACTGGTCCCTGATGGTAAACGTTATAGCAAACTTGATGAATTAAAAAACGGGCCAACACACATCAGTAGTACTGGGTTAGTCCAGGCTTTGAAGCGTTATCAATACATACGTGATTTAGGTATAGGCCAAATAAAAATCGGCAATATACCCAAAGCAAAAATCTATCAATTGGGCAGATATGTTACTGTTTCATGGGCTCCATCAATTGCACGGATGCCTGATGATAGGCGCATTGCAGTATTGTTTTCATTTGCATACATTTATGAAACCAAAGCCCTGGATGATGCATTAGATCTGTTGGATATGTTGATCACAGAAATCACCGCTGCAGCAAAACGATTGGGTGAGAAAAAACGTATTCGAAGCCTGGGTGATTTAGATAAGGCTGCATTAAAGCTATCTGATTTTGGCGATTTATTTTTACAACATGCAGAGGATCAAAACTTATCAGCCGTAATTTACAAAGCCATTTCCAAGGATGCCATATCCCATGCGGTAGAAATCATTCGACAAATTGCCAAACCTCATCATGATAAATATTACGATGAACTGCTTGAGCAATACAATACCGTGCGACGGTTCTTACCAACATTACAACCGCTTGCAAAAAAGATGGGCACTGGTAATATTGGTTCTGCTGATGGCATTAGATTTGCCTGTGCTGTAAAGACAGTGAATTCAGGGCCTAATAAAAAATATTATGGACCAAAACGCGGGTTAACCTATTACAATTTTGTATCTGATCAAAATTCAGGATTTCATGGAATTGTAATTACAGGCACTCTCCGTGATTCGCTTTATCTTTTAGATGGAATGCAGGATCAACAAACAAGTCTTGATATACAAGAAATCATGACTGACACCGCGGGCGCAAGCGAGATTATTTTTGCATTGTTCTGGTTGCTGGGATATCAATTTAGTCCAAGGCTTGCTGATGTTGGTGGCGCACGATTTTGGAGAATTGATTCTAAAGCAGATTATGGTGTTCTAAACGACGTTTCAAACCATAAAATTAGTGAAGCATCAATACGAAAGCATTGGGAAGACATTTTACGAGTTGCCGTTTCATTGAAATTAGGTCATGTCAGTGCATCGGATTTAATACGTTCTTTATTTCGAAAAAACAGACCGTCAGGACCGGCTAAGGCCTTAATGAACTTGGGCCGTATTATTAAGACACTGTATCTGCTCAATTATATCGATAGTGAAGAATACCGGCGCCATATTTTGGTACAGCTAAATAAAGGTGAGAGTCGTCACAGTTTAGCACGCACCGTATACCATGGACGTCGTGGTGAAATTCACGAAAAATATCGCGAGGGACAAGAAGATCAACTCAATGCATTGGGATTAGCAATCAATGCAATTGTGTTATGGAATACAGTATACATGCAAGCCGCATTAGATCATTTGCGGGCAACAGGTGTGGTGATAAAAGAAGAAGATGAAGCAAGGCTATCGCCGCTTGGGCGGAAACATATTAATTTTTTGGGGCATTTCTCATTTATGTTGCCTAAAGTTGTGGCAGAAGGTCAATTGAGGTCGTTGAATGTCGCTGAAAAGCTAGAGTTGGCTTAGCGAATTTCGCTTAGAGTACCTTTTCGTTCCATTGCTTGTCACACCCCGTTGTTGATTTTTGTGACTGGAGTTTGGGTATTTTAAGTATTTTTTGTAAAATAAACAAACTCCAGAAAACCAATGCAATCGATTATTTTTTCAATCCCATTCTGTGATAGATGGACTCACCATGTTCCTCGCATAGGTCTTCCAACTGTCCTTTGACCCAATCCATGAGAGTAATGGAGAGAACAAGGCTACTACTTCTTGCAACAATGCCTTTAAACAAAGTAGGGGTGGTCATATTTTTTGCTATTTTGAAGAATCCTAAGTTTGAATCCACAGCTGATTGCTGAGTAGTCTTAATGGTATCGACAGGCTGCGTTATTAATGTTAAAGCAATTCCTGAGGAAACCCCTGCCAGCACACTTGAAGACGCATCATCCAGACCATCTGACTTTAGCTTTGACTTTATCACGGGAAGGACTGCTAAAAAGAAAACGCTAAATCCACCTTCTCTTAAAGACGTTGCTAATTGACCCACAAAAAAACCAGATAAACCTTTGGTTTTTAATTGCCAGCTTAGAAGATTAGATACACTGGTTTTAGGATGATCATTTTGCAAAATCATGATCCTTTCAACGGGACAACTGACAAAAGAAGATAATACCCCCGCAGTAAATGCAGACCCTACTTGCTGCATATAAGTTGGATGATTATTAAAGATTCTTGATTGAATCCATTTGTTTGCCCCAACCTGTATCGCTGTAATAGGCATAAATCCCAATGCATTTGCGGTTGAACCCTTATAATAGGCTGTAGGCGTCAAAAGCCATGATTTATTTTGTTGCATTTTAGTTTTCACAACAAAAAAAGGATTCGTTACAAGCACCTCGGCCAAGCCTGAAAGTGCACCAATAGCATAATTTTCAATAGTAGATAGTTTTTTTTCATTCATGATTTGTCTCCGAAATGCTTCGTTCATTAAAAGTCAATTCATGTTATCTGAAAGAATACGCCCTAAGAGGGCAGATAACATGATTAACGAACGACCGCACTCAGGGCAAAATAGAGGGTAACGCGGCGTGCACGACAAACACAAAGAGATAGCATAGCAACATGAATAGACAATGGCTTGATTGCTTGAATGAATGTGTCAATAGAAAAATTCATCATTGCTCTGTTGCTTTGAGTGTTGATTTGTTTTTTATCATAGCGGGTTTGTTATAACTATGTCAACACTCACTTACAGCGCTTGAAGGTGAAAAAGTGATTACACAGGCATTTCAAACGCACAAACTGAGTGAGAACACATTAAGTGTGGGCTTGTGCCACGGACCGTAAGATAGCACCGTTTTCACCAGAATCCCACATTCTCCCGCCCACTAAGTCTGATTATTTTGATAATCAGACCGTTGATAATGTTGGATGCACTGCTTTTATCAAGGTAAAGTACGCAAGGCAGCAACACCACATGAATCATGATGTAACTCTTCATGCACGGCTAACAACGTTTTACTGGACGAAAAACCTTGGCTAATCAGTTGCCTGTTACTGACTTGATTCAGCAAAGGCGTTAATGGTGTCCCTTTATCATTCGTCACACCTGAGTTGATGACTGCCTCAATCACTGTTTTTTCAAAACCATGATGAGTTTATCGTGGATGCGCCCATCCACATGTGTTGGTATAATAATCCCACTTGCAAGACAGGCGTAACGGGTTGGGCGAAGCAGCTCCAGCATCTACGCAGTCGGACGGCTCTGCTGGCATTGGAGAAGGACAATGAACACTACCACTAGCCGTATTATTGCAACAGTTATTTGGATTCAGAATCCCAGTGCATGAGTTTGTCATAGTATTGCAGCCAATAGCATGTGCATTAAATGAATATAAAAATACAATGGCTATAACCACTAAGGTTTGCACTGATTTCACACAAAGCCGTTTCATCACATCTTTTCCATTCATAAATAAAACTCACAACGTAACCCTAATTGATCTTGCTGAATTGAATCATACACATATTTCGCAACATTCAAATCTAGAACACCCATTCCAAATGGAGAAAAAAGTGTTGGTTTGCTAGCATCCAAGGTAACTGTTCCATTAATCAGGTCAGAAATATTTCCATTAATGAATCGTCTGTGTTTATGTTGTTGCTCGGTTAAATGCACCGATGTATTAGCCTTTAAACAATGATCAATATCATCAACAATATTATTTAAATTGATGACAATATCAGGGCAAATATCTCTTAACGAGATGCCTAAAATAACTTTGTCTGCCAGTTCATCCAGATGAATGTGATCCGTTGATAAATAAGGCTTCACCTCAGTCGTTGCAAATGCAATTAGGTCCGCCTGGCGAATGCCGTCTTTTAAGTTCGAAACAACGACCACATTAAGACCATGTTTTTCTTGAATAGACTGTTTTAACCGATTTGCTGCATCTGTTTTAGTATCATATAGATATACAGTGCTCAGCTTGATATCGCTAACCTGAATAAAATCCAGGATTGTTTTCGAAATGACGCCACAACCCACCAGAAATAACGTGTGATCAATCATCTTATTGGTTACCAAAAGTGTCGCCGCCAATGTCGCTGAAGCCGCAGTTCGTGCCGCGCTAATGGCTGTCCCTTCAATAAATGCCTTTGCACGACCCGTATTGTAATCATTCAATATGATACTGGCAGACGCCCTGGGAAGATGGTGCTCTAAATTATCCGGATAGCTCGCAATCCATTTAATGCCCGATATTTTATTGTCACCGATAGTATTGCTTGCGGCTAACCCAATGATTCGATTTCGATCACTATCAGGGAATCTTAGAAAGAAACTATCTGGATTAATGCAGGCTCTGTTGTGATAGTTTAAATAAGTATCTCTGACGATGTTAATAATATGTTGTTTATCTTGATTAAGAACATCGTTCGCCAGTTCAGCATTAATAATGACGACATCATCCATGACAGATCTACTCCTCTAAGAAATCAAACCAAACGTATCCTTAACCCATGCTTCATCATACACCGTATCTAAATAACTTCGCCCCCAATCAGGCGAAATGGTCACAACGGTATCCTCTGGCTTAAACCTTAACGACCACTTGTCCACTGCCGCCAAGGCGGTTCCTGTGGATGCTCCAGCTAAAATGCCATAATGCTTCGCTAAACGTTTACAGTGGCGAATAGCATCTTGTTCATCAATCAGAATGGTTTCATTCACCAAATCAAGTTCCAGTATCTCGGGTTTCCGACTTGAGCCAAGGCCCGCTAAATAGCGTTTACCAGGCTGGTCTGAAAAATTAATAGAACCAGTCGCATCAACCGCTACAATCGTCGTATGAGGGGAGTCGATTTTAAATCGCTTTAGACAACCCATTAGCGTCCCTGTTGTACCTGCCCCAATGAATAGATAATCAATTTTATCAAACTCAGTCAATATAGCTTGGGCAGTCGTTTCGAAATGGCTTAACGTGTTTTGGGTATTTGCATATTGGTTTAACCAAACCATATTCGGATCGGCGCGCAGTCGTTCGTTAATATAATTCAGTCGATGTTCAACATAGCCGAAGTTGCTATCCAATTTGTCAATAATAACCACCTCAGAGCCCAATGCCCTCATGACCCGAATGTTTTGTTCACTCGCTTTGACATCCGTCACACAAATAAACGGGTAATTTCGGCTCGCACAAATATGACTTAATGCAACACCTAAATTACCGGATGATGATTCTATAATTTTAGAACCCTTGGTCAGCGTGCCGGCTTTTTCTGCTTCATCAATCATAAACTTGGCGGGTTTCAGTTTGATTGAGCCCGGAATATTAAACCCTTCGAGTTTGATGTGGACATCGATGTTATTACAGTAGGATCGGGCTTTAAAAAACACGTCATCGATTATTATGTTTTCTATAGAATCATAGATCATTGTTCATCCCCCTGGTTGTTTTATTTTGATGAGACCACTATATTATCACTATAAAAAATGAATCTGCAATGGATGCG
>JAUYQG010000050.1 GCA_030695645.1 Legionellaceae bacterium
GTTGTACCACTGCTGGTGGGCACGTCGCAAGCTCCTTTGCTCACCCTACGAATTCAGTGATATTTTGCGAAAAATAATTTTATTAAAACGCTACATAGCCCTAGAACAGAGGGCCTTATCGTTCACCCAGAATTGCTGTGAATAAACATTAACCGATGGATGATGTCCACCCCTAAGGACGATCATTTATTTCCTTTCGTTTTGTTTCGAGAAAATCATTACTACTTAAACCCATTGCGACAGCTAATGCACCGGCAACGTAAATAGACGAATACGTACCAATGACAATACCGATGATCAAGGCTAGCGAAAATCCGTGAATGGTCTCTCCACCGTACACAAATAACGCAACCACAACAAATAGTGTCAGAACGGACGTCATAATGGTTCGGGATAACGTTTGATTGATGGAGGTGTTCATGATTTCAATGGGTGTCGAACGTCGAATTTTAATGAAATTTTCACGCACTCGATCAAACACCACAATCGTGTCATTTAATGAATATCCAATAACGGCTAATAAACCTGCTAAAGCTTTCAAATCAAACTCAATATGAAACATGGCAAATATACCAAGAATCAACACTGGATCATGAATCAATGCAACAGCCGAACTAAAGGCTAAACGATATTCGAAACGTATTGCTATGTAAATCATAGTAGCCAATAACGAAACAATAATCGCCAAGGCTCCCTTCGTGGCCAACTCTTGCCCCACTTGTGGTCCCACAAAATCAACGCGCTGCTTCACCGCACCAGGTAAAGCTGACATTAATTTATCAACCAAAATACTTTGATCGATGTTCGTTCGTGGTGAGATACTAATCAAAACATCGTTTGAGTTTCCATAGCTGATAACTTGTGCTTCCTTAAAACCAATTTTATATAGATTATCTCGAATAGTAGGTAAATCAGCAGCGGCAGCGTATGTCACTTCTACTTGTGTTCCACCCGTAAAATCCAATCCCCACTTCAAGCCATTGATCCATAATGCTGTTATCGATACGATAAAAATAAAAACAGATAACATCGCCGTCCATTTACGAGCGCCCATGAAATCCACGTTTGAATTTGGATTAAAAAATTCCATTACAACCTCACTTAGGGGGAATAAAGATTTGGATCTTATATTTTTTGGAGAGAAATACATGTCGTCTTTTTTCATGTATTTCTCTCCAAAATACAAAATCATATCCCTATTGATAGTTTTTTCACATTCCGACCGCCATAAATCGCATTGATCATAGCCCTTGTATACGTTACACCGGTTAACATCGAGGTCAATAACCCTAGTGATAACGTCACTGCAAATCCGCGAACTGGGCCTGTACCTATTGAAAACAGCACAATAGCAACTATAAGCGTTGTGACGTTCGCATCCAAAATAGTCGAAAACGCACGTTCATAGCCTGCAAAAATAGCCGCTTGCGGCGATAACCCATTCCGCAGCTCTTCACGAATGCGTTCGTCAATCAGAACGTTCGCATCCACAGCCATCCCAACAGTCAAAACAATACCTGCAATACCCGGTAACGTTAATGTCGCTCCAATCATCGACAACAAAGCACATAACAAAATGAGATTTAACAACAAAGCAATATCGGCAACCAATCCAAAGAGACGATAGTAAACTAACATGAGTATCAAAATTAAACCCATACCTACTTCCAATGAAAATATCCCTCGCTGAATATTTTCCTTACCTAAAGTCGGTCCTACTGTGCGCTCTTCCACAGGATAAATAGCAGCCGGCAAAGCACCAGCACGCAACAACAGCGACAGATCACTTGCTTCCTTACTATCCGTTAATCCCGTAATTTGGAAATTATTACCCAACGCATTTTGAATCACCGGCGCACTAATGACTCGTTCGTCACGGTGTGTCACGCGTTTTTCTACTCCATCAATAGTTTGTACGGTTGTTTTCGTTTCAACAAACACGATAGCCATACGTTTACCAATATTGTCTCGAGTCACTTTAGTAAAGAATGCCTCTCCTCCACCACCAAGCTGAATTTGTACAGCAGGCGTTGCTGTTTGTTGATCAAAACTTGAAACAGCACTCGTGATGGAATCACCGCTTAGCACAACTTGGCGCTTCAGTAAGATGGGATTGCCATCCATTGTGTAGAGCTTACTGGTTATCGGTACAGCGCCAGTGCTCTTTGCAATCAGTGGATCATTTTCCTGATCAACCAAATAGAACTGCAACGTGGCCGTTCCACCTAAGATTTGTTTAGCACGTGCCGCATCTTGAATACCAGGCAAATCAACGGCTACTCGTGTAGCACCTTGCTGCTGAACAACAGCCTCACCAACACCCAGCTCATTCACACGATTACGTAAAATACCCATGGTCTGTTCAATGGTATTTTGGCGGATAATGTTTAACTCGGTTGACGATAACGTGGCTGCCATAGATAATTTATCTTTTGCAACATGGTAATCGAGACCAACAAATTTTTCCTTAAGTTCAGCTACGGCATCAACGATCTGACCTGGTTCACGAAAGCGCACGTTGATTCCTTTGTTCACAACGTAACGAATTCCCGAATAACGCATACCGGCTTCACGTAAATCCTGGCCAATGTTTTTCATCAGCCCTTCATAACGTCGGTTCACTACGCTGTCAATGTCCACTTCGAGAAGAAAATGGACCCCTCCTCGCAAATCGAGCCCTTGTTTCATGGGTTCAGCATGAAGCGCCATCAGCCACGCTGGCGTAGAAGGAACAAGATTTAAAGCAACCGTGTAATTCGTACCCAAGCCGTTTTTAATGACGTCTCGTGCAAGTAATTGAGTATCTGTAGAATTAAAACGAACCTCTAACCCATCGGGATGAGTCTGAATAGAACGGTACGATATCGTTGCTGCCTTTAACAAGTCACTAACCTGATCTTTCAAAACCTGCGGCTCAATGGTTGCCGCAGATGAGACTTGTACGACAGGATCCTCACTGTACAGATTAGGTATTGCATAAAGCAAACCAACCAATACAATGAAAAATAATGATATATTTTTCCATAATGGATATTTATTCTGCATTTCGGTACGGCTCACTTACAAGATTCAATGGTGCCTTTAGGTAATACGGTGGTTACTGAACCGCGTTGCAATAGTACGTCCACACCCGAAGCAAGGGTTACTTTAATATATTGCTCATCCAAACTAACCACTTTCGCTAAAATACCGCCCGACGTCACCACTTCATCACCTTTTTTCAGTGTACCGATCAACTCACGGTGTTGTTTAGCACGCTTATTTTGAGGACGAATTAACATGAAATAAAATAAAACAAAAATGGCCGCAACCATAACCAACGAAAACGTTCCATCTGATTGAGGGGCCGCACCAGCCGCCATGGCATCACTCATAAAAAAACTCATTTTTTTCTCCCGTAGTAAACAACCAGCCTTGGTCATTGTGCCATCTTTAGGCCACAGCGATGGCCAAGGCCAAAAATCTTCTCACATCATATCGATATTTCAAGCTGAGGTAAATGATGTGTGTAAAGTATATTGTGTTGAATTAAAAACCGATAACACAGCAATGACGTATGTTCATACAAATGATGCAAGTAGGCGCGAGTTAATTGCTGTTGGCATGTCGGGCATTCGCACAGCGGATCAATAGCCGAAAATTCCAACGCCTCTGAGGCATCTTGAATTGCTATTACTCCCTCTTGATAGTAAATCAAACCCTGATAAGCATCATTCGCTGGTTTATCTGATTCTAAATACCGTGCCCCAAGCATCACCAAATCCTGCAATACAGCAGGACTCATATCTCCAATAACATATTTCAGATGATGAGGATGACTCTGCAACTGATCCTGCAATGCGTCGGTTACGACACCATCAAATTCAATGTAAACGCCATACTGCTTTTGTCCCTCATAATCAGGACATTCGTTGATTGGAAAAAAAGGGAAGATAGACTCCGGCAGTGATAACCACAACGTCTCATCAGTACGACAAAATCCTTGCGGTAAGATAACCATTTGCGGTGCCAATTGAATAATCAACGCTAATAATTCATTCCTTGTATACTGACTTCTACTTCCATCGTAACTAGAACGGAGTACATAAACATCATCCATACTCTTCAGAGACAAAGAAGCATTTAACACAAGTGTTTTTTGCCAACCCACATAAGCCGCAAGATTGGGTAATGTTTTTAATAGCTCCATACCGGGTTTCATTAATAAAGCCGATAAAGCAAAAGATGCCATGTCAACACCGACTTGCTCCCAATTCTCAACCGTAAGACAAGCACCCGCTTGCGTGGATAATTTTGGAATAAAATCATAGGTCATAATAACAAACTCGCATCCCCATAACTAAAGAACCGATAGCGCTGTTCAATTGCGATACGATATAAATTCATCGCCTGCTCATGACCAATAAACGCCGACACCAACATCAACAACGTCGATTCAGGTAAATGAAAATTAGTAATTAAACCATCACACACTCGAAACGTATACCCCGGATAAATAAAAATATTAGTATCTCGCGTACAGGCTTGCAATGTAGCGTCACTGGCAGCACTTTCTAAACTGCGCAATGCCGTAGTACCCACTGCTATGACACGCCCACCAGCGCGTTTTGTTTTCGCCACCGCCTCACACAGCGCTTCACTGACGGTGAAGCGCTCATAATGCATTTTATGGTCATGAATATCATCCGAGCGCACAGGCCGAAACGTGCCGGCACCCACATGCAAAGTAGCATAAGCAATCTCAATTCCTTTGGCTTGCAAATGACTCAATACCGTCTTATCAAAATGCAACCCAGCAGTAGGCGCTGCAACGGAGCCTTTGTAACGCGCATAAACCGTTTGATAACGATTCAAATCAAGCGATTCATCACTTCGCGTGATGTAAGGCGGCAAAGGAATGTGACCAATATCATGCAGCATCGCATCCACATCACCATTCACTTGGCAATGATATAAATCATCTTCTTTGCGTAAAATTGTAAGCTGCCAATCGTGATCCAAATGGATAACTGTCCCTGCTTTAGGAGATTTACTGGCTTTAATATGCGCCCAGAAGTCATCATTGGATAGCAAACGTTCAACCAATAACTCGACCTTTCCGCCACTCGCTTTATGGCCATACAATCGCGCAGGAATGACTTGACTATCGTTCATCACCAGTAAATCTCCCGACCGTAAAAAATCAGCCAGATGTTTAAATTCATGATGTTCATGCTTATCCGTCTTGCGATCATAAACTAACAAACGTGAATCACTGCGCGAAGGCAACGGGTATTGGGCAATCAGCTCAATAGGGAGATCAAAATTAAATGCGGATTTTTTCATGGGGTGGATTATACTTGGACTTTGGACAGAAAGACATGAAAAAGGCAGGGATTATCACGGCTGTCGCATTAAAATTTGATCAGCCTGTTGATCGGAGATCCCTCGCTGCGCTCGGGACGACGTGGGGTGTTACGTTTAAATTGAATAAATTAAGACAATTGGACTTTGGACAAAACCGCATGCAAAAAGACGCATGCAGTTCTGTCCAAATAATTTTAGATCTGTGATATTTTTAAGCTTAAAATACTTGACACAACCGGCTTTATTTGTAGGAGAATATACATTCAGGATAATTAG
>JAUYQG010000078.1 GCA_030695645.1 Legionellaceae bacterium
ATTTTTATTTTTTTAGCGTTGTCGTCTCGTGTGCGTTGCACACTCGCCGACTATTTGATAGGATCCAAAGGATAGATTGAGTAATTGATCTTCTATCTTAAATCAAGCCACTTCCTGTCTCACCGATGGGGTCCACTGTACTCTATCCTATTATTTTGTGTAATAAACTTCGTTAAAGCTTCATCCGTTATCCTGATTTTCTGCACAAGATAAGGATCTAATAAAACAGCATATTGGGCTCTTAACGTTGGATAATCATTGATTTTCTGTGCAACAAACCATACTGCAAAAAAATCCCTGATTTTTTCAGCAATATTTTCTTCTCTTGCTCCTCTCATTTGAATGATGCATTGTTGCGCTGCCTCGAGAACATCTGCCTGGGCTTTTAGTAGTATCACGCCATTTGATTCAGTTGTCGTTTGATAATAGGCATCAAACCTATTCATAAACGATTGAAACACTTCTGGCGTCATAAGATTGGTTAAATATAATAATTGCTTATTCTGTATCAATTGAGAAACCGCTTCATCAATCAAATAAAAATCATAAATCAGCTTTTCAGAAGTCACCGAATTCAATTTAAAATGCGTCTTAATCCAATCAATAAGACGAAGGCGAGCCTGGTTTCTTGTAATATAGTGAGGATGCTCTGTGTCTGCGTTTAAAAGTGCATCCAGTTTATTTAAGATGGAATCAGAAGGCGCTGTAAAATTAAGATGTGAGAGTAATTCATCCATAAAATCAGCAAAACCTCGCTGTTTTTGATTGTATTGAACGTGCAACGTCTTAGGATTAATACCCTGCTTTAAAATAAGTTGATTTAAGTCATGTTTAATCGCCTGATCGGGATCAATGACGGCTACTATTTCTACAGCACTCTGCGTTTCCATCCATCTAAATAATAACGTCAAAAGCGCTTTTTTATCCTCATTGCTCGTGGCATTATACTGTAACCAAAACCGTTGATTTATTTCATCTCTAAAAAAAGACAGGGCAGTCGCTGGAATGTTTTCAACAAGATGGATCCCATCATAAACCTGATTCAACAATGAAACCAATTCGTGCCGAACGCCGGTATGACAAAGGCCTTTTTGTGCGCGCTTAAAACATTTAAATAATGAAAAAAGACGTAAAGGCCTATCGGAAATCGCCTGCTCTAATTGCTCTTTTGCGCCGCCGCTGTAAGATTGGGAAAATTTTGCATCATCAAGATAAGATTTAACCAGTAATGGTAAGACAGTATGTAAAGGCAACAAATAGTCTTTTTCATGGAACTCCCCCGTTTCATCTGTCCGGTACAACGTCACTCTGTCGAGCCATGACAAGGGGTCGCGGGTGCGAGCAATGATGAAATCAATCACAGAAGGTAAATCTGTGCTTAATTCATTCTTTAACGCAGCATAGTTTGGATCACCCCACTCGCCTTTCTTAAAAAAATCCTCCACACGGAGTGAATACAATGTACCCCTGCACCAGGCAGACATCGCTTGTAACAAGGCCTCTTGATGTGCGATCTCTTCTTCTGTTACTGCTTCGGGACCTAGATAATTTTCTCGTAACGTTAAAAGCGCCATCCCAATGCTATTGGATAAATCTTGGCCCATCGTCGCTTCTGGGCTTTGAGTTAACGCTTGAATGATCTCTTCTTCCGGGTTTCTCATGACAAAAAAGCCTTGTATTTAAATTTTACGCAATACAATTGATGTTTCAATTATTTGGACTTTGGCTGTAATTTAAAATCTACGGGTTCTCAAAGGGTTGTACGGATCAATGGGGTCAGACTCGATTGATCTTAACACACCTGACTTACATCAAATACAGTCGTCACAATTTCCGGGCGTAATTCTTTGATCCGATTCAACTCATCAACAAACACAACGGTAGGAACGTGTGCTGGGCAACGTTCATCCTCAAGCTGTATAAACGAAGCAATAATGATGATATCGCCCGGTGTTACTAAATGAGCTGCCGCGCCATTCACACAAATTTCGGTTGAATTCGGTGCCCCTTCTATAGCATAGGTCTCAAACCGCGTCCCCGCCGTTACGTTCCAGATGTTTACTGCTTCATACGGTAAAATATTCGAAGCTTCCAATAACTCAGGGGCAATCGTAATACTTCCTTCATAATCTAAATCCGCATGCGTGATAATTGCACGATGGATTTTTGATTTTAACATTCGTCGATACGTCATAATCGAAAACCTATTATATTATACTGCTCGCGCACGCAGTATACCGTCAAACAGCTCCATGCCTCACAACAACTTTCTCATAAAGTTTTTCATATTCTGCAACCATTTTATTGCCAGTGAATAAGATTTTATGGCGTGCCGCCGCCATATCACCCATGACGCTACTTTCTTCAGGATGCGTCCAAATAAAATCCATCGCCCGACGAAGGGCTTGTGGATCACTTGGAGGTACAACCAAACCGGTTGTACCATCAATATTAATATAACTTGTGCCCGTACCAATCTCAGTTGATATCATGGGCTTTCCAAACATGGCACCTTCCAGTAACGACACGCCAAATGCCTCAGACCGTAAGTGTGACGGAAATACCACAGAGGAACATAATTGCAATAATGCAATTTTATCCTCATCCGGAAGTTTGCCTAAAAAATGCACGTTTGTTACATTAAGATCATTCGCTTGGCGTTTTAAGCTGTCTTCAATAGGACCCGTTCCCACAATCACCACTGGAAACATCGCACCTTGGATTGCATCCAATAAGATATGCAAGCCTTTGTAATATCGCATCACGCCTACAAATAAAAAAAAGCGTTTACCAAAACGATTTTGCCAATATGCCGTTTTCTCTTGCGATGGCTTTGGATAATTTCGTTTGCTAATCCCAATGGGAACAACTGCTGTTTTATTTTGGTAACGCTGTAATACAGTACTCGTTTCTAAATAATTAGGCGACGTTGCAACCAACATATTTACCGAGCTTAAAAAACGATGCATCAACGGATTGTACAAATAACGTAATTTCTTTTGACGAACAATATCCGAATGATACGTAACTATAGATGGTTTTTTGATTCGACAAAAAATATGCATCATATCTGCAAATGGCCAAGGAAAATGATAATGAATCAAATCATAACCATTGACTACGTTACGAAAATCATAAAGTAAAGGTAATGAAAAGGCATTGGAAGCAATAGAAAACTGCTCTTTATAATGGAGATTATTCACCCCGGCAAACGATGCATCAATACCCGGTGATTTTTTGGAAAGCGATAGGACACTATGATCATAATCAGACGAATTCCCGGTCTTCACAAGGTTAGCAATAACCTGCTCAACCCCGCCCATTGTATCATTAATAAAGGTTTTATAAACGTGAAGTATTTTCATGCAACGATCATACTCGTACTCTCATTTTTTTTCCAGTGGGTAACTGCTCACTCCGAACAGCTAGGAACGGGTTTAAATTTTCTCCAACACATCCTGCACATGTTTTACAGGGAATACCTCAATCCCCATCGACTGCTTTGGTGCATTGGCATGAGGAACAATTGCGTATTTAAAACCATGTTTGGCCGCTTCTTTCAGCCGCTCTTGCCCACTCTGTACTGGTCTAATTTCACCAGCCAATCCGACTTCTCCAAAAATAATGGTCTCGTGATTAAAAACACGATTTCGTAAACTGGAGATCACAGCCGCAATCAGTGCAAGATCACTACCCGTCTCCGTTACTTTGACCCCCCCCACCACATTGATAAATACATCTTGATCAAACGTCGCCACACCACCATGTCGATGTAATACGGCTAACAAAATCGCCAAGCGATTGTGCTCTAACCCGGCCGTGACACGCCTAGCTTGTTGGCCATGTGCTTCATCCACCAACGCCTGTACTTCCACAAGCATAGGTCGCGACCCCTCCCAGGTGACCATTACGGCACTCCCAGGTGTTGGCTCTGGTTGTCTTGATAAAAAAATAGCTGATGGATTTGCGACTTCTTTTAATCCTCGATCCGTCATAGCAAAAACACCTAATTCGTTCACGGCACCAAAACGATTCTTGATCGCACGAATCACTCGAAATCGGCTGTCATTTTGTCCTTCAAAATATAAGACGCAATCCACCATGTGTTCCAATACCCGAGGTCCAGCTAGCGCACCTTCTTTGGTGACATGTCCCACTAAGAAAACAGCCGTTTGAGTCATTTTAGCAAATCGAACCAATTGCGCAGCAGCCTCTCGAACTTGGCTCACACCACCAGGTGCCGAAGCAATGGTTTCGGTGAAAATAGTCTGTATTGAGTCGATAACAATAACCCGGGGTTTATCCTGCTTAGCATGAGCAATAATCGTTTCAACTTGTGTTTCCGCCAGTAAACGCAACCCATCCAGAGGCAACTGCAGTCGCTTTGCGCGCATAGCAACTTGTTGCAATGACTCCTCTCCCGTCACATACAACACACGCTCTTTCATTGACAAGTTAGCTAATGTTTGCAATAACAGCGTCGACTTACCTATGCCCGGGTCACCACCAATTAAAACCACCGATCCATCGACTAATCCACCACCCAATACACGATTCAATTCGGATAAATGACAATCCATACGAATTTCGCGGTCAATGACCACATCTTCAACACGCGTCACAATGGAACGCTGATTAGCATAATGACTAAGACGAGTACTTCGTCCGTTGGCAACCACTCCCTCTTCGCTAATGGCATTCCATGCGCCACATTGCGTACATTGCCCAGACCATTGCGAAAACGTTGCGGCGCATTGATTGCAAACAAAACATGTCTTTACTTTCATAAAATCAATACCTCTTTATGCTATCCTTAGGTATAATTCTGTCATGATAACCTAACGCGCTAATCCAATGACTAAACCCATACCGTTCGAACAATCAATTGCCGAATTAGAGGCCATTGTGATGCAATTAGAAAAAGGCGAGTTATCCCTTGACGATTCGTTAAAACAATTCGAAAAAGGCATTACCTTGGCTCGAACCTGCCAAGAGACACTCAATCAAGCAGAACAAAAAATTGAGTTACTGTCTACAACCAACCCACCAACAAACGGCACTACCGATGAATAATCCAGCTATTATCCACTATAGAGCACGACATGAACAAGTGCTTCATGATCTGATTTACTCAGCAGATATCCCAGCAGGCCGAATCAAAGAGGCGATATTTTACTCGTTGTTCCCGGGGGGAAAGCGTCTGAGACCTGTTTTGGTTTACCTGTGCGGTGAGTTGTTTAATACTGATCAATCTACCTTGGATATCATCGCGGTATCGATTGAGTTGATTCACTCGTTTTCACTGGTCCATGATGATTTACCAGCCATGGACAACGACGATTTTCGCCGTGGCAGACCAAGCTGTCATCGTGCTTTTGATGAAGCGACAGCGGTTTTAGTGGGCGATGGCATACAAGCGCTGGCCATTGATGTTTTGTTATGTGAATTACCCAAATCACTAGGCATGGCACAAGTCGTTGCCGTCGCTCATGAATTACTTTTGGCTTGTGGTCCTTCCGGTATGGTCAGTGGACAAAGTTTGGACATGTCTGAATTGACTAATCCTGCCATTAGCGAAGCAACTTTGTTTGAAATCCATACGCTCAAAACGGGTAAATTGATTCAAGCTTGCGTCAAGATGGTCTTGGCGGCAAGCAATCCATCCCAAGCATCAGCTGACGCTGTGCACCATTTTGCTGAACACGTTGGTATCCTGTTTCAAATGCAGGATGACTATTTAGATCGTTACGGTACCGAAGATTCATTAGGTAAAGGCCGATCGTCAGATAGTGCCAATGAGAAACAAACGTTTGCAACCTTATATGATCAACATACTTTAGAGGCGCTGATTAAAAGTCATATTACAAAAGCACAACAGTCATTAGCAATCTTCGAAGATAAAGCTCAGAATTTACAGTCGTTGTTATTATATTTACACGACAGAATATGATTTCAATGAACAAAACCCTTGACACTCAAAGCTCAACCCCTTTATAATTCGCGCGGTCACAGTTTGGGGGTTATAGCTCAGCTGGGAGAGCGCTTGCATGGCATGCAAGAGGTCGGCGGTTCGATCCCGCCTAGCTCCACCAACGTCCAAAAATTAGGACATTGTTTGTCCCCATCGTCTAGAGGCCTAGGACACTGCCCTTTCACGGCGGCAACAGGGGTTCGAATCCCCTTGGGGACGCCATTATCTTAATTTCGAGTAACTAGTCGCTGTCGCTTAATGTGATCAAAAAAATAACGATTGATGCAACAGAGGCGTAATCTGTTTTCCAGTGCAACGTTGAGTAGTCTGAAATGTTCCTCGAAATCAAGGCTATAAGTTATAGGGTAAAGCCATAGCTAGGTCTGTTTTTTTACTTCATTTAAGCCTTTCTTAATCCGTTACCATTATTTTGTGCTATAATTAGTCATTATTGATAAATAGTAACTCCCCAGGTTGTGGATAAGTTTAGTGTTTTCACCGAACACGAAGCAAGCACGTCATCCTGAGCGCAGTCTTTTTGCGCGAAGGATCTCCTGAATTTTGCACAATCTGAGATCCTTCGCGCAAAAAGACGCGCTCAGGATGACGTACCTAATGAGAGCGAGTTTATGCCAATTTTGAACCCATATAAATGCTACGCACAACAACCTAAGCCGCTAACAATAACAGCGCCAGAAAGCCTTTCTGCTAAATGGCTAACCGACTTTTATGAACGTTTAGCTGTGCAATTGAAACTCGATGATGATAAGACTACGCATGAAGTCTTTA
>JAUYQG010000065.1 GCA_030695645.1 Legionellaceae bacterium
AACGAAAACGGTTTCGAAAAAGCGCAGCATACATGGGCTTGGCCTGTCCCGGCGAAGGCCGGGATGAGCATTTTTCGAAATCGTTTTCGTTCAAGATGCGCCAAATATGGCCGTTCCTTGCTACGGAGTGAGTAGTTACCAAAATTGATATTATTTTTTTGGCTGCTGCAAACCCGCCTTTACGTGCTCAATCAATCTTTCCGTATCGGTTTTTGCAAGGCTAACGTGTTCAATCATTTGTGTTCTTTCGGATTTAAAAAATTTATTTTGATAATTTTCATAAGGCGACAAACCTTTAGCATCAAATAAATAATAAATAGCTCGTCCAATCATACCAAGACAACCTATAAGTGCCATAAGAGCAGGTTTAACACTATCGTTCCATACAGAGAAAGGTATTCGGTTTTGCTTAGCTTCTATGAGAGTTATAAATGCCTTAGATTGAGACTCAAAAGTTGAAACTAGGGTTTGATACTCTTCATTACTCTTCATCGGTAAGCCACTTACGTTCTTAAAGAACATGTCTCCCTTCTCTTTGAATTCTCTTACATCCTCCACTAATAATTCAAAACAGCTCAATTTAGAACATATGGCATTAAATACGTCGTGATGTTTTTTCATATCTAAATTTGCTAAAAAGTGAACATTGTACGCTTCAATAACTGGACTTAATGTTGATAGTGCTTTTATAAGTTGTATCTTTAATCCAACAGAGTGAGATGGTGATTGATTTAATTTCATTTCCATTGCTGCGATATCATTATGAAGGGTGTCCTGGGTAGACTTTTCAAGAGCCTGCTGAACGAACGTATTAATCTGATTTTGGTTGCTAGCATTTACAACAGTCTGAAAATTTTCGAGATCAAAAGCTGTTTTGACGCGTTTATGATCTAACTTTCTGCTCTGTAGGCTAGATACACCACGTTCCAGAGGTTGAAGGCTTGAGTTTATTGCGTGTGAAGACGATCTTATAGTAGGTGGCAGATAGTCTGCTAACATTGTTCCACTTGGTGCTGGTTGCTTCTCCAACGTCCCACCATCTAAATGAATAGACTGACTTGCGGATCCCGTCATCAGTTTGTATTGAACATCCCGATCTGGAGAGTTAAATAATATAGCCATCTGATGTAACCGAAGTTCAATTTCTAGTGTGCCTGGATATGTTTTGCTTGGTTCAGAACCTTCGTGATATTGCAAATTACTAATATTCTCTCCTGATGTGATGCTGTCAATGGCGGTTTGTATGGCACAAATACCACAACCTACGTTCGTTGCTTGATGATAAACTGTTTTTGCTTTAAGAGTTGAAACGTTGTAGCCAGCATCTTTTGCTTTCGCCAGAACGTATTGCATGGCTCCATTGTTTGCAATGTTCGCTATTTCCGTGGCTGGTTTGGACACAGGTACGGTCTCTGTTGAATTTGCCTCATGAAGAATGTATGCGTTTCGATGGGTTGGATCCCGAGTGATTTGAAAACAGACGTAATGCGCGCCTGTTTTTAATCCGTCAGCATCAGACTGAATGGATAATACCAAAAACAAAGCAGAATCAATCTGATTTCCCTCGAATGCACTCTTAACTTCTCGAAGAGAATTTAATAATCGACCTGAAAGGGAATCAATATGGCCATTCAAAATCTCATCGTTTGTATTTAGAAGACCAGAATTTATGCCGCGCTTGATGTTAGTTATGATGCCATCGTTTACAGTTATATAAGGCTGAATACCCAACCAATATGTTCTATTATAAATAAAGCCCTTGGTTGCGGGTGGTGGTGGTGGTGACAATTCACTATTTAGGCTCACTGCTGCGTGAAAGAGAGCACCCAATAAGTCAATGTGAAGCCTCGAAGCCACTGGCGTGTTTAAATCACCCCATATTTTTGCTGTTTCCGCTGATATGTCGGTGTTAAGTACCAAATAAGGTGTGTCACCTGTTTTGCATTCTGCATTTAATAACTGATTCATTACTCTTTGCTTTTCGGCATCGCGACAGGCTAAACCATATTGATTTTTTTGTGCTGATGTCATACTTGCTAAAATAAGGTCGCTATTCATCGTGACAACGTCTTGTAATAAAAGAGAGTTATTTTTTAATCGTGCATTAATGTCTTTATAAAGTGCTCTGTACTCACTACCGTTTCGATTCAGTTGTTTTTCGTCCACGTTTTTTTTTATTAATTCTATTGCTTTTTTTTCTCGAAGATATGCCTGAATAGGTTTAGATGTTCTTAATTCGTTTATAATCAACGGAATCATCGGGTAGATCAGCTCATTTTTTTTACCCAATGCATAGCTTTGTTCATCAAGGCTTATCAAATCTTGAACATCAGAACGAATAGTCCTGGCTATTCTTCCGTCATCCCATGGAGGACGCTCGGCTAGATCAGCCTCTGCTTGGGCTTCAATAAAGCCCAAGCGCTCTTGCGCCATATCTGCTGTAATCGTGATCGTCTTTAAAATAAGTTCGTTTCGTTCATTAGCCATTATAATAGACTCATCGTTTAAGATCATTATTTAGAGACATACTCTCATCATCACTATTATCCGAAGAAGTCTTGCTACTTGCCACATCAGTCTTATTCTTATTCGGATCATTCAAAAACATGAATCTGTTAGTAGCGTGTTTCCGACTGTGCTCTGTATCGTCCTGCGGTGTCAATTCATCAATCGCCTTCTCTAAGGCCTGATTCTTCTTATCTGTATGATAATTTTCTGCCCCAGTTAGTAAATTATCCAGATTAATCGACCGCTCAAGCTTATTAATCTTAGTAAAAAAGTTCTGACTCTCTTCTAAGGTGAATTTAGAAAACATAGCCGTCCATTGCTCATACTTTTCTTTCTGATTTTCGTCTTTTGGAGTATTATGAGTTTCTTTTGAAATAATATCATATTGAAATAAAAATTGATTAAAAACCTTCGCTGCGGAGCACAGAAGATCAATCCTATCTTTAATGGCACCATCAGACGTATCCAGTCCAGGAAGATCCCTTAAATGCCAAAGAACAGATTCCACTGGAATGTGCGCGGGGATCTGACCTAATAACGTCACAAAATCAGCGCGTTTACCAGCGGGTATGTCGTCTATTTTTGCCATAATCTGGTCAAGGCCCTGTTTTGTAATCTCAGGTCTTTGGCTTAAAAAAGCTAATACTCCTGCGGTATGTTCCGATTGATAATCTAATGCCGCGAGAAACTCACGATTCACTCCTCGACATAGCACGGCTATTAACGGCCTAATAACAGCTCGATGATCTTGCAAGGTCTTAGCCATAATTTTAACATAGTCTGCCGTATCGTCTACATTCGTAGCTTTTGATAAAGTTTCTAAAACAAATACCCTATCTGCCCCATTCATATGAGGAAATCGAAATAAAGTGACAACTTGTCCAGGGAATTTTTCAACAGTCTCGCGACTCAAATCGATACGATTTTTCTCTATAATGTCCATGATAAACTCAATATCAGGCGTCCCTCTAACCGCAGCGAGAAATAATTGATCGATGTTCGCATCGTCCCTAATCGATTTGTCAAATAAATCCTTTATCCGCATGTCATAACCAGCAGCACTGGACGCGTCATCTGTGAGGCAAGTAATCGCCTCAGTCCATGCTTTGTAAGAAACTTTGGAACATTTGATCGAATAATTAGTGATCAAGCCAGTTAAGTTTGTTAGTGTCTCTTCATCCAGGTTTTTAAACGCTTTATATAATGGGTCCAGATCCACCACCTGAATAGAGTCTGTTCTTTTACGTTTCTGTATTTCATGTGACCATGTTTGGTAAAATAGAATCCTATGGTCAATCATAGGCGTAACCATTGGTTTCATTGAGTCATCGGCGATGATTTTTTTCACCCTAGGGGCAGGAACACTGGGTTTCGGTACGTTATTGTCTGAATAGAAACCATCTAAAATCTGACGCGCTGTAGCATAATCGTCATCTGAATAATCACCTGATAAAATAGACACAATCTTGCATTCGCATGCTTTCCATAGGTCTTTTAATGCGTTAGTAAGCTTCGAGTCCTGGCCTTCAGGCGATCTCTCTGCAATCAACATGACTTGACCCGATCCTTCTGAAATCAAAGCGTCCTTTTTATGCGACGGCTCTTTCTTTTTCTCCTTGAGATTATCTTCATAATTCTGCACAGTCCTGGTATGCAAATATTCTTCCCTTAGATCCGCATTATCGCGGATTGCAATCCATATTTCTTTGCTAGTCCCCAATGCCTCATGTTTTTCTAGTTTTGCATTCAAATGTTGTGTTTCATGTGCCAAAAGTGTCTTGAATTCATCAACACCTTGATACGCAGTATATTTCTTTTCAATAACCGAATAATCAATAATATCCTGACACACACCACCCATGCCATACCGACCCTGACGTCCTTGCTCTTGTTTCACATCTCGTGGTTCAGTTGGGTAAGTACGTATGACACGTAAGCCTAACGCGTCAGAACCTAAATGTTTATCAAAAGGCTCAATATCCGTACCCCGACCCAGACGGGAACTGATGGTGATCGCATTTTGGAATCCTGCCTTTTTGACAACCTCAGACTCCTCAATACCATCCGATTTCATATCAATAACTACATTATGAGCTGTCTTTAGTGCCTTTAATCTGTTGTTGATGAGCTCGCCCAAACGTTTTACCGAGTCATCCTCCTCACACGCGATTAATATGGGCTGAATACTGGCTTCGGAAATAGCCTTTATTATAGCGTCTACCTGTGCTTCTTCTCTCGTGCTATACATAGGAGATAAAAAATGAGTTGCGATTTCTTTATGGGCAGGAATTTTGATAACCGAATCCATGTTAAATGCCGTTTGATAAAATTTCAAATTCTTTACATTCCCAGTTGTGCCTGTACCCCCTTCAATACCACCTTTGTGTAATTCTTTAATTACATAAGGCGCATTCAGAGACAAAGCAATTTCGCTTTCGGGTTCAATAAAGTAATTTGACGTTTTACCTGTTTTTATCGCCTCTCTATTCAGTCTCACATGCAACATTTGTTGCACTAATGCGCTATAAGTAGAACCATGATAGATTTGATTCTTGATCACCACTTTAGCAATGCTCGTGTCGATAGCATCGCCAGAGATTATTTTTGGCTCATTCATGATACAAAAATCGATGTTCTCCTCTAGACCTTCCGCTTTATGGACAGCAATTAACAGGTAGGCTAATCTAGCATTACGAAGTGTTGTATCCCCAGAGGCTAGATATTTTTGAAAAAAAGTGGATTTTGAAGGGGCTTGCGTGGGTTCCGCATCTTGTAATGCTTGATACAATGCTTTTAAATCCCCTTCCTCATCAGCCACATAGTTATTCCCTTTTAACCGCTCTTGCCTCATTAAATAAAAGTTAGAAGCTATCTTATACACCCAGGCATCATAATTATAAGCGGAATTAGCATCACCAGGATCAGAAAAATTAAACAGAGTGTCCTCATCGAGCATGAGCCCATCACCCTCATCCAAATAAGCAACACGATTAGTTGCCGAGGTATCAATGCGATTGTCCCTATCTGTATTTTTCCAACGTACACCCGATATAAATAAGCTAAAGTCACCCAGAGTGGAGTAATTCACGCCTCCCACACCGTCTGAATTAACGTTGTGGTGATAAAACTTAGGGTCTGAGCCTGAGGTAATATGACCGTTAGGAATGCCAAAAGCATCCAGTACAGGGGAGAATTCCTCATAATCGCGTAATGACAAACTCCGTTTAGAGCTGAAAGCATCGACTACTTGGCCGTTTAAAGCTCGATAAGCAACCCGCATCAGGGTAATGATACTTTTTCCTTCTCCCATACGAATTTGGTATAGCATATTTTCGTCATTGTGTAATGCACCGTACAATAAAGCGATCATTTGGGTGTGATTCGCCCATTTACCGGTTTTACGGTATAACATTTCACGCATACAGGCCAAAACCCGCGCTTTTGCTTCCGGATCATCCTTTTTTTTGTTCTTGTGAATCCATGTAAGCAATTGATCGGCGCTTTGAGATTGAAGACTAATGACCTCGCTATATGAATTCATGTAATACAATAAATGCAACAACTCTACCTGCTCGCCTGCCTTGATAATCTTGTTTTGATCCTTTAATTTAAACCCGTTCAATATGCGCTTAATACCCTGTCCATCCTCTTTACCTAGGCTATAAGTGCGTTGTGTCACGTGCATATTGACTTCAAAATGGTCGATCATCGTCTGAGTGTTTTGAAAATTCTTGCCAAATAATTCATTTAGTTGCGCAATTGTCGGATTAGGTTTTGATCGGTAATAGCTGGCTAATTGCTGACGTTGAGCGCCTGGTAATTGTTTTATCTTACGTACAACATCATCTATTTGGCCAAGGTCTTCTGATTTTTTAAACGCCGCAGTAACGATCATGCGGGCATAGGAATCATCTATGCTCACTAGCTTGTCTACGCTTCTCGAATCCATGCTGTGTTGCGCTAAACCATCCAACAATTTAATTTGATTATTTTCCCACAGTTTTTTATAGTCATCCTCACATGGGCAAGGTGATGCTAATCGTGTCATTCTATCTACGTATTCCACCTGACGAACATCAGATAGTTGCATCCTCATCAACCGGCAAAGCTCGGAGGTCACTTCAGGTGACTTTTCTAATTGATCAAAGATGGCACGATAAGAATCATAGGTCGTATTTAGATAAGGGGTTTCCTTCAAGTGGGTAGCGAGTGACACTAAGGTTTTTTTGGCCTGATCAGGTAAAGTGGATACATTAACGCGACCCATGATGGACTTCAGATCCTTAAGATAGTCTGTCGTAGGTTGCAGTTGCTGTAACGTTCCATTCAATAAACTGGAGTGTTCATCCCGTAGTGCCTCTTCGACTAATATTTTGATCAATGAGACGGGATAATGTTTCGTCTTTAACGCGGTTGAGTTAAATACGCCCTGCAAAAACTGGGTTAATTGCTCAATCGAATAGTATTTACCTGTGGCGTTTTCGACGAGCAAACCCAGCAAGGAGCCCAATTCATCATAATAGCTTTTGCAATCCAACTCCGAGAAAAGTGTCAGTAATTCTTGTATTTTTTCAGGATTACTTCCTTTGCCTTTGATCGCAATACGATCAAGCAACATTGCTATTAAGGGGCCATTTTGCTCTCTAAATGTTTTTAATAAATAGATACCGGCGCCTAAGGCTTTTTCTACCTCATTAAGTGGACGAAATTCAGCATCTTGATCGATGATTAGCGTGCCCTGAGATATCAATTTCTGTACAGCATCATCTCTGGCTTGTGCTGTATTCATCGTTGGCAAATACTCTTCTAATGTCGATTTATCAGGAAACTTGGTTGATTTTTCAAAATCAATCGTAGCCAATTGTTGATAAAATCGCTTATGCTCTGCCAAATCAGGAACTTGACATGGTGTATCAATCAACCAAGGATAAGCGCTAATGAGCGGCTTTTTAAAACCATAAGTTTTACCATATTGAACAAGTTTCGTGAGTTGTTCTGTTTTATCCATCTTTAATTTACCATAACAACGCAACGCACGACCCAATGCATTGAGATCATCTAAATCGATATCGACGTTCTGGTCCTCCAAAACATCCAGCAATAATGGAAGATCGGCTAACCTGACATGATAGCTTTTTCTGGATAGTTCGTCTGAATCCAAGGGCAAATCGGCATTAATCTTTACTATAAATTCAGCGTATTTATCACCACATAACGTGAAAAAATCACACTGTTCGAAACTACTGGGCGTATCGATACTACTGAGCGTATCGACGCCTAATCCAAGTGATGCCGTCACTAAGCGTAAAACCTGCTGGTTAGTGGCAAGAGGTTGTTGATTAATGAGAGTCTTAAAGTCATGAAACTTGTCTTTGTTTAAGTTCAGATGTTGTGCGGCATAACGCAGTGCGTAGCTGACCTTGTCTTGATTAGCCATTGTTTTCGAATCGATATCATCCCAAGTTGCGATGTAACCACTGGCCGTTCCATCTAATCCATTGAATCTCTCAAGTTGAAGATCCTTATCCCAATAACGGTAATTCTGATGAACACACGCGTAATAGAGGCCACTTTCAGTCCAATCAATAGTCCCAAGATTTGCTAAAATCTCGTTCTGTATCACCACGCTATCTTGTCGATTGCCGGTAGCGTCCAACACGGCTTGCAAGCGTCTTAAAAATTGAGTGGCATTAAATGTGCCAGGATACGTACCAATGGCATCTAAAAATTTTTCTTTATTCAGTGTTAGGTCATTAGCTTGAATGTAATCAATGACCGATTCGTAAGCATCCCACACCTCAGCGTAACGTATACGTTTTTTGGATGAGTTTTCGAGTATTGTTTCAGCATGAGCATCAACCAATCGCCATAATATCTCTTGATACTTGTCATGCCCACCCAGCTTTTTCATGCTAGCAGTTAGTGCTTTGACTTCCTCTTCTGCTAACAATTCCGACCAATCGTCTAATGAGTCTAATAATCGTTGTTTGAACGTACTGAAGTAGTCTGGAAATGCCGTATGGACTTGGTTAGCTAATTCTACCAAGGCTTGAGTCCCGCTCACCCCATAATGATGAAATAATTGACCAAATGCTTGCATGTTTTCAGCAGTAAACGTTTCAAAACAATCCGTTAAAAACTCAGAATTCCTTTCTTGACCCCTAGTTTCTAAAAAGTTTTCTATGTTCTCAGCAGTAAACCCAAAACAATCCGCTAATAATTTAGGATCCCTGTTTTTATACCATGCTTTAAAAAGGTCTTGCACGTTGGGCAAATTAGTAGAAGCCTGATCAAGAGCCCGCCTTCCCTGATAATTATCCCAGTATTGCATCGATTCTGAGGTATTTGCAGGAAGATTTTTTCCTGCTAACCAGTGTTGAATTTTTTCAGGAACTGTTTCTGTTGCTACGTAATGCCAAGCGGTGGCTAGATCCTCCGAACTGGCTTCGCCTGCAAGCGGCTGTAGTTGTCTATAATCACCACAAAAATCCTCTTTGGATTTTATTTTATCCAACCTTATCGCAAAGGGATCGTTGTGCGAATCATTGATATCCGATTGTACTTTATCCATTCTGTACGTTAAAATACGAGACGTTTTATCTGCTGCGTAGCAAAGCCTAAATCCTGGTGTACGTTCCCAATCAATCCCGAACTGAAATAATTCACGAAATTCCATTATTTTATCAAGAGCCGCCTGATCCATTTTTTTGATGATAAATTCGGCATCCGTATCACTACCAACCCATGCTGAAAAGTCCTTAGATGTCACACCATGCTCAGTAAGATTTTGTCGTGTAATCAGCTTTGATTCCTTACCTGTATAATCCGAAATGGTTCGAGGATCTCGCGCCTTTTGTTGAGATTTTTGTTCTTCATTAACCTCTTGTTGCTGTTGTTGTTGCTGCTGTTGTTGCTGCTGAATTCCTAGTGATTTAGATACCAATGGGTAGGGCACACCCCTGTTCCATGTTGTATCCTCTACCGTCTTATTTTGTTGTTTAATGGGGTGTGAAACAGGCAAGGGCTCGACAATTGTTTTTGTCTGATTACGTAACACCGGGACTTGTTTTTCGCTAATATTGGCTTCAATCGTGTTTTGCAATTCACGATAAGAGCTTTTTATAATCTGATCGTTTCTTGTCTTAGCGACGTCATCATCCAACACAGCATTGTTTATTTGTAGACATAGTTTGTTCTTATCAGCAAAAATTCTTACTTGACTGAGGAACTGTGCAGTTTGCTGGAACCTATTTGGATTTAAGTTAAACAAGCTTATCTCAGTGAGATCACCCTGTTTATCTAAAGCTAAAATCAATTGGCAAAAAGCCTCTACAGTGTTGGCATTTAAGTCGTCGGGTAAAATAAAACTGAGTTTTTCAAATGCCGGTTTCTTCGTAGTCTCGCCAATTTTACGAGCCAACGCATCAATATATTGAGCTGATGTCATTGTTTTACCGCTATCTAAGTGCAGTGTGCCGGATAGAGGGGCTTTTGTGTTCTTTAAATAATCAAATAAACCATTAAGACCCTTCTCGCCCATTTGTGCGATGTTCTGCCGTAACGTTTGAGTGTTATCAGTTTCAAGGAATGAAGACTTTTGTAAAAAAGAATAAACAAACTCACCGGTTCTGTTCCAGGCCTGCTTGCGCGCTTCTATTTTATTTTTTAGAGAAATCGATAAATAAACGGGCACATAGTCCTGAAAAAATCGGTTACGCGCCGCACAAGCGTGCATAAAGGCATAGGAAGGACTTGATTGCCCAAGATCAACCTGTGTTAAGTGAAGATTATAGTCAAACCATGTTTCCCAATTTTTGAGCTCTGAAGTGATTGGATCGAACTCTATGTGTAGTTTTTGAACGTTATTATAGTAAGCTAATTTCATGGCTTCGATGAATTGATCTTTATTCTTTACAGTCAACGTATGGCTACGATGATCATAGGATAAAACCCCATCATCAAATGCCTTCATGACATCATTGACTGGCGTTTTAGGTATCGTGGTCATTAATAATTCAATATCTAACAATTCAATATCGTCTAGACGGTTAGCATATAATTGTTTTGCCGTGTATGGTGAAAATGGATCACGCATTGTAAAGGCTTCTTTTGACATAACCTTACAATCCTCGAATGATTGATAACTCGCTTGCTCTTTTGATTTGTTTTTTTCTAGAAATCCTTTTTCTAAAGCATTCTGCATTAATACGGATATTGGTATCTCTGCTCGATAGGAAGCTAGCGGTGTTGATGATTCAAAACACCAAGGTAATACGCGGGATAACATCACAGCATGCCATGCTATGCTGTCCGTATACTCAGAATCATTGTCATGATATACAGACATTAGATTCACACCGTTTAATGCCTCTATATCAGAAAAGCTTATATTGGATAGCCAATCAGGAGCATAACATGTCCATACACCATCTTTTTTATCTAATAAAACCCATACTGGGGACTCTTCCGCCCCCACATTGACTAAAATGGTTTTAAGATGATCCCATTCTTGACGAGATAAATTACGTAACTCGCTATGATTCATAGGAGCTATTTCGGTACAAAATACATTGTTGCTCAGTTTTTTGCTCTTAAATTTGTTTCCACCGTACGAGTTTAATAACAACCGATAGAGGTCATAACGTTTTGGAGATTCAGTAAACGGTGATTCTAAATAGGTGGGTAGTGTACGAGGTTGTCGGTACAATGAGAGATCGGACAGTGGGTAGCCTTGGACTTGGGGTAATTGCTGAGCCAGCAATCGCTTAGTGATCAGACTCATATCGGATGATTGGAGATATTCTGCAATAGATTGTTTCTTTAAAAAAACAGTCGCTAATATCGGAGATAAAAGATTCCAGCACAATTGATCATCATTCTCTAACCAACGATGTTTTTCCAATAGTGCCGCTTGTAACTGGTCATTAAAACCACGTAACTCGCGATCAAATGCCGCTTTATACTGATCCTTCCAACGTTTATTAGATTCCTTATCAATGTTATCAAACAATTTTTGTCTGCGGATTCCTTTTTGCGCAAGCTCATAGTTACCATTACCGGGCATACTCTTTATTTCGTCTTCGATCGTCGCTTTATGTTGTGTTTGCCAATGTTCAACAAATTCCTTTTGAATTGCTGTAAGCAAACTGTCAATTTTATCATCTTTAGAGTATGACACATGAGACCCCTCATTTTGATCATCATGATTATATTTTAGACCAGATTTATATAAATTCAACTTATCGATTTTTCCGTTATCAACAATTCCCGCCTTAACATAGTGACTGACGTAGGATCGTCTTCTCCCGATGTCGGGAGAGGGAGATCCTACTAGTCATTGTTTTTTAAGGCGGGAATTGCTGTTCTGTTATTCAGCAATTCTGGGTGAACGATAAGGCCCTCTGTTCTAGGGCTATGTATTGGACTTTGGACAAAACTGCATGCAAAAAAACGCATGCAATTCCGTCCAAATAATTTCAGATCTGTGAAATTTACAGACATATATTACTAGGTGAAATCGATCTATTTTATGAAAACAGTTGCATATGGTGTAATTAAT
>JAUYQG010000072.1 GCA_030695645.1 Legionellaceae bacterium
GTCCGGCTCTAATGGCAGCACTGGAGCTACAGGCTCAACAGGCTCTGCTGGTAACACGGGTGCTACAGTTACATCCGGCTCTAATGGCAGCACCGGAGCCACAGGCTCAACAGGCTCTGTCGGTAGCACAGGGGCCACCGGCACATCCGGCTCTAATGGCAGTACGGGTGCTACAGGCTCAACAGGCTCTGTCGGTAGCACAGGGGCCACTGGCACATCCGGCTCTAATGGCAGCACGGGTGCCACAGGCTCAACAGGCTCTGTCGGTAGCACCGGGGCCACCGGCACATCCGGCTCTAATGGCAGCACGGGTGCTACAGGTTCAACAGGCTCTGTCGGTAACACAGGGGCCACCGGCACGTCCGGCTCTAATGGCAGCACTGGAGCTACAGGCTCAACAGGCTCTGCTGGCAGCACCGGAGCTACAGGTTCAACAGGCTCTGCTGGTAACACGGGTGCTACCGGCACATCCGGTTCTAATGGCAACACGGGTGCTACAGGCTCAACGGGCTCTGTCGGTAGCACAGGGGCCACTGGCACATCAGGCTCTAATGGCAGCACGGGTGCTACAGGTTCAACAGGCTCTGCTGGTAACACCGGGGCCACCGGCACATCCGGCTCTAATGGCAGCACCGGAGCTACAGGCTCAACAGGCTCTGCCGGCAACACAGGGGCCACAGGTACATCCGGCTCTAATGGCAGCACGGGTGCCACTGGTTCAACAGGCTCTGCTGGTAACACAGGGGCAACCGGTACATCCGGCTCTAATGGCAGCACGGGTGCCACAGGCTCAACAGGTTCGGCTGGCAGCACCGGTGCCACAGGACGAACAGGGGCTACAGGAGCAACGGGGGCTACAGGAGCAACGGGTGCAACAGGAGCAACAGGAGCAACGGGTGCAACGGGTGCAACAGGAGCAACGGGTGCAACAGGAGCAACGGGTGCAACGGGTGCAACAGGAGCAACGGGAGCAACAGGAGCAACAGGAGCAACAGGAGCAACAGGAGCAACAGGAGCAACAGGAGCAACGGGAGCAACGGGAGCAACAGGAGCAACAGGAGCAACAGGAGCAACAGGAGCAACGGGAGCAACGGGAGCATCGGGTGCAACGGGAGCATCGGGTGCAACGGGAGCATCGGGCGCAACAGGCGGAAAAAACTTTTTACCAGATGACTCTATGAATCAAGCGGATATCAATAATTCAAGGACTGCTCATGCATCAGAGGCTCAATACATAAACGAAACAATGAGCGCCGCTAATTCCGTTCAACGCTCAGAAACATCTGAAAAAACGGATACCGATGAATCCACAGCATTTCATGTTGCAGATTGGCAACAAGCCTGTATTCCCGGAGAAAGTGCGCTAGATCCGTCAGGGTGTCTTGTTGATACATCATCCTCAGAATACAAAAAGCTTGATGAAGCACTGCAGGGTGCGTCAAACGACCTAAACGTCGTGCGAGGAGTGGGACATGGCGGGTTCATTAAAATTTTTGGACCAAATGCCAATCCCGTTGGCTCATCCAACGAGATCACTTTAGTAACAACGAATCACGCACGGTGCGCTATTTATCAAATTGCAGGACACTATTCACAACAAACTGCATTTTTAAATGCACCTTATTATAAACCGATGTTATCACGTCCTACGAACGTATTGGCGGGAGTTGCAACACCTATTTCCATTGCTGTAAAACATAAGTCCACCACCCTAACTTATGCTCTCAATGGCGGAGTGGTCGTGCTATGTCTTGGGGTGACAGCACCGGATGACTCGTCTGGAACAGCACTCGATGGTACTGATGCGACATGGTTATAAAAATGATAACTCAAAAAAAACCGTTGATTGTGGTGACCTTGATGGTCAAAGACGAATCTCTGTCCATTCAACCGACGCTATCCTCTTTTTTAGAAGGAGGATTAACGCATTTTTTCGTACTTGATACCGGATCAAATGACAATACCGTGCCGCTTGCGCAGAAGTTTTTTCAAAAAAACAACGTAACCGGCTATATTAAACAAGAATCTTTTATCGATTTTGCAACCTCTCGTAATCGCACCTTAGAACTAGCTGAACAACAATTTCCTGATGCTTGTTTTTTTATCATGTCCGATGCCGAGTGGCATCTGCATAATTCAACCGCATTAATATCATTTTGTGAGCAAGAAAAAACGGCTGATACCGCACTTTACTTAATCAACATTCATATGAATTCCGTAGAATTTACCACAGCCCGATTATTCAGAGCGGCTAACCGTATTCGATTTAAAGGTGTGGTTCATGAAGTACCGGAGATAGTGGCTACCATTAAAGCACCCGACTCCGTTTATTTTGAGGTAAAATCCACCGAATACGGAGTTGAAAAAAGTAAACGACGTTGGCAACAAGATTTACTGTTATTATCCAATGCTTTTTATGAGAATAAAAATGACCCTCGTACGGCATTTTACTTAGCCCAAACCTATGAGTGCTTAGGTCTTTTCGAAAATGCCTATCAGGTATATCAACATCGAGACACATTACAAGGCTGGGATGAAGAAAATTTCATTACGCTATATCGGCTAGGATGCCTAGCTGAACAATTATCTGCTACCAATAATAATATAACCTGGCAAACTGCTATGGATTATTTTTTAAAGGCATTTTCACTTCGCCCACACCGTATCGAACCATTGATCAAAATAGCCGAGCACTATTGGCCGACAAACGCCCAGGCTTGTTATTTATTTATCAAACATGCCTGCGACCTACCTTATCCAAAACATGATATTCTTTTCATAGAAAAAAATACGTACCTCTACGAGCGATATGAAATCATGAGTCGTTGTGCCTGGTATGCTGGAGAATATAAATTGGGGGAACAAGCCACTTTAATAGCATTATCCGTTTGTCCTGAGACCGAGCATCTTAAAAATAACTTATCTTTATATCAAGGAAAATTGGCCACAAACGTTACGTCATCCTCATTAACCAACCACCCTGAGCTCTGCTAAAACTCTGAAAAATTGAACTGAGACTAAATAATCATGCCTAAAATACTACGCAACCCACTTTTTCTTGGAAGTCTGTTTTTTTCGATGCAACTTTTTCTTATTTTATTCATTTGCCCTGAGAAAAATCTACTGCAAGCGTGGTTAAGTCTCGCGTCTCATTGGGATTCCGAATGGTACGAAGCCATCGCCAAATTCGGTTATATCAATATTGACGGCCCACTACACTCAGGGTTACAAAATGCCAACGTTGTATTTTTTCCTGGCTATCCTTATTTAGTGCGCGCTTGCATTTTATTATTTGGAATCGATGCGAAAATTGCTCTACTACTGGTATCACAGACTGCGACGCTGTGCTTTTGGTGTTTATTTTTTTATATTTTAAGACACATTAAGTGGCATGAACAATTTTATGCCGCGTTGCTCGTTATGACATTTCCTACCAGTTGGTTTATGTTTACAGGTTATTCCGAATCGCTTTTTATGCTGATGTGCTGTCTTATGTTATGGCTTGCCATGGAAAAGCGATGGCTATTATCAGGCATCAGCGGTGTCTTTATGACCTCTACACGAATTATTGGTATTCCGGTTCTCATTGCGCCATTACTATCAATAATTGCAATAAAATCATCCGAATTCAGTCCATTTATTAGAAGCAATCTCCGTACATTGTCTCCTCCGACGGTTACAGCCATTTTCGGATCATTAGGCTGCCTTGGATTTCTAACGCTTTGCGCTATTCAATTTGGTTCGTGGCATCTTTATTTTGATATGGAGCGCATTAATTGGAAAGGAACAGCTGATCCGCTATTTTTATTCAAATTACCGACCTGGGTTCCACCCCCATTTGGATATAATATTGATTTAGCACCCCCACTACCTAATGCTTATGAACCTCTCTTTAGTTTAAAATGTTTTAAATTAGCCGCTTACACCTTCTCAGAAACACTCGTTCCTATTTTTCTTTGGATAAGTATTCTTTTTTCAATTGCTATGTTTAAACGAACACATCGCCATGATACAAGGAGCTTGACTTGGTATTTTGGGGCCGTACTTCTGTTTTTATTCACATGCTTTTCTCTATCGACAAGACACTATGAGTCGATGAGTCGATGCCTTTATCCTGTGTGGATTTTATTAATCATAAGTGACGTCATCCACCCCGAAAAAGTTTTTCTTTTTCGCTTAAGTCGATTCAAATTAAATAGTGCGATAATAGCTATTGTCTTCATTTCATTTGGTTTTTGGCTACAATTATTAAATCGATTTTTATTGGGATGGTGGGTGGCTTAAGCCATACCGCTGTAACAAATACTCGCCAACGGCCAAAATCCCCATAGCTTCCCCGCCTTCCGGTTTACCCGGCCGACTACCGACGTTCCAAGCCATGATATCAAAATGCAACCAGGGTAGCCCCTTTGTTACATAATATTGCAAAAATAAAGCAGCAGTTATCGCACCCGCATAAGGAGAGGCACTGGAATTAGCCATATCTGCAATGGTAGACTCAAACAAACTGTTATAACCCGCAAATAAAGGCAAGCGCCAAACCGGATCACCGACCTGGTCCCCAGACATTGAAATGTCAGCGGCCAAAGCATCATCATTACAAAACATAGCCGAAATATCCGTACCAACCGCCGTGCGAGCAGCTCCTGTTAACGTAGCAAAATCAATCAACAATTCTGGCTTTTCTTCACACGCCTTCACTATGGCATCAGCCAATACCAATCGCCCTTCCGCGTCAGTATTATCGATTTCAACTGTCAATCCATTGCGCATTGTCAGTACGTCACCAGGGCGATAGGCATCCGAACCAACCGCATTCTCAACAGCTGGAATCAGAACCTGCAATCGAATAGGTAGACATTCCGTCATCAACCACCCTGCAAGTCCTATGACTTGAGCCGCGCCACCCATATCTTTTTTCATCAAGCGCATACCCGATGATGGTTTAAGATCAAGCCCACCTGAATCAAAACACACACCTTTGCCAACCAACGTCACTCGCGGATGCGCCTCATCACCCCATGTTAACGACAACAATCGCGGCTCTGATGCTGATGCTCGACCTACCGCATGAATAGCCGGGAAATTATCGCGTAATAACTCATCGCCCACCCACTGCTTAAATGTTGCTTGATGCGCCGCAGCTAACGTCTCAAGACTAAGCGCTAAGTCTTTCGGCCCCATATCATTAGTCGGCGTGTTAATCAGATCCCGTACTAAGAATACAGCCGTCGCTTTGGGTAAAACCGCTGACAGTTGTTGCGATGTAATCACCAAAACACGAGGCGGTTTCACTACCTTTTTATAACGATCAAATTGATATTGCGCCAACGACCAAGCTAATAGAGCTTCTGTTGAAATAGACTTCGTCACATGATAACAACCGGCTGGTATACGAAGGGCCGCTTGCGTTAAAGCAAGAACGTCTGAAGAAGCGTCCCCAACACCAACATAGGCCGCTTCAAATAATCCCGCAGCATCCATAACCAGTGCTACATCACCAGGTTGCCCTTGAAATTGTTGCTCAGCAAGCATCTGTTGAATATGAGGCGTCAATGAGCGTTTTTGCTCATAATCAGCACGAGTAACGAACACTAATAATTTTGATTTATCTGTTTCTGTTTTATAAAAAATAGTTGCCTTCATCATCATCCTTATTTGGTCATTCTTTCATCTGCCCTCGAAATTGAGCAACTCGTACGCCACATAATCCCAAAGCTACAATATAAATAACACCCGCCACCGAAACATGCATCAATAATGATCCCAAGCGCAATGATCTAGACATAGCCATCCAGGACGCAATATCACCTATCATATAAAACAAATAAACAGCCATCACCAAATTAGCAACCGTCAATTGCCATAAAAAACGAGCCCAACCCGGTCTGATCTGAAAAATATCTCGACGAACTAATAAAAAGAGCAATACACCACAATTAACATAGCCCGCTATCGAAGAGGCCAACGTCAGCCCCGCATGCGCCAAGGGATAGACTAGAAGCGCACAAAATATGGAATTGACCACCATAGAATAAACGCCTACTTTCACCGGCGTTTTAATGTCTTGACGCGCATAAAATCCAGAAGCCAATACTTTCACCATCATGAATCCAGGCACACCAATACCGAGAGTAATCAAACTCTTTTGTGTTTGCAGCACATCAAATGCCGTAAATTTTCCATACGCAAAACAAGCCGCGGTCATCGGCATAGAAAACACCGCGAGTCCTAAACCGGCCGGAAAACCGATCAACAGTAATAAACGTAGCCCCCAATCCAATGCTTTTGAAAAATGCTCAGGACTTTGCTCAGCATGGCGCCTCGATAAGTGCGGTAAAATAACCGTAGCGATAGCAACACCAAAAACACCCAATGGAAAATCAGTCAATCTATCGGTGTAATATAACCAAGTTACACTACTCACTTGTAAGAACGATGCGAAAATAGTGTCAATCATTAAATTAATTTGTGCGATAGATACACCAAACAGTGCCGGGACCATTAACTTTAAAACGCGCCGAACACCCGGGTCACTCATCACCAAACGCGGTTTAACCAACAATTTACGATGCCAAAGAAACGGTATTTGAAATAATAATTGCACAATTCCGGCAATGAGTACGCCCCATGCCAATGCCACTACGGGCACGGCAAAGTGAGGACTTAAATAAAGAGCACAAAGAATCATACTGATGTTTAAAAAAACCGGTGTAAAAGCTGGCACACCAAAATAACCATAGGTATTCAAAATAGCACCGGCCATGGCCGTAAGAGACACTAACATCAAGTAAGGAAAGGTTAATTGTAACATCTGTGTAGCCAAGGCCGAACGAACTGAGTCCCCACCAAAACCTGGAGCAAAGATATAAATAATAACAGGAGAAGCAATCACACCAACGACGGTCACTAAGGTTAAAACCGCGCTCATACCACCAGAAATTCTGGCCAGAAATATGCGAACTTCATCCAAAGTGCGTGTTTTTTGATACTCCGCGAGCACCGGTACAAACGCTTGAGAAAAAGCACCTTCTGCAAACAATCGCCGCATAAAATTGGGGATTTTAAACGCAATATAAAACGCATCCATACTCGCCTCAGCCCCAAACATTTGCGCAAGAATCATATCTCGCACAAACCCCATGATACGCGACATGAATGTCATCACCGACACAAGCGTGGTGGCACGTAATAAGCTTTGTCGTTTCAACGTTATTATCCTTCTATATTGGATTTTTCATGTCTTTTTGTCCAAAGTCCAATTCCATGAACTGGGCCTATTTTAACGTTGGACCTAATTGATAGCAAATAATTCCATCCAGCTTGACAATTCCGCCTAATTTGTGACATGATCAGCGTCATTATTTTTGTATTAAAAAGTGGAGATTGTAAGTGGCAAATATTAAGTCAGCTATAAAACGCGCTCGGCAAAACATCAAACTACGTCAACATAACGCTAGCGCGCGCTCAATGTACCGTACCTATGTTAAAAATGTAATCAAAGCTGTTGAAGCAGGAAATGTAGAAGCAGCGCGTTCTGCTTATGCCTCAGCGCAACCTATTATTGATAAAGCAGCCAGCAAAGGCCTTCTTCATAAGAACAAAGCATCAAGAATTAAAAGCCGCCTAAGTGCCCGTGTTAAAGGCATGGCTGCTTAATACAGCGTTTCCGTCGCTCTAAGTCCGAAAACACCCGAACCGGTAGGCCGGTTCGGTTTTATATTCTAAATTCATTATTTTTTCTTACCGGACCCACATTCTTTTCGTCGGAGTTACTTTCATGATTACTCCCAAAACGCCTCAACCTCTTACCTCGATGAATCGAACTCAATAGAGCCACATTACTAGCAGACGTGTTTACGCTACCAGGAGATGCGTTCGTATCTTTTTGAGACGTCCCTTTTGCTCCCTCTGTTTCGTCTTTTTTATCAATGCCACGATCGTCTTCTTCAAGAAAATCTTTAACACGATCACAATTTGCACCAACTGCATCGTTACGTTGATCAGCGTCAGGATTAATTTTGGAAGGGCTAGAGGATCCATTAAAAAACTGGTGGGTTCGTGTTGGTTTTACCAAAATAATACGCGTTGGTCTCACTTGTTCAGTACCTTGGACTTGGACATCCTTGGCTTCATTGGTTAAAACATGACCACTCAATTTTCCAGCAGCCTCTCTAAGAAGGATCCCATTAGCCAACTCAGTTTTTACAGCAGAAAACCCTTCTAGCGGTATGCGAGGTTTAAATCCTCCTGTAAAAAAACAAGATTGAGAGATCCTATAATAAGGTGTTCTCTCGCCCCTGATATACTGATTAGATTCATCACAACACTCGCGTACTTGACTAAATGGATACAGTTTTAAAGGTGCAATCGGCGTGCTGCGCCGCGTAAATAAATGGTTAAACAAAAACTCCCTCTCTCCGACAGCATGCACCAACGTGTCAAATAATTTAGTTACGTGAGCTAAGTTTGGACTTCCTGAATTTCCATCAATAAATACGGTGGTTTCATTGAGGTCAATAAATGGCAATGCCTTAGCTTGTCTAATAAGCCTTAGAATATTTTTCAGAGTAAGTACGGAATCAGGGCGAGGTAACAGGCCTCTTAATGTTTGCTGCTCATCCGTGTCATGTCCTGTACTAAGCATCGATATCGTGAATGTGGATGCGTAATGAGCTCCACTGCAACCAATATAAATGGCTAGATCCGTTGACCATCCCATCTGAGCGAGACGTCTATTCAAGATTTTGATACTGGAAGGACCACCACTATGATCGATGTAAAAAATTAATTTTCCCATTTGATTTACCCTTATAATTGTGTCACATCCCTTCACCTAACCCAGAACACGTTCCATCATAAGAAATATATATTGCTATTTTTTACATTTCAGTGCACTATTTGCACTTAATTCGTTAATGCTCAAAAGAGAGACTCATGGCAAAAGAAGATCACATTGAAATGCTTGGCACGGTTATCGACACACTACCCAATACTATGTTTCGCGTCGAACTTGAAAATGGGCACGTCATTACCGCTCATATTTCCGGACGGATGCGCAAAAATTACATACGCATTCTCACCGGTGACAAAGTGAAAATAGAACTCACTCCGTACGACTTAACGAAAGGTCGCATTATTTTTCGCGATAAAAACTAAACAACGTTATACTAACAAATATCGACCTTAAAGTCAACAATTAGCTCAAAAAGTCAGAAACTCCCTCCTTAATTTAAGACCACGATCCCCGTACGGGTTGAGGTAGGGTGGGCAAAGGAGCGAGAGCGACGTGCCCACCCTGTTCAAAGCAAAATAGTCGTAACAATTTGGACTTTGGACAAACCTCGACCTAATACGAGCCCGTTCCTTACTCTCCTGCAATGGTCATTTCCTCAATCAGTACCGAACCACAATGTGTGGCTATATTAGGATTGATATCCGTTCCGATAGCCACAATATGGCAAAACATATCTTTTAGATGTCCAGCAATGGTAATTTCTTCAACTGGATATTGAATTATTCCATTTTCCACCCAAAATCCTGATGCCCCTCTTGAGTAATCTCCCGTTAAAATATTCACACCTTGCCCCATCAACTCGGTAACGAACAAACCCGTGCCCATTTTTTGTAGTACATCAGACAAATCACCTGCCGTAGAATCAATTGTTAAATTAAAAACACCACCGCTATTACCTGTTGTTTTTAAACCCATTTTACGAGCTGAATAGGTACTCAGTACGTATTGGCAGAGCTTACCATCATCCACCAAAACATTATTACGCGTTAAAACACCTTCTCCATCAAATGGAGCACTTCCTAAACCGCGTAGTAAATGCGGTTGTTCGTGTATACGTATGCCTGCAGGAAAAATTTGTTGTCCAAGTGTATCCAGTAAAAACGAATTTTTACGATACAAATTATTACCGCTGATGGCACCAACAAGCGAGGAAAATAACCCGCTGGACAAACGAGATGAAAACAGCACAGGCACTTTTTGCGTTTTAATTTTTTTAGCGCCTAAACGACTGGTCGCCCGATTTACAGCGCTACGCGCTAACGTATCCAAATTAAGAAGATCATCCGCACGACGTGCCGTGGTATAATCATAATCACGTTGCATCCCTTTGTCTTCTTGCGCAATCAAAGAACAACTTATGCTGTGTCGACTACTTTGCACAAAGCCTTCAAACCCCTGACTATTCGCATGTCCAAGACAAAACGTATACGTCGCGACTTGCACGCCATCCGAATTCGTAATGCGCTTATCCAACGCAAGTGCCTGACTTTCACAATACAATGCTTTTTCAATGGCCTGTGCCGGCGACAAGTCCCATGGATAATACAAATCCAAATCATCATACTGATTACTCATTAATTCGCGATCAGGCAAACCAAAACAAGGATCAGAAGCACTCACTTGCGCAATCTCATGCGCCGCCGTGACCATCGCATCTAAGGCTGCAAGCGATGTATCACTACTGCTTGCGCTTCCTTTTGATTGGCCTATATAAACATTGACACCCACACCTTGATCTTCACTAAACGCTACGGTTTCCACACTGCCCATGCGAACATCGACCGAAAAGCCACTATCCAAATTCACGGCAACGGATGCGTCGGTCGCACCCTTTTGCTTGGCAAGTGTCAGAACTTTTTCCATAATTTCTTTTAATTCGTCAGTTGACTTCAAGGGTGCTCTGTTGTTATTTTTCGGTAATGTTTTCATGATCGTTCCACCAGAAGAATATATTAGCATAAGGATACAAGATAACTATGCGAAGGGCACTAGAAAAAACAAGTAACTACTCACTCCGTAGCAAGGAACGGCCATATTTGGCGCAGGTTGAACGAAAACGATTTCGAAAAATGCTCATCCCGGCCTTCGCCGGGACAGGCGCAAGCCCATGCATGCTGCGCTTTTTCGAAACCGTTTTCGTTCAACCTGCACTCAAATCTGACCGTTCTCCGAGCGTCAACAGCACCCTCCGAGCGGTTACAAAAACAATTAAAATCAGCTTGATTATAGTGCTGCACATACTGGCTGTTCCCGCTATGGCAGACCAATGGATGAAGCTCGCCCCAGGCATTGAGTATCAAGATCTAAGCTCACATACATTAACGCCCTGGTCACATATTCACGCCTTTCGAGTTGATCTAAAATCCAACAAGCTCAGTTTGGTCATGGCCGGTGCTTTATCTCATGAACCAGCCGCCTCAGCGAACGCATTTGCTCATCATAGTAACGCACTTATCGCCCTCAATGGTGGATTTTTTGATCACGACTTTCATCCATTAGGTTTGCGCATCAGCAATCAACATCAACACAATCCATTAAAATACATCAGTTGGTGGGGCATATTTTACATCAAAAACCAAAAAGCCCATGTCTCCAGTGTGCGCGATTTCACTCCCGATCGAGGCATCGACTTTGCCGTACAAACCGGACCCCGCCTACTCATACATGGTCAAATACCCTCTTTAAAACCCGGATTTGCAGAACGTTCAGCCTTAGGCATCACAGCACGCGGCCAAGTCATTATTCTAGTTACCGAAAACTCCCCCATGAGCACCGCGTGGTTAGCTGAAACCATGAAATCACCGCCTCTCAATTGCACGGATGCCCTTAATCTCGACGGCGGTAGCTCAAGTCAGCTCTATGCCCACATTGGGATTTTTAAAATTAACGTCCCTAATTTTGCTAGTGTCAGCGATGCAATTATTGTAAAACCCATTTGATCATTAATCACAACTTATCCACAGCATATTCCCATAGTTATGCTCTTGATATTTTGTTCCAAACACACTATATTGTGGATTGATGTGCATTAAGTAACTATATATTGTGTTTTAACTCGGTGCGACTTTCGCTTGATTTTATTTCGTGACGCCTAGATTGCGATCAGACTTGGGAATAAATCATCGGGAAGCAGGGCAAAAAAGCGACCTGCCCGTCACACAAAAATTTAAGAATCCTCTGGAGGAACCATGTCAGCTATTATAGAACCCATGAATCAAACAACGTATCCAAATCAGATGGAATTAAATGCCAATACACCAGGAATATTAAAAATAATCAAACGCAATCGCAAAACGGTGCCCTTTGATGAGACAAAAATAAAAGTAGCCATCACCAAAGCCTTTATTGCCGTTGAAGGCCCCAACGCCGTTGCATCAAATCGCATACGCGATCAAATTGACATGCTGACTCAACAAGTCACACAAGCGTTTAAACGCCGCTTACCCAGTGGCGGTACGATTAACATCGAAGATATTCAAGATCAAGTTGAATTAGCGTTGATGCGCAGCAGCCAAAATAAAGTGGCCCGTGCTTACGTTCTCTATCGCGATGAACGCCGTAAAGCACGCGATGCCGAAATCCAACAAAACGCGCACAAAGATAGTAAAGTACGACTTATTACCATGACGGATGGCAGTGTACAACCACTGGACATGAAGCGAGTTGAAACGATTGTTAACGAAGCTTGCCGTGCATTAGAAAACGTTCATGCAGAACCCGTAATCAAAGATGCGCTTCGTAATTTATACAACCAAGCTAAAATTGAAGATGTTCACAAAGCGTTAATCATGGCAGCACGTGCGCTAGTCGAAACAGAGCCTAATTACACGTACGTCAGTGCACGTTTATTATTAGATAGCATGCGGGCTGAAGCATTAAACAAAGTATCCATACAACACGATGCAACATTTGATGAAATGGCGACATTGTATCCCGCATACTTCCAATCGTACATTGCTCATGGCATCGAACAAGGTATCCTTGAACCTAAATTAGCGGATTATAATTTGGGTACTCTAGGCAAAGCACTATTACCCGAACGCGATATGCAGTTTACCTATTTAAGCCTACAAACGCTCTATGATCGTTACTTCATTCACGATCAGGGTGTTCGCTATGAATTACCACAAGCATTCTTCATGCGAGTTGCTATGGGCCTGGCTATTCGTGAACACAATAAAGAAGCCAAGGCAATCGAGTTTTATACGTTGTTATCATCATTCGATTACATGTCATCCACGCCCACATTATTTAACTCCGGAACCGTACGTCCTCAGCTCTCCAGTTGCTATTTAACGACAGTGCCTGATCATTTGGATGGAATATACAGCGCCCTCAAAGATAACGCCTTACTGTCCAAATTTGCCGGTGGCCTTGGTAATGACTGGACTCCTGTTCGTGCTATGGGATCACACATCAAAGGCACAAATGGTAAATCTCAAGGTGTTGTGCCCTTTTTAAATGTAGCTGATGCCACGGCAGTTGCCGTGAACCAAGGTGGGAAACGTAAAGGTGCGGTTTGCGCTTATCTTGAATGTTGGCACCGTGACGTAGAGGAGTTTCTAGAACTACGTAAAAATACAGGCGATGATCGCCGGCGCACCCACGATATGAATACCGCCTTATGGATCCCTGATTTATTCATGAAACGTGTTTACGCTGAAGGAGACTGGACGCTTTTTTCTCCGAATGAAGTTCCTGGGTTGCATGATCAATACGGCAAGGCCTTTGAAACCTTATATTTGCAATACGAGGATGAAGCACGCCTTGGCAACATCAAAAACGTTAAAACCGTTCCCGCGATTAAACTATGGCGAAAAATGCTGTCCATGTTATTTGAAACAGGCCATCCTTGGCTAACATTCAAAGATGCCTGCAATGTACGATCGCCTCAACAACACGCCGGTGTGATTCATAGTTCCAATTTATGCACTGAAATCACTCTGAATACGTCGGAAGATGAAATTGCAGTATGTAATTTGGGCAGTATTAATTTACCTGCTCACATTAAAAATGGCCAATTGGATCAAGCCAAATTACAACGCACCATCAACGTGGCGATTCGCATGTTGGATAACGTGATCGACATCAATTATTACTCGGTACCTCAAGCACGCAACTCCAACTTGAAACATCGCCCAATCGGTCTAGGCCTCATGGGATTTCAAGATGCATTGTATGCTATGGATATCGATTACACGTCAACTGCGGCTGTTGATTTTGCCGACACATCAATGGAGTTAATCAGTTATTATGCGATTGAAGCATCTTGTGCCCTGGCTCAAGAGCGCGGTAACTATTCAAGCTACGAAGGTTCATTATGGAGCAAAGGTATCCTGCCGATTGACTCCATTAATTTACTGCAACAATCACGTGGTAAGTTCTTAGAGCAAGATCGTAGCCAACGATTGGATTGGGAGGCATTACGCATTAAAGTACGTACTCAAGGAATACGTAACTCCAATCTCATGGCGATTGCACCCACCGCAACGATTTCTAATATCTGTGGCGTATCGCAATCCATTGAACCAACGTATCAAAATCTTTACGTCAAATCGAATCTCTCCGGTGAGTTTACCGTCGTGAATCCGTATCTCGTTGCTGATTTGAAAAAACTGAAATTGTGGGATGAGGTCATGGTCAATGACTTAAAGTATTTCAACGGCAGCGTCCAGCCCATCAGTCGTATTCCGGCCAAATTAAAAGCACGCTACGCCACAGCATTTGAAATTGATCCCATCTGGTTGGTTGAGGCCGGTTCACGACGTCAGAAATGGATCGATCAGGCGCAATCGCTGAATATTTACATGGCCAAACCATCCGGCTCAAAACTGGACGAATTATACCGTCAAGCTTGGTTGCGCGGTTTAAAAACAACGTATTATTTACGTAGTTTAGGTGCCAGTAGTGCGGAAAAATCCACGGTAACCGATGGTGTACTGAATGCCGTGAAACTAGACGAACCCATGACGTGCTCAATCCTTGATCCCGATTGCGAAGCGTGTCAATAAACCATACGTATCCATAACCAGGAATTTATTATGACCTACACAGAACTAGAGCCCATGCAACACACCATCCCTACCGCCGGCGCAACCGGCCTTGAATTACTTGAAATGGGAGCCGGACGTATTCATGTTGATGATAAAAAAATCATCAACTGTCGGGCAGACCTGAATCAATTGGTTCCTTTTAAATACAAGTGGGCTTGGGATAAATATTTAACCGCTTGCGCCAATCATTGGATGCCCAATGAAATCAACATGAGTGCGGATCTCGCCTTATGGAATGATCCCGATGGGCTAACCGCAGACGAGCGTACGATTGTATTACGCAATTTAGGCTTTTTTTCGACCGCCGACTCATTGGTTGCGAATAACTTAGTGTTAGCCGTATACCGCCATATCACCAACCCGGAATGTCGACAATATCTGCTACGTCAAGCCTTCGAAGAAGCCTTACATACTCACGCGTATCAATACGTCATTGAAAGCTTAGGCCTGGATGAAGCCGCTGTCTTCAATATGTATCGTGAAATTCCATCCGTTGCCACCAAAGCAGCGTGGGCATTACCGTTCACACAAAGTCTTGGTGATCCAACTTTCCATACCGGCACACCTGAAAACGATCAACGTTTACTGCGTGATTTAATTGCATTTTACGTAGTCTTTGAAGGCATTTTCTTTTACGTTGGTTTCACTCAAATTTTGTCCATGGGCAGACGTAATAAAATGGTCGGCACATCGGAACAATTCCAATATATTTTACGGGATGAATCCATGCACATGAATTTTGGTATTGATGTGATTAACCAAATTAAAATTGAAAACCCACAGGTATGGACCAGCGAGTTCAAGCAAGAAATCATCGCATTAATTAAAAATGGCGTTGACATGGAATATCAATACGCTAAAGACACCATGCCACACGGCATTTTGGGCATGAATGCTGACATGTTTGAAGAATACATCCACTTCATAGCCAACCGACGCCTCACGCAAATCGGTCTACCGGAGCAATATCCCGGCGCTGAAAACCCATTCCCATGGATGAGTGAAATGATGGATCTGAAAAAGGAGAAAAATTTCTTCGAAACACGCGTGATTGAATACCAAGCGGGCGGTACACTAAGCTGGGATGATGAAGGGAAGTAATGAGTGAGGCACGGTTGTGGTTCGACAGGCACGTCATCCTGAGCGCGTCTTTTTGCGCGAAGGATCTCAGATTGTGCAAAATTCAGGAGATCCTTCGCGCAAAAAGACTGCGCTCAGGATGACGTGCTTGCTTCGTGTTCAGTGAAAACACTAAACTTATCCACAACCTGGGGAGTTAGTATATAACATTATTAAATCTTTTTCAACCTTTTAGCGCACAATCCGAACAGCATCCAACGTACCATTCGCTAACGCCACATACACTGTATTGCCTGAAACAGCCGGTGATATGTCTATGGCTGCTGCCAATTGTTTACGACCCAGCAATTCGCCATTTTGAGTGGAAACGACATGCAAATAACCTGTTTTATCACCCACAATCAACCAATTTCCCATCAACACAGGTTCTGTTAAACCATGCGCTTTTAATGCTGTTTGCTTCCATTTTACTCGACCATTTTGCCGATCAAACGCCCACAACACATCATGACTATCCGTCAAAAACAACGTATCAGACTCAAGAGTCATGTTTTTATAAACAGAACCTGGTTTATTCCAAACGAATTGCCCATTATCCAATGACAACGCACCAATATAACCTTGATAACTAGCCAGATAAACGACGTTATTACGAATAATCGGATCAGCATCGATATCCACCAAACGCTCAACATCGCTAGCACCTGTCGCATACGCGATGCTTCGTTGCCAAACCACACGCCCCGTATCACGATCTACGGCATCTAATTTTCCATCCGAAAATCCAACTAAAATCAGCTCACCCATGCTCACGGGTGATGAGCTCGCTTTTAAAATCAAACTGGGTGAACCATGCTCAGCAACCCATAATTTCTTACCCGTTGCTAAATCAAAGGCATATAAATTACCATCTATCGTTTTTGCAATGACTTTGTGATTGGTGATCACAGATTTCGATAGTGCGTCTTCTGAAAGATGGGCAGTCCAAACCGTTTGACCGTTAACTTGATTCAATAGCACGACCGTGGATGAGTCCGTTCCAACAACAACATGCCCCTCGGCCACCGTCGGACCACTCACCACCGAATGATTCACTTGCGTTGACCATAACACATGGCCATTTTGTTGATTAATAGCCTGTACTAAACCACTTGCCTCAGCAATGTAAATCACATTACCCCGTAAGACCGGCTTCAATTTTAAATACGCGTGTGATTTACTGGCTTTACCTATTGAAACAGACCATGTAGTAGCCATATCTACTTTGAACGCAATAGCCTCAAGTGGTTTTGGTTTGGGAGTATTATCTTTGCCTAAGATGTAGTCATCAACTTGCGAACATGCTTGAAAAAAAACACAACAACTCAATACCGCTAATATCCGAACAACGCGCATAATACCTCTCTCTTTTTTAATCCACTATCCAACGGCTCGCGGTGACTTCGTCAACGCAAGCAACTCGTTAGATTTCATTTCAAGAAACAAATTGCCCATACCATTTTTTTGTACTTCTTCAATGGCTTTATGATAAAAAGTAACCGCTTGAGCATAGCGTCCGGTGGCTGAGTATATATCACCTCGCAATTCATTAACTACTGGGAAATACGCCGTATCGTTGACTTTTGCCAGTTCATTTAATGCCGCATCATATGATTTTTCTTCAACTAATAAACGGGATAATCGAATTCTGGCTACATCGGCAAGAACTTTCATCTTGGAATGCGCGGCCACATACGTCAATGTCTCCTGAGCACGTTTGTATTTTTCACTCGCTACGTCCATCTTAGCCAAAGTCAAACGCGCGGCATCCGCATAGACCGTATCGCCATAATCCGTTACTAATTGATTAGCATAAGCTCGCACCGATTTTTTATCCTGATTTGAAAAAGCCAACATGAGATGTTCATAAGCATTTGAAGCTTGCTCGGTCACCTTTTCTTGGTGCCAGTGCCAATATTTAAATCCGGCAACCACTAACAGTACAAGTGACAAAAGAACAGTAACAATGCCATTATAACGCTTCCACCATGATTTAATCAGGTCAATCTGCTCAGCCTCTGTCATGTAAACCGACATGTTTATCTCCTGCAAAAGAAAATTTGTAACTACTCACTCCGTAGCAAGGAACGGCCATATTTGGCGCATCTTGAACGAAAACGATTTCGAAAAATGCTCATCCCGGCCTTCGCCGGGACAGGCCAAGCCCATGCATGCTCCGCTTTTTCGAAACCGTTTTCGTTCAACCTGCACTCAAATCTGACCGTTCTCCGAGCGTCAACAGCACCCTCCGAGCAGTTACGAAAATTTTATATCAAATAAGACCGCACGAAAGATATTAAATCCGATTGGCCGATTGTTTGCTGTTCCATGGCATTACGTAAATCTTTAATACCAATCGTTTGTTGAGCTAACTCGTCTTCACCTAAAATCAGTGCTAATTTAGCACCACTTTTATCTGCTTTTTTAAACTGACTCTTAAACCGTGCCTCTCCGGTATTCACAATGACCGTCACATGGCACGCTTCGCGTAACGATTCAGCCAAAATAAATGCTCGTTGCATGGCACTCTCACCCTCCGTAATCATAAATAGTTCAGGTGGCGGTGCTAACGCGGGCTTAACATCAAGCACATCCATAAGCAACAATAGGCGCTCGGCGCCCATAGCAAGACCAATGGCCGGCGTTTGACTGCCGCCCAACTGCTCAACAAGTTTATCAAAACGACCACCAGCACAAACGGTCGCTTGGCTACCCAACTGATCCGTAACCCATTCAAACACCGTATGTCCGTAATAATCCAAACCACGAACTAAAACTGGATTAACAGTATAGGCAATTCCTAACCCATCTAACCCTGCTAAGAGCGCCTCAAAATGTTGACGACTGCTCTCGCCTAACACATCAATGAGTCTCGGAGCGTTGGCAATTAGCTCCTGCATGTCGGGATTTTTACTATCCAAAATACGCATGGGACTTCTATGCAAACGTCGCTTACTGTCGTCATCGAGCAGATGACTATGTGGCGTAAAGTAATCAATCAAAACTTGACGGTACGCTTGTCGTTCTTCAAGCTCACCTAACGTATTCACTTGCAACGTCACAGCATCCGAAACACCCAGTATCGACCATAATCGTTTGCAGACGAGAATTAATTCCAGCTCAATTCCAACACCCGGAATTCCAAACGCTTCAACACCAAACTGACTAAACTGTCGATAGCGTCCTTTTTGTGGCTTCTCATGTCGAAACATAGGACCTGAATACCACAATTTTTGTTGCTGATTATGCAGTAAACCGTGCTCAAGACAAGCTCTTACGCATCCAGCAGTGCCTTCTGGACGCAAACTCACGCTGTCTTCGTTCAGATCATTGAATGTATACATTTCTTTTTCAACAATATCGGTGACTTCCCCAATCGTTCGTTTAAACAATTGTGTACTTTCCAATAGTGGAAAACGAATTTCTTGATAGCCATAGGATCGTAAGCATTCGGCAAACGTTTGTTCAAGATATCGCCAAGCATAACTGTGCTCTGGCAAAATATCATTCATTCCACGAATTGCTTGAATTCGTTCAGCCACCCTCTTTCTCCGGTTCCGTAGTTTGTCCTGATGAGGACAGTAGCGAGCGCATTTTTGATAAATCAGTTAATCGAATTTCAGTTTCCGATTGATTAACAGGTGTCGCCTGGGCATGGCTCAAATTCGCCGGGAAAATATGTTCATTTTCTTTATTAGCTTGCCACCACATCACAACCGCCACCAAAACAGCCACAGCAAAAATAGTCGTTAACCAACGCACAGCATGCTCCGCTTTATTACTTTCGCGACGACTCTGCCATAACGCTTTTTCCAATTTGCGTTCGCCGGAATATAACCGATTAAACGAATTCAACAAGGGATCAGATGGCACGCCCAACAATTTGGCATAAGCACGTAAATACCCTTTGATAAACACAGGCTCCGGCATATTATGGTAATCATCCGCTTCCAATAGCTCAATAATACGCGTTCGTAAATGCAACTTACCGGCAACATACTCGGGGGTATAATCCATAAGGATCCGATGGGCCGCCAATTGTGCTCCTGGTTTTTCATGAACCGTCTGTTCGCTCTCATCCAGTATTGTTGTGTTATTCATAGTTTAGTTTACTCCAGTATGTACCCGTTTATATGCCACACTATGTGCCAGCTCAGTCAAGATTGGATCATGGGATACCAACGATGAGTAGTTCTGCAAATGCCTCGTCGCTGCGGCAACCTGACCTTGTTTTAATTCAATACGTACTAACTCATACAACGATTGTTTGCGTAACGGGTCTTGCATTAATGCGTTTTGAAAATACGTCACTGCCTTTTTATCATCCGGTATTGCTTTAACACACAACCCCGCATTTTCATACGCTGCTGCTGTATGATCATATTGAACATCCTGTACTGCGAGCAAAAAATACCGTTCTGCCTGCTGGTAACGACCTTGACGACACAAAAAAGCCCCATAATTATTCAATTGCGCCCCGCGTCCCGGAGCAAACAGCATCGCTCGTCGATAATAGTATTCTGTTTTTACCATGTCACCCGTTTTTTCCATAAAATAAGCCATGGATGCATTCGCACTGGGCAAATTCGGTGCCTGTGCCAACGCCATTAATAATTTACGTTTAGCCAAGGATCGATCACCTTGGCTTAAATAAGCCAAACCTAATTGGGTATTATACAACGCAGCCTCTTCATCATGCTTCACATCCTGGGCATGTTGACAAGACTGCAGTGCTAAACAAATAGCAATGATTACCACGTAATGAGTTTTCAATCCATGCTCATCGTGTAAAACAGGTTCGTCATTATACATGAATCATATGGGCTTGGACAAATTGTATTTAGCTGATTAGCAATTCTGGGTGAACGAGGTAGGGTGGGCAAAGGAGCTTGCGACGTGCCCACCGTTGTACCACTGCTGGTGGGCACGTCGCAAGCTCCTTTGCTCACCCTACGAATTCAGTGATATTTTGCGAAAAATAATTTTAT
>JAUYQG010000080.1 GCA_030695645.1 Legionellaceae bacterium
AATCACGTCTCAAGCTAAGTTGATGAATGGATCCCGGACATTAAGTGCGGCTAAGGCTCGCAAGCTCGCCAAGCTGCACTAAATTCCGGGACGACAGTAACGGGAGTAGGCAGTTGACTTCACTTCAGTTTGAGCTCACAACTTTTTGTTTGTTGGAGAAAATCCAGCACATCACTTTTGCGATACAAGACCTTACGGCCGATTTTCAAATAAGGAACACTACTGCCAGCCCAACGGTTACGTTCAAGTAATTGAGTGGAACAACTTAACACCGCAGCGATGGTTTGTTGATTAAACAGTGCAGAATGGGGTGCAGATTCAAATTCGTTTAACAGGTGTAAACGAGATGGTTTTTGCATAGTCATAAAGGAACCTCGATCAATTGATTATTCATTTTCAGCTTAATGCTGACCTGCCGCATCCTGCGTAATGAATATCAGTTGTCTATCCAAGCTCCATCGTAGATATAACAATGATAATTCGTATCCATAAGTCTTTTAGACTCATAACTACAAGCCCGACTCATTTTCAAGCTCGAAGAAAGTATGACTTAAAATTTAAAGGGCTGTCAAGAGTTGTAGATCAAATTAAAAGAAATGATGCCAATTGATGCTGAAAATCGGTGATTAGGCGTCGATTTGTCCCCTTTGCCCCACTTCAATAAAAATGAGGTGGGACGACAATAATCCAGTCGTGGCACGGTTGTCCCCACTGTCCCATTTGTCCCTTGTGTTTTTAACTATAACGCCAAACATGCAGCCCTACTGAAAGCTCACAATAGATTAAGAGCTCTCAAATAGTAAGTACCATCTACTATTATTGATACAACCAATGAAATATTTCCGGTAATTTTTCCCAATAATAACCCGGTGATTCAAGATCGGAAATTTGATGTGCCAACATATTATCCCAATCTGCAATAAGATCTGATTTACCAGCCATCGCATTAACCAGCTCCAGAGTAGGAACCTCTACTGCTTTAAACGCACACTTCTGCTTCAAGGCAGCAAGAACTCGATCATGATCAGGAGACCATCTCGGGTCATTGAACAAATGGATAATGTCATATAAATCTCTAGGTCTCATGCGCTCAACCAAGGCACGTAGTTTTTCTGCAAATATTTCCTCAATGCAATAGGTTTGAACTTGAAAATTAAAGTTAGCATCGCTATAGGGGTGATAAATTGCTTTCATTATGGGAGGTTCAACGACGATTTCATCCCAACATAAATCGAGTTTGATTGTAGAATGACTCCCTCGTCTCTGCATGGGGCCTTTATAAGCAATCTTTCCCTGAATTGATAGCTCACCCCTTTGATTTTTGTATGATTCAAACCTGATGGCTTCATCTGGAAGCTCCAATCCTGTTTGTTCATAAGTCCATTCTGCAATTTCCCCAAATACAGTTTTGAGATATTCAGGATTTCGATGCTGCATATTGATGATAGTGAAATCGAGATCCTCAGAAAATCGATAGGTCTCGAAATAACATTTTTTTAAGCAAGTGCCGCCCTTGAAGATCCAATCGTCCTTTAATTGTTTTGATTCACTAATGCCTGCGAGAATCCAACTCAACACATAATCTTTTTCAATGGTATTGGGTGGAAGATTGTGTTTTTTTGCCTCTTCCATAATTTCTTGCTTGTTTATCATTCAGATTTTTCCTTCCACGATTCAGGAACCCAAATACGCCATCGAGTCACCAGTTTTTCACATGATTGAGTGGGGTTTAATTTGGCATAACCCGTTGTTAAATTTTGTGCACAGTATTCAATCAACCGTTTTTCTTCAGCAAAATTAAGTTCAAGAAGAAAACCAAGGCGCTTCAGAGCTGCACCATTTTGAGCTTTATCCAAGTATTCGATCAATTGATCAATGTTTTTCAGGTCGGATTGAAAATAATTAGCCAGTACATCAATAATAAACCGCAGCCCGCCACAGAAATCAGGGAACATCAACATATCGACCAACGTACGTGTGGGGTCAGAAATCTTAACCTTAACACCAGCCAACCAAACCGTTTTCAATCCATAAAAATACTTAGGTTTTAGTGTATGCAGAATAAATTGCGTGTCAGCAATGACAGGCTTCCTATCTTGAATCATTTTCTCTGTCATTACGGTCACAGTTCTAAATAACTGTTCCGTCAAATCCCAATAATTTGCCGCATTGACTCCACCAATATAACAAGGTGAAAACAGTTGCGCTGCAATGGCAAAGGGCTCCTCCGGGACAACATCACTGGATAATGAAACCAGAGGCACAGGAATATAAACACCTTGACGAATTCGCTGAAGCCAGCCTTTCTGCTTATACCAAGCCAATCGCTTGGCAGCCTGAACCGGATTTAACTGCCAGATTTCCGCGGCTTGTCTGGGCGTGATAGTGGTGTTGGTATTCCGCAACAATACTGAAAGAGAAGCTCTTTCTAGCTTGCCCAAACCACCTAATGGCATACTTTCACTATATTTCATAATTAAGTCTTCATAAGTTATGTGAATAATTATATATATAATATAGCACAATTATAAAACTATAATATATAGTAGAATTTTCACATATTCAATGAAAATAAAACCATATATTATAGTCTATTTAATATTCATTTACCTCAAGCTCATGCATATACTTAACCAAGAAATTAGTGATCTGCTGCATCGGTTTTCTCAATCGCTCAACATCTCTCATAATATACCCAGCAGTCACATCATTATTCATCTTATGATTTAACAACCGCTTCAAAGCATAAGCAGGCAGATCAATACTATCAGCAACCGTCGCAAAGGTTCTACGTAAATCATGCAGGGTAAATGGCACACCGGACAATTCCACTACTTTTAGTACCGCTTTTTTAGGCTCAGAAATATAACCCGATTTGCTATCAGCTGGAAAAATAAGCTCACTGATTTTATGCCGACTTCTTCGCTCCAGTAACTCATAAACAAAATCTGACATCGGCAGCGTATGCACTTCTCTATTTTTGGTATCTTGCAGGGTGAGTGTCTTGGATTTCAGGTCGATATCATCCCAGCGTAAAGAGGCAGCCTCGGTTTTACGCATACCGGTGAACAGCAGTAAAAGAAAATAATCATGCCAAAGTAGCGCATTACGATAGGCCTCTTGTTCTACCAATTGTGTTATGCCGGAATACCAATCAGCCAGTTGATGCGGCTTAATCACCGTTTGCTTGCGATCAACACGAAACCATCCTCGGGTATGCGATAGGTATTTCACTGGATTGATAACGATAATCGGTTGCCCATTACCAGTTTGATATTCATACATGGCAAAATTAAATAGAGCTCTTAATACCCGCATGGCATTATTGGCTCGCGCTTTGCTATTGGTTACACCATGCTGGGAGTGACGTTTGGCGATCATTTCACGAGTGATTGTAATGATGGGCTTATCCAGCCAGTCCGGTACAACTTCATGCAATACAGAGTGGTAATCAGCAAGGGTTCTTGGTTTTAAATCTTTACGTGCTTTTAGATAGTCATTCAGAACCTGTTTTAAAGTCATAGCATTGACACGTTCTGTTTTCTTTGTAGCAATAGGATCATCGCCTTTGGCTATACTGCCCAAAAGACTTTTAGCCTGCTTTCGAGCTTCTTCGGCAGTGAGATTACCGTATTTACCTAAAGTGATTCGCTTTACCGTTGTTATTGATGCGTGTTTCGACGATGAAACTTTTCACGCCACTTGCTGTAATTCTTAGAGCAAAACCTTTTAATGTTTCATCCCGATAAAAAGATTGATCCTTTCCCGTGATCGGTTCGAGTTTATCAATCACCGATTTAATCAGTCTTAAACTATTTTGATTCGCAGCCATGTTTTACTCTTAGTTAAATCTCATGTAGACGCAATGTAGACAGATTATTTAAAGCATCATAAAGTTCAATATTACTGATTATGGCTTATAACCATTGTATTTAAAAGGTTTTTGAAAGAAATTAAAAGTCACTAAAAGAGGGTGGAAGTGGCATATTACAGACTCATAATCCGTTGGTCCTAGGTTCAAGTCCTAGTGGGCCCACCAATTAAAACCATTAAATCAACAAGTTACAATCAACCATCTCAAAGCCATAAAATCCATTGTGGGGATTTTGTGGGGCACAGTCGACACAAAGTCATAAACTGACTACCTTATAACTTTGCGTTGCTACTTTTTCCTTTCTATTATTTGGATTACGAAGCAAAGTAAGTACCACCCCGCTTTGCTGCTTTTCGCAAACTGATTATTGAAGCAGGAAAATGGGCTTTGCTTTATATATACAATCATCCAGAAAAGACTAAAATTAGACAACCATGGCAAATTATTGTATAATTTATTCTCATTATGTTAAGTGAAGATATTTATGATTGATCGGTTTCAACCATTTACCATAAAAGTAATTAAAAAAGACTCGTTGTCAGAAAGATTATCTAATGTAAAAAAGATACTTTTTTTGTTGCATGAGAGGCTCCGTCTTCTTCAGCATGAACTCAGTGTTTTGGAAAATGGAAACTTTTCTTTAGTAAAAAATCCAATAATAGAGTCTAAAAAACAGGAAATCTCTTCTATTTCTGAGGAGGCCAATGTTATAGAAAGTGATATAGCCTCTATTGAAAGAGAAAAAACCAAAGAATATAGAATCACTTCTTTTTATGATTTCATCAGTCTTTTAAGGAGAAACTCAATCGCTCCAGAGGATGCTTTTAAAGCAACAAGCGCCCAAAATATATTTTTAATGACAGCCTCAGCAGGAGAGCATTCAGAAGAACTTGAGGAGCTTTTCAACAATTATTTAGGGACAGAGCAAAAAGAACTTATTTTTAAAACAATTGAAAATGATCAATTAACATACTTATTAGAAAATCATTATCGATTTGGATACCTATTAAAAGCACTTGCTCAAAATGAACAAATAAAAGACGGATTGTTTGCTATTGCCTTGAAAAACAAGAATATCTTCAAAGAGGAAAACTCAGGATATAAACATCGTTTTCCTTTTAATTATCCTCATTATCTTACTGAATCACAAGTTGAAGACTTCTTATCAGCACATACTGACGAAGAATTAATTGCTGTTCTAATTAGAAGGCCCAATCAAATTGATCAGGCCTATTATGTCAATCGATTTTTAACACTGATTCACAATTTTAATTATCCACAAATGCAGCGAATTTTCAGCGTGTTATCAGTAAAAGAGCAACAGTATCTTATAGATACAATGCATGATGTTCATAATTGTGAACAAGATTGGAAATATAATTTGATCGATGGGTTATCTGAGCAAACTGCTCAGAATTTATTTAGACTCATGTACCAAGGAAGATCCTCATCAATAATCAATCGATATGCTAAGAGTGATAGGCTGTTCGGTTTTGCACAGTTATTTATTCGTTTCAAAAACAATACGAATGGATTATTTGAAAAAATCATTGCTGAGCTGAGCATTGAAAAAACCTTAGATAAAACAATTAGAAATATCGAAGATATTAATTATTGCATAAAAAATTGTCATCACGTGAAAAGTAAAATAGGCGCATTGCATTTGCTTTCAAAATTTAAACTTTCGTCAATAATTAAAAATGAAAAAAATGCTTATCAAATCCTGTGCGCAATATCAGACTCTAAAAACATAAAAAGTATTCCTACGGATAAAATGAATGTGATTCTCAGAGCGACTTTATTGAAAGATAATAAATTAAAATTGCAAAATGCAAAATGCAAAATGCAAAATGCAAATTTTGCCGCTACGCAGTGGCAATCACAAACATCAAAACATGATATTGAAACACTAAAAACAGCTCTTTCACTGCTTTTACAAGATCCAAAAACGGAACATTCCCAAAGTAAGTTATCAACCGCCAAAAATACTCGGGCTTTAAAAGAGTATATCTGCGCAGAGTATGTTGCTCATTCTCCTCATAACCATTACATAGCGGAATGGCAGAAGAAGCATAATCCAGCTGGTTATCAGGCAGACCAACAAAAACAGAAACAACTGGAGACACTTAATCAAGACATGCGAATCGCGATCGAAATGATTAATGCTCATCCAATTGCTTTCGTAAAAAATAAATTAGAAAACTGTGGTATTTTGGGAAAAACGCTTCTCTTACAATTGAAACGTTTCGAACAAATGAATTCCGTATTCGATATAGCCGGGGGCGTAAAAAAAGGACTCGCAATTAGCGATGAACTGTATGAGTTATTAAAAGATACATCAGCAACTCAAGATGTCTCTATTCTGTTAGTTCAAGCAATCAACGATATCCATAGCCCATTATCCAAATCTTTATCAACAAATCGTTCGCTATTTTTAGACCATAATAAACATAAAACTCATACGACGACGGCAATCAACCTTGCTATGACTAGAAAAAATCTTGAGCCCATTCAAAATAGTGCCATGGGTAAAATTTTGCTCGCACAACTTCGTCGTTTTGAAGACGCCAGTAAGAGTTACTTACCATGGAACATAAATAGTCAGAAGAAATTGGATGCCATCGTAGATGCTATCAATGTGCTCACAAAACAGCGCACCATTGACGAACATTCTTTGATAGATGAGATTAAACATAAGCAAAGCTCATTAAGAGTAGCTCTTAATCAGCATAGATTTTTCAATGGGACTGACGATACCTATACATTAAAACAGATCGACTCCGTCATCAAATTGCAGAATAATTAGTTATCGATTATTGAAATAGCTTCATATACAATTATATGATTTTTTTTTATACGATGGATAAATTATCGCTGTATCACATGACAAATCATGCGAATTCCATTCATTACAATCCAATCAAATATGGTTTGGTTGATAGCTATAAGATTGGCCTCATTCTTCATTTCATCGTTATGTCTTTCGGGGCCGGTTTATCTGAAAATTTGAGTGATTCGTACTTAATAAAGAGGATGATAAGTATATTGGTTTTTTGCCTATAAATAGAGTCGATAAGGTAGTGATAGGAACAGACCATAAGAAATGCTGTTAACACAGCCAGTGCCATATTTAATAAGCAAAAATATAATTTTTCAGAGATAACAACATATACTTTATCCATAATAGACGAAGATTAATTCCATAATAGACGGGAATACATTCCATTTTGAACGGAGAGAAAACTAGTTTTTAACATTAGCGCAAACTCAAAATTGGCCTGCTGCCACAGTAAAAGCAAGCAGTACTGTATTTGGTCATGATTTTCGTGGATTAAGAAAATTATCTGCACTAGCAGGTAAGGACTGGATTAGCGGTATAGTATTTTACAAGGAATGGGGTCACATCTTGCGTTTTGCCTATTATGGAAAAAATAAGCTTATCTATTCTCGTATCAGCCGAATTATCAATTCAAAATAATTTGATTTTAGATGTTTTCACGCGTCCATGTTGCATTAACAGTAGGTTGGGCCGTTCGGCCCAACATCTCCCTTAATCACTAAAAAACACCCCCACCATAATCATCATACCCCGCCGATTCAATAATGAAGTGCAACACTACGATCGGTCAGTGTGTTAGATAGAGCTCGAGTTTTTATCTGTTTCCTGTCTTTTCAGGAAACAGATAAAAAACTGAGCAGACAAATCCGCGATAGCGGATACGTCAGCTATAAATATAATGATTGATCTGATTTTGAGTGGAAGGAGTCACGTACAGGAACTAGTCTCAAAGGTACCACCCAATGGAGACTAATATGCCCAAAGGCTACCAGCACGTGACTTGGGATCAAAGATCGCAGATATACGCGTATAAATCAATGGAGTTGTCGTTACGTGTTAACGGTGGAACAAAACCGCGGATATATGGCGCAGGCTTAAATTGAACAGGGTTAGCGAATAGCCTTCACCCTGATCTAATTTATATCAAAATTGCCGAATCTAACTTGTAGGTGTTTCCCTCCTAATCACATCGGCC
>JAUYQG010000081.1 GCA_030695645.1 Legionellaceae bacterium
GCAATCCCGACCATTGGTTTCCCTTTGTCATTAAGCCATGAGACTTCATAATGATTCCAACAATCAACGCCATAAAAAGGTAGCTGGTTGGGATTAATACCAATTTCTTGGCGCTTTGCAGCACGCGGAATAGGATATAGACGATTAGGATTATAAGCTGTTTCATAATCTGATTTTTTACCCAACTCTGATTCATTGGATATCGATTGATATTGTTCTAATATATGATTGTTCATCGAGTTTATCTCCAGTATTTCAATTATTTTAGCACTACTTTTCCAATTAATTGGCTGCTTCATTTCCATTTGACTAGCGATGTAAGTCAATAACGAAGCTGCTTCATTAATTTTGCTCGCTTTTTTACCCAACTCTTTGGCTTGAATAACAAGGGACGTCATGACATCAAAATGAGGGTTTTCAATAATCTTTTTGATTGACGATAACGGAAAACCTAAAAACTTTAGTGTCGTGATTTGTTGTAAGCGTAATAAATCATCATCGGAATATAGACGGTATCCTGCAGCAGAACGCTTGGCTGGTTTTAGCAAATGGATATCATCATAATATTGCAATGCTCGAACACTTAACGATGTCATTTGACTGACTTCTTTGATTTGATAATGACTCATATTTAACCTCCTAAACGCTATTTTATGGTATCACGTAACGTTATAGTCAAGATAAATTTGATCTGTATTTTGTGACTTAATGATCATGCAGACGATGAAAATGAATTTCTGTCCCAAATGCGCAACGACAAATGTCAATGCGCTTGATAAAAGTTTACACTGCAAATAGCGAAAACCAACCAGGAAATAAATAGACAAAAACGAAGATATAAAATCAAATCATCACACCTATCGCATGCTGACGTTATGCACTTCAACTCATTGATTAATAATATATTAAACTTAATTTTCACGATTTTTTAAGCGGAAATTGTGGTGCACGTAGTGGTGCACAACAACTTAATGATTATTTAATTGTTTTTTATTCAATTGCACCACTGATGCACCACTATTTACACCATCAACACACTCGATCGGAACAGCATTGATATGTCAAAACATAATCGTTATAGTAAATCGTTAGGCGATAATTTTCTTGGACATTTGAAAAGCCTGGTTAAGAAACGCTAAATCCTATATTTTTGGAATAATTAATGGGTATTCAAACGCACATAGTGTGGTTTAAAAAAATCAGTCTTCGATTTATTGGGGCTCAATTATTTCTAATGCTCGTTATAGGGCTTTGTTTTGTAAATGTGGCTAATTCATCAACAGTGAATTCATCTGACACTTTAACAGACAAAGAGCGTCAAGAAATTATAAAAAATATTATTATTAAGCTACACGACAATTATCTCTATCCTGATACCGCTAAAAAAATGATCCTTTTTTTAGAGAAAAAGCTTTCAAATCACGGTTATGACTCGACGACTAATTTAGAAAATTTTTCAAAAGCATTAGGAGACGATTTAACTGGAATTTGTCATGATAAACACCTTGCTTTGATTGGTTCGATGACGCCTCTTCCAAGCAATGCAATGCTTAATGCCGCTATTAATACAGAGGATTTAACTAAAGAAGAAAAACTAACGCTTTCTTCTGAAATGAGTCATTATAATTATGCATTTGAAAAAGTTCAGGTTTTGCCTGGCAATGTTGGTTATTTAAGACTACATATCTTTTGGCCTGTAGAATTTAGTATTAAAACAGCAGATGCAGCAATGTCTTTTCTTGCAAACAGTGGTGCATTAATTATTGATTTAAGAGAAAATTATGGTGGTCAACCCGCCATGGTTGCTTATTTGCTGAGTTATTTGTTTGATAATCCAGTGCATTTAAATGACATTTATAATCCTAATACTCATCAAACAAAACAATGGTGGACATCAACCGTTGTGCCAGGATTACGTTATGCTGAAGGAAAACCAGTTTATGTTTTGACTAGCCATAATACTTTTTCTGGAGCAGAAGAATTTGCTTATGATCTTCAAAGTTTGAAACGCGCTACCATTATTGGCGAGAAAACAAAAGGTGGTGCGCACCCTGTTCGGCTATTTAAAATAAACCCTCATCTTGCAATGGCCATCCCTTATGCCGAATCAATTAACCCGACTACAGGGACAAATTGGGAGGGCAAGGGTGTTATCCCTGATATCAACGTATCAGCAAAACAAGCTTTTGATACGGCTTATAAAAAGGGTTTACAATACAACTTGCAACATACTAACGATCAACAATTAAAAGGGATCATACAAGCTGCTATAAATAAACATGGCGCGTAAATATCAATATTTGTACGCTTCAATCAGTTCGTTATCGTATAAATAACTCGACGTTGATTTGTTCAGCCATTACTCACGGCTTTTCAAATCAACGCCATAATCTTAATTACTGAGCTGCTTTCTGATCAGTCGCGTTAGAACTGTTTTCATCATTTGAAGGGCTAACAATATATTGATTGATCGCCATTCCTCTTGGGGCATTTACTGATGAAGTGCGGACAATGGTCATTGTGATAATGACATTTTGTTTTGTATATTGCGTTGGGCTTTGATAAGTAACTAATATTGGAAGTTGAATTTCCCACGAATATGCATTATTCAAAACCCCTTTTTTCAAAATAACAGGCGGTTTTGTTGCTACAGCAGAAACAACAATTTTTTTATTTTTTACAGCATCTAAATTATGGGAGTCATCTAAATATTTTTCAAATTGCGACCAACCACTGTCTGTGAAAAATCCAGATAGATCTTGTATTGCACCACGGTAATTTTCAAAATTATAGGTAAATGTTGCAACAGCGGTTGAATTTGCCCATGCCAATATTGCGCTATCAGATTGGTTTGGTTGAGAGAGCGCAAGTTCTTGCGAGCCGCAATTACATGGGGTTGAATTGCCGGTTGCGGCTTGTGTAGATGGGTCTTGGTTTTCTGTGGCTGCAATTCCTGTAAGAGGGATACTGATTCCGAACACCAATATTGCCGTACTAATTACTTTTAATTTCATGATATTTTCCTTTATTTGATTTTAGTAGTGGCCATTGAGCCCAATGACCACTTGTTAAAGCACCAAAACTCATTGTTTGCTTATAATTTTCATGAATTGAGCTTTTTGTGGGTCATTTAAATTTTCATAAATGTTATGATAAACCATTACTCTATTCTTTATGAGTTCACCTCCAAGCTCTGCTTGTGCCATACAAAAAGCATTCAGTTTTGCTGTGTCGATTGGTGATGTGGATTGAACAATTTGAGTTTCCATTTGTTCTACGCTCATCGCACTATCGTCAAATGGAAGCATTATTTCTTTTGCTTGATTTTTCCAGGAGCTTATCAGCGGCATGATTTTTGTTTTTTGTTCTACGGTTAAATCAAGATTCTTGATCTGATCTATTGGATCAGGATGAGTGGCTGATGGTTTAGTTACATCAGGGCATTGTAATCCCATACGAAAAAACGCCCGCTCTTGTTGCTGTAACTCATGATATTTGGTTTTTTGTTGGTCATTCAAGAGATTGTATAAATTATGTCTAAATGTTGCCGCTTGTGTTTGGCGTATCACCATGTTTTTTTTTGCATCAGACACTATACTGTCCAGACGAGCTTCATCGATGGTTGATGATGTAGCTATCTGATTCAATAGTACGTTCATCGCTTTGCCTGCGTCACCAACTTTTTTGTTTTCTGCATCAAAATTCTTTTTCATTACTTTAAATTGATCTTTTTGAGCCTGAGTTAAATTAAGCTCATTTATACGAGAGAGTACATCAGTATTTTTGAGTTTTAATAATGCCTGATTTGCCGGTGTATTACAGTTATCTGCATATGCGACGGCTCCCTGGAGCCCAGATGTTAAACCGAGTGCTAAAATTGCGGCATTGATTACTTTTATTTTCATGGTTTTTTCCTTTATTTGATCACTGGTTTTAAATATCATGTTTAAGTATGTTCAATTGCACATGCATTTGAGCCAATGTATCAATGGTTTTATCATTTATACTAATATCATCGATAATTTTTTCGATTCCGACTTTTTCAGCACAAGCATTCAATGCTCGAATGCAAGCTGGCATGTAATAAACAGATGTGTAATATTCAAACGACTCTTTCACTGTCGCAGGGTTTTCAACGATCTTCTCAAGCATTTCCTTTGTTAAAGCGCCATTATCATGTTTTATTACACTACCCAATTTGAACTGCCAACCCTCGTCATTTTTATAAAAGAGAACATTGTCAAAACCGATTGTATCGAGCAAAATGCCTGATTCTTTATAGAATGATTTATATTTGGTTAAGAACTCTCGCATTGGAGCTAATAAACTTGGTTCGGTATCAAGTAATTTAAAGATCTTGTCAAAATTTTTATTTAATAAAGGATAATTTCTTATAACATAAGGGTTCGATTTTTCATTACTACCTAATAATGATTTATTTGTCATTTCATATAAATAGCGCTTGGATTGAATGAGAGTCTCATTTAATTCTTCCGATTCAACATTAAAACCAAATTTTTCATCGCTTCCAAAGCATGGATCAAACGGTACTACGGATACAATGAACTGTTGAGGAAGTTCATTAGTATCAGATTGGATTGATTGAATTGAGTGTTTTTCCATGATACATCGAGATTCACCAAATGCTTCGTAAAGCGCTGAATATTGACCTGTTAATTTGTCTAAATGTTCGGCCCGCTCATCATCTTTCATTCGAGTAGTGTCACGCATAACTTTTAACAATAGACCAGGATATTTGTCTGAACGATAAATATCGTGTGTGCCGCCACCACCTAATGGTTTTAAAGTTGAAAGATCAATACTGCCATTAGGCCCAGTAATTTCTTTCAAGAACGATTCAACGGGTGTAGGCATATAACACTCCTATTTCACACTTTGATTTTTAATTGAACTAGATTTAAACCAGGTATTATTTAGGTATATATTTTGTATTATAGTACAAATAGCGATCTTCTTTGTTTATTAGGTGTCGATATATGCAGATTTCAAGCAGGATAAACCGCATCCATTTTTCAAGTCGTTGTGATCTTAACTAATCCTGCTTACGTTCGCTCACGAATTAATTCACGTTCAAATTTCTGCTAATGTTGCACAAATACCAAAAATCATTATCCCTTGTGCCGTTGATGTATCAATTGGATCATTTAAACTTCTCATTATATTTCCACTACTTGTGAACCACAAAAACGTAATAGTTATAGTAAATTGTTAAGCGATAATTTTCTTGGGAACTTGACAAGCTTGGTTAACAAAGGCTAAATCGTATGCGTTCCATTTATGCCATTATAAACTCACCAATCACGTGCTGATTACATAGAGCCGAAATCCAGCCATTGTTTCCTTCCAATATGCCCAGCTGAGTAGCAAATTATTTTGTATATTAACTTTCATATTTTTTAGACATCAAAAATAATCTTAAGAGATCCTGATTTTGCCTTTATGATGTCGATGATTGAAATAGGCAACTCACCCAATAGCTCATGTAATATTTCATCACGTGTATATAAACAAACAGGCGCTAGCATTTCATCCCTTTCTGCATACGTATTATTTAATGGAACATATCGTCCGACAAGCGGCAAATGGGTGGGGTAATTTTCAGCATACTTACCAAAAATGGTGAAAAAAGCCAGGAAATAACGTGTATGACACTTATTATGATTAATCAAAGTTCGGATTAATCGATACGTATCTGGATAGCTCAAAAAAGAAAGGCAACGATTTGAATAAACAATCTTATACTGATTTGTTAGGTCGTTTTCCTGTAAAAGCTTAAGATCCAAGCTTTTGTAACATATGCGGTTATTGTATTGCTGATTGATCTCAGCAAAATTAGCCACAGGTTTCTCCAAATCGAACGCATCAACGTAAAATCCTAATCTTGCTAATCTCTGACTCTGCGGAAAATAAGGTGAGCAGCCCAAATCCAAAGCGTGTGGCTCAGAAACTGATTGCTGCACCAACTCATTTGCATACACTAGAGCTTTAATATCAAACTCATCTGGTTGATAATAAGAACGACAAACGCCATGTTGTCCGCTAATAGGCAGCACATCACATTTTTCGTCAATTTTAGGTAGTTTGAAATCAGGGTTCATAGCAACAATTACTCTGGTTATAAGTTTTTTTACATTTGTGCAAGGCGATGCCAATAATAGCAAATGGATTAGTAACTCACAATCTCATCAGTTCGCGATACCAATAACCCTGCCCGGCATAACTTGCTTCATTTACACTGTGATATTGGCGCGTCAAAACACGTTAAAGTGCGCGCTAGACATAAATTTTCTACTCGTCAATTAATGCATTATATTTTCACGACTTGTGAACCACAAAAACGTAATTTTTCAGAGAGAGTACATAAAAACCACTCATGTTCTAGGAGCCTACAATTTCATATTACAAATCTTAAACTCATCAAACGTATCATAAAGTGAATCGTGACGGTGCCTGTCATGCGTCACCCATATTTCTTGCACCAACTCATTTTCAAATGAAATATTTCCTTCGGGCGACATGATTTCAGTAATCAAGCTATAAGCGCATTGTGCATATACTTCACTTGACGTTCTGGGCTCCATTTTGGGGTAACCTGAGATACTTCTAATAGATACATTGTTTGCGACAGTAACCGTTTGCTCACACTGCGTACCGAAAACATTTCCACCATTACTGGCCGCCAGATCAATAACAACGGCATTAGCAGGCAGAGCATTTAAGCTTACTTCATCGATTAACAAAGGAGCTTTTTCTCCAGGAACTCTTGCTGCGGTAATCATCAATGTTGCATCGGCTAGATGTGGCCTAATAAAGTTGATCTCGTTTGCACCATTTGGGATGACATGATACGTCATACCCAACCTTTCTAATTCTGTACGGAAACTTTCTTTTCTACCAAACATCTGAACGGGTATATTATGTTTTCGTGCCTCTTTTGCTGCACTAATTCCTGCCGCCCCAGTACCAATGACTGTTAGCTTAGCTGGTTGTTCACCTTTATAAAGGTTTAACGCATCAAGAAATGCTAACCGACCTGCAATACGACTCATTGCAGCTTGAGCATTTTTAGGATCATAAATCGATATGCTTTTGAATAAATCAAACGACAGCGTTGTCAGTCCCAATTCTTGCCATGTGGCCATATGACTATCTGCTACAAACGGAAACAAGAAACCGAGCATGGCAGTATTGTCATGAAACAACCCATTTTCTATGAGCTCTCGCTCTTTACTTGGGCGCAAGACCCTCACAATAAACGTATTTGCTGGAAACCCAGATGATGTTAATACAAAAATCGCTGCGCCAGCCTTAATATACTCATCATTTGTAAATCCAGAATTTAGCCCAGCATCCGTTTCAACTAAAATTCGATAGCCTTTATGCGCTAAGAGAGCGACCTCTCGCGGAGTTAAGGCAACACGTTTTTCATTATCGCGGGTTTCTTTAACCACTAAAATTTGTATAAAATGCATTATTAAAATACCTCTCAATATTTCCATATTATAAGCAACCCATGCCTAATTTGAAATAGGGGTGAGCTAACGCCAGAAAGCAGGCCTTTAAATATAAACGCCGATTTTAAGCGAAATTCGAATTATGGCTGTTTTAGTTCATTATATTTGTTTACTGCTGCCTGTCGCAATTTCTCAAAATCATCTTGATTAAATTTCAGCATCTCCGCAGACATGTTTTTAATCAAAGCATTCATTTGAATAATCAGCTGCTGGCAATGTTGTTCGACGGGATAATTTGGATGGATCGGCTTATCATTCAAATGCTGCATACCCACATGTAGCATTCGATTAATAATGTTCGATATCGAATCATCATATTGAACAGCTAGTGATGATAAATGATTGTGCATGGATTTTGACAATGAAACGGATAGTCTTGGCATCATTTACTCCTTATCGTTCTAATTCTTTAATAGGCACTGGTTCTTTTGGAATCGGTGTCTTTTCGAATCGCAATTCAGAAACAGTAGGTACAAATCGTTTTACCCGCTCTTCGATTTCAAACGTCTTTTTTTTATCAATGACCGCCTGAAACGACATATTGCCGTGCTCTTGAAATCGACGCTCATGAGCCATTAGTTGCCGGCTTGAAATCATATCCAATGCCGCTTGTTTTTCATCATGATTGCGTTGAATTGCTTCCGTCAATTGCACCTTGTCATCCGTCACCAACGTCATGCCATGAATCGCACGTGAAATTTGCACATAAAAATTCTTCATGGTTGCGCCAAAGCGGTGATAAGACTCCATAAGGCCAATACCATAGGGTGCATCCTTACCTTGAACTTTGTAATTTGTTAACACATAGCTGTAGTCAAGGTGTTTCAGGGCTGGATGATTGTTTTGAAGAGCGATGGATTGATCATCTTTCGTCGTAAAAACCGACTTGTTATCTTGGATGGTTTGCAATGTGAGGATCTCGCCATTACGGATCCCATCCGCTTTAAAATTACGCGTCCACATGACTTTATCACCTGATTGCAATTCGAGTAATTTGGTTTGATAAAGTTCTAGCACGCGTTCAAATGATGCAGTATGGGTTTTGTACTGTGGTAAAGATTTCAACGCAAAATGTAAGCTCTTGCCATTCTCATTAATGAGAGGTAGCACATTATTGCGACGATGTTTTGGCAAAACAGTACTTACAGAATAATATTGATTGCGTTCAATACCATGTTTTTTAAAATCTTGGTTAAACCGTACCACATCTCCCTTTTGATAATAGGCAACAAAGCGCTGCTGTACGGCTTCTATCGTTTTGGCTTTGAGTATGGGTTGTATCAATTCATGACCTTTTAATGTGCCTTCGGTTTTTAAACCGTCACGAAGGTATCGCGTAATGGCTTCACGGTCACTATGGCTACAAGCGATCTAAAATTTGTCGTCAGCTGGGGCTTAGTGGTGGTCAATTCAAGCAACGTTTAGATGGCTTTCGTCCCGCATTTGCTGATACCGGTTTTGTCTTGGCTTCGAACGATGAGCTAAAGGCGGAACCTAAAGTACACCAAGAAGTGCCATTGGTTATACAAGGCAAAGAGCGGGCATTAACGTTTTCTGTTGGTACGGATGCACTATTACAGATATTACCTCATATTGGTGCGTTGCTATGATTCACATCACAACGCAGCACCGTCTGCATATAAGAATTGAGCCGATTGATCTTAGAAAAGGAATCGACGCTTTAGTTGGCCTTTGCCGTCAAAGCATGGGTTCTCCGTATAATGGTACCGTGTTTGCCTTTCGAAACAAAAGCGGCATAGCCGTCAAACTACTGGTATACGACGGCACGGGATTTTGGCTCTGCACCAAACGATTTTCACAAGGCAAATTGCGTTATTGGCCCAAGTCTTGTGAGGAGCGAGTGTGCGCAACGACCATGGCGATCATCCTCAATCAGGGACAACCGGCGGCAATGAGTCCTGCCTGGCGAGCGCTTCCAAGCTCTGCTTGAGCGTTTTTTTGTAGTGCCAGGGTAACCAATCGTTTGGGTTTTGTATCACAGATTTTTCGTTATCTATCAGTGCGCACATGTACTCGCATGGGTTAATCTCGTTTTGAGCTGCACTGTACAGAGCCGATTGCACGAAACTCGCAAAGGCGGCACTACTTAAACTCTTATAAAACATAGAGGATTTTCGTACTTGAATCACAAGCTTCAACGCGCGCTCAACGATATTCGTATCCAGAGGCGCATGGGGATGACGCAAAAACTGAGATAATTGTGTCCAGCGATTTAAGATATAGTCAATGGCCTTACCAGCAACAGAATTGGGCTCAAACTCTGCCTTTTGTTCCTCAAGATATAATTTAAGCTCAGCCATAACCGGCGTGCTTTTTTCTTGATGATACGCAAGGCGCTTCTCGTGGCTGAAACCTTTGGTGTGGGCCTCATAATCATAAATACGGCCAATTAATCCTATCACTTGATCGGCCACATCATCATAGCCATTTGGCAGCTCGTAAAACTGTCGCCTGGCATGTACCAGGCAAAAACATAAGACGTACAAATCATCAGCTATGCCTTGCGGAATATTGGCTGATAAGGCGTCGCACATCATGATGGGTAGGTCTAATTTGGCATCGCGCATCATCATGATATCAGCAATACACTTTCCAGCCGTACGATTATCTGTAATGTAAAGATACGTGCGATGGCCTTCATGAAGGCTCACAATGCCTGTGGTATAACAGGTGTGTTGGCTTTTTTCACCTTTTTTCGCTGTTTTCGCCACTTTGATTTCGCTCATGATTTTTACAGACGTATCATCATAGCAAAGCGCCGCACCATTGGCGGCATCTTGAGATAATGCCTTATATAACGCTTTTAACATCGGCTCAAATCTAACCATTAAATCCCACTGT
>JAUYQG010000108.1 GCA_030695645.1 Legionellaceae bacterium
TTTGTGCAAAAACAAGCGTCGTTTAGTGTGAGGTGAGCTGTGATGGATAAGGTTTTTTTAACCGGATAGACCATAAATGATTTTTTTTGATCACATGGGGGTTTAACACGGGCATAAATGGGTTCGCCCAGAATCTCTGAAGTCCAAAACAAAGACTTGCAAAATAAAGTCAACTCGCTAACATGAAAGGATCTTTTAAATAAAGCTGAGAATATCATGAAGATTGCCGTTTTATTTGCTTCTGTGCTTGCCAGTTGCGCATCTTTTGCCGCGACTCCTATTGATGGCTGGTACACAAGCCTTTTTGGGGGATATACCTACATACCCAGCAATATCGACAAAACGCGCTTTGGTTTGACCCGGGATCACGCCACGTATCAAAGCGGTTTTGAAGGTGGGGGCAATTTTGGTTTTAAAAGCAATCCTATGCGATACGAAGGTGACGTAACGTACCTAAAAGCGAGCACCAATGCATTTCAAATCAACAGAGTACCGCAAACTGATGTCAGTGGTTATAACCAAGCTATTTTTGGATTGGCTAACGTTTATTATGATTTTCCGGGGTTTTCCACATTACTTCAGCCCTATCTAGGTGCCGGACTAGGCTATGGATGGATTCAAACCAGACTGAATAGTTTTGGCCCTACCGGTACCACATCATTTACGGCAGTGAACTCCGCTTTTGCTTATCAAGGCACCGGAGGCGTAACATTCAATTTTGCTGAAAATTACGCACTAAGCCTAGGATACCGTTATATATCCACACTCAATCTTTATGAATTCGGTGAACGCTTTCAGGCACATATAGCAAATCTAGGCGCAACCTATCGATTTGATGGAAATAATTACAAATAAGGATGTACCATGAATCTACCTTACATGAAACGCTCCATCATCAGCACACTATTATTAATCCAAGCTCCGGTCTATGCGTTAAATCCTGTCAATGGATGGTATGGAGGGGTATTTTTAGGCGTTAGCTCAGCAACATCAAGCACACTGAATTTTGAACCAGCCATCACGTTTACAGGTCCTAATGTATCCTTATCTGCCCAAACCGTAAAAGCAACTCGCTCCGTTTTAGGAGACGTGGGGGGGCAAATTGGTTATCGATTTTGTGATCGCTATCGCTTAGAGGGCGAAGTGATGTACAACAACAATCCATTCAACTATCTTAAAGTTGAGAACATCACCCTGAGCAATACCTACAACACAGCATACAACTTGACGCCACCCAATAGCATCAAGTATGGCAACATCGAAAGCTCCGCTGACGCACACATCCAAGGTGATACGAACACAGGGGCCTTTATGTTCAACGCCTACTACGACTTTTTCGTCCCCAGTAACGACGGATACTCTAATGTGGTCCCTTTTGTTGGCCTCGGAATCGGTTATTCCTATGTGCAAAATGCACTCCAATTTTATCGACGCTCCAATCCTGACACCACCGTAACCGAATCAAACCAAAGTCGTGAAATTATTTCGGCACTCCAAACTCGCACCACGTATGCTGGACAAATTATGGGTGGCCTGAGTTATTTCATGGATGACTTCACTTGGTTTTCTGCGGATGTGCGCTATTTCGCGACGGGTTCTTCGGACCCCTCGACGGAGTACACATACATTACTCCTACTGCCGTTTACGTCAAACACAGCAACACCAATTTGTTTGGTAAAAGTACCCAGCTGCTTTCAGCGAACGTAACATTCAATGGAGTCTTTAATTTTGGTTAAAACAACGCCGTATTTAATCCTTCCGTCTTTGCTATCCGCGGATATCACACAATTAGGTCATGAGGTCAAAACAGTCATGAAAGCAGGTGCCGACATGATTCATGTGGATGTTATGGATAACCACTATGTCCCAAACCTTACGTTTGGACCACTGATTTGTCAGGCATTAAGCAAGCAATTCGCAACACTGCGTATGGATGTCCATTTAATGACGTCCCCCGTTGATCCCCTTATCCAACAATTTGCAGAAGCCGGTGCCGAGCGGATTAGCATACACCCTGATGCAACCACTCACCTGGATCGAAGTTTGCAACTGATTCAAAATTTAGGTTGCAAAGCGGGTTTGGTACTCAATCCGGCAACGTCACTTGATTGGATAGAATGGTGTCTCCATCGCCTGGATTTTGTCTTAATTATGACCGTGAACCCAGGATTTGGTGGACAAAGCTTAATTCCCGACATGATACCTAAAATAAAACGCCTTCATGAGCAATGCCCTCAATTACCCATTTGCGTTGACGGTGGGGTGACAATAAAAAACATAGCCTATTTGGCCGAGGCAGGCGCCACAGAATTTGTTGCCGGGTCGGCAATATTCCATAGCGGAAACTATGCTGAAACAATTGATGCTATGCGTAAGCAACTACAATGACCCAGGGTAACTACTCGCGCGGTAGAGAGTGCAAGAAAGCGCTAAAGTTAAAAGCCGTGTTATTTATTTTAGGCTTACTACTCATCGGTTACAACGAATCAGCTACTGCCGATCAAGCGTATTTCGATAAGTTCATGACCTATAATCAATGGAGTCAACACTTACCAACCTCACCAAATTCCGATTTTACAGCATTCATTGAAACCACATCGCCACTCACCCACAAACTTAGGGAAAAATGGTTATACCAGTTAGCACAAAAAAAAGACTGGGCAACATACAGTCAATACTATCGCAATTCAACGGATATCAATTTGCAGTGCTATGAACAAACGGCTTTGTATCAACAGGGGCAATATCAACAAGCAATACAAGGTAGTGCCGAACTCTGGTTGCATGGCGGTTCGCAACCCAAAGCGTGTGACGAGTTATTCAATTTATTATTAAGTCACCATGAAATCAGTAATCAACTCATTAATCAACGAGTTGCCTTAGCACTGGACGCGCACAATATCTCACTCGCACGCTATTTACTCAAACAACACAATCCACCACGACTAGAAGACGCCGATTTACTGGCGACTACGCATCAAAATCCAACACGAATTTCGCAATTTCAACCCAGTAAATTGCGTGGTGAGATTTATTTATATGGACTAAAATTATTGGTTCCGCGCAATATGAACCTGGCGATTAAACTTTGGGAAAACCCCCGATCAGTACGTATCTTGACGGAAGCGCAACAACACGATTTTTTATCACAAATTGCTCTGTATAAAGCCATGCGTAACCAAGATGACGCCCCCTATTGGTTTGCCAAAGTAAAACCCGCCTATTACTCTGATAAATTGCTCGACTGGGAAATTCGATTTGCTATTGGCCATCAAAACTGGAAAAAATTAATCGATTTGATCGAGCATTCAAAAAACAAAGATATGCCATGTTGGCAATATTGGCTAGCTAGAGCGTATGAAGCGCTCGGGGATAAGGAAAAGTCCGCCAATTTGTATCAGCAAGTGGGTACAAAACGTAATTATTATGGTTTTCTTGCTAACGTAAAATTACACAAGAAATTGAATTTTGAAAACGAAGCGGTCAATCATGACCCATCCGCATTGACAGTTTACAAACCAATTACGGATCAAGTGAAAGAGCTTTATCATAACCATCAATCGTGGCTCGCATCACGACTGCTCAATGATTTTAATAGCGAGTTACCTAAACGCGAAAAAAGCGCGTTAGCCTATTGGGTAGCAAAAGAGTTGCAGTGGAATGGCAAATCCGTGTACTTAAGTAATAACGAAGAATTAGGCAATCAGCTATCATTACGTTTCCCGCTCGCATATCAATCGGTTATCCAAAACTTTTCGACACGCTATCATGTACCCCAACCTTTAATATTTGCCATGATTCGACAAGAAAGTACTTTTTTTGACGATATTGTTTCATCAGCAGGTGCGAATGGTTTAATGCAAGTGATGCCAATCACAGCAAAAGTTGTCGCCAAGCGTGCTAATATTCCATACAACAATCCCAAAGAACTGTTTCTATCTGAAAAAAACATTAACATCGGTGTGGCTTACTTGCAGCAATTAGCACATCAATTTCGCGCGCACCCTGTACTCATTGTTGCCGCTTACAACGCAGGCCCCAGACAGGTCAATTTATGGCTTAAAACTCATCCTCCTAAAGAAATCGACATTTGGATTGAGACCCTTCCTTGGCAAGAAACTCGAAATTATCTCAAAAATGTTATCGCGTTCTATGCGGTATACCAATATCGCCTTGGAGAAAAACCTAATTTAGACGCATTTATGCAGCCGTTTCAATAGTTTTGGACTTTGGACAGAACGGCATGAAGCCTTTTTCATGTCTTTCTGTCCAAAGTCCAACAATAGGATAAATTAGAAAAGATAGACAATTACTAAGCAAGCTGATAAGATTTTACTTTTGCCAAAACACCCCTACTACATCCCTACTATGATAAGGAGATCTTGACTACTATGGCTGGCATAAATCATCGCAAAACATCGTCGACTACCACCCCCATCACCACTCTGAAACCATGGTTTGTATGGGGATTAGGTTGTATTTTTTACTTTTATGAATGCCTATTACAGGTATCACCCAGCGTCATGAGCTCAGAGCTCATGCGAGATTTTGGTGTTACCAGTCAGACTCTCGGTATCCTATCAGGCATTTATTTTTATTCATACGCTGCCATGCAATTACCCGGCGGTGTCCTGATGGATTATTTTGGACCACGTAGACTACTCACAATCGCCACCAGTATTTGTGCCATCAGCACAATTGCCTTTGGATTAACGGATAGCTTTATGATGGCCTGTATTGCTCGATTGATGATCGGGTTCGGTTCAGCATTTGCTGCCGTTGGTGCGATGAAACTAGCTGCCAGCTGGTTCCCTGCGGAACGCTTTGCTCTTTTAACTGGTTTAATGGTCACGATCGGTATGCTAGGTGCTATTGGTGGTGAAGCACCACTTGCTCTCTTGATCGATAACTACGGTTGGCGAGAAAGCATGAAGATCATGGGGTCCATCGGTATTGTGCTTGCCATCTTAATCTTTGCTGTAACCAAGGACTACCCAAAAGATATTGCAAAAAAATCGAATAAAAAACCATTAGTTGAAGAGGAACATGTATTACTCAGTTTGATCGCATTAATTAAAAACAAACAACTTTGGTTTGTGGCACTCTATGGTGGTCTGATGTATATGGCTACCCCGGTATTCTGTGGCCTATGGGGCGTGCCCTTTTTAATGCTGAAAATGCATCTGGCTAAAGCCACCGCAGCAAATTACATTTCTTTAGTATTTGTGGGGTGGGCCATTGCAAGCCCACTGTGGGGTATTTATTCCAATCGTATTGGCCTTCGTAAACCACCTATGTATATTGGTGCTGTCGGTGGGATTATTACGAGTTCTCTGTTTATTTTTTGCAACATCCAATCTGCCTTTCTCATGGAAATCTTGCTGTTTTTATTTGGAATATTTTCAGCAGGCTTTTTATCTGCCTTTTCTGTAGCCAAAGAATTGTGCAGCAAACGCTACGTTGCAACCGGTTTAAGTTTTATGAACATGATGAATATGGTGGGCATTGCGCTCGCTCAACCCGCAGTTGGTTTCATTCTCGATAGAATGTGGCAAGGCGAAATAGTAGATAAAGTGCGTATTTATCCCGTTGAGGCATACCACGTTGCCTTAGCGCTATTGCCCTTAGGCATGATCATCGCGCTAATATTATTACCCCGCGTACCTGAAACCTACTGCAAAAGCATTAAAGAGTAAGGATGTATATGATATCAAAGAAATTATTTATTAAAACTAACGGATGCCAAATGAATGAATACGATTCATCCAAAATGGCAGACGTATTATTTGAATCACACGGATTTGAACAAACCGACGACGTTGAACAAGCTGATGTTATTTTATTAAACACATGCTCTATCCGTGAAAAAGCTCAAGAAAAAGTGTTTTCACAGCTAGGTCAATGGCGCGACTATAAAAAACAAAACCCACATGTGATTATTGGTGTTGGGGGATGCGTGGCGAGCCAAGAAGGTGGTGACATCATCAAGCGTGCGCCATTTGTTGATCTCGTGTTTGGACCACAGACCTTGCATCGATTACCCGCTATGCTCAACGAGCGACTGGAAAAACGAAAACCCGTTGTGGACATCAGCTTCCCTGAAATTGAAAAATTTGATCACTTACCTGCTCCGCGTGCTGAAGGTCCCGTCGCCTTTGTTTCCATCATGGAAGGCTGCAGCAAATATTGCAGCTACTGTGTTGTGCCCTACACCCGTGGTGAAGAAATCAGTCGTCCATTTGACGATGTACTGGCCGAATGCTATCAATTAGCAACGCAAGGTGTGCGTGAAATCAATTTACTGGGGCAAAATGTAAATGATTACCGCGGTACAATGGAAAACGGTGATACAGCCGATCTTGCCTTACTCATTCAATATTTATCCGCCATTGATGGTTTAGGTAGGATTCGTTTTACCACCTCTCACCCCTTGGCATTCTCAGATAATTTAATCAACGCATTTGCAGAGGTTCCCGAATTAGCCAATCATTTGCACTTACCGGTACAAAGCGGATCAGATCGAATTCTTGCGATGATGAAACGTGGATACACCGCTCTCGAATTCAAGTCTAAAATTCGTAAACTTCGCCAAGTTCGCCCTGACATTCGCCTATCCACGGACATTATCGTTGGGTTTCCTGGCGAAACGGACAAAGACTTCCAAGACACCATGGATTTAGTGCATGATATTGGATTTGACATGTCCTTTAGTTTTATTTTCAGCAAACGACCCGGAACACCAGCCGCAAACTTACCTGATGAAACACCTATGGAAGTCAAGAAACAACGCTTGAAAATTCTTCAAGATAGATTGTTAATTCAATCATCGCGTTATAGCCAAGCTATGATTGGTAGTACACAACGCATTTTAGTAACCGGGACATCAAAAAAAGATGCTCTGCAATGGGCTGGTCGTACGGAATGTAATCGTGTGGTCAATTTTGATGGCCCTAAGGATCTTCTGGGGCAATTTGTCCACGTGGATATCACCGAGGCACAACCTAACTCATTACGCGGTCGGTTAATAAGCAATGAATGAACCTGTAAACGAAGTATCTATACCTAGCGAACTTCAAGGTCAACGTATTGATCGCGTGCTCGCCCAGATGTTTCCTGACTACTCACGTTCTAAACTATGCAGTTGGCTAAAAACAGGAGCTATTACTGTCAATAACCAACAGTACAAGCCCGACGATAAAGTATGGGGCGGTGAACACGTATCCATGCATATCAGTCCTGAAATACACCATCAGCCTATGGAAGCTGAGGATATTCCGCTTGATATCGTCTATGAAGATGAGTCTGTTCTCGTTTTAAATAAACCTGCCGGATTGATTGTTCACCCCGGCGCCGGAAATCCTAAACATACGTTAGTCAATGCCCTGCTTTATCATGATATAACATTGCAACAGTTACCACGAGCAGGGATTATCCATCGGCTTGATAAAGACACCACCGGCTTACTCGTCGTTGCTAAAACTCTTGAAGTGCACACCAGTTTAGTTCGACAAATGCAAGAACGTGAAATCCAGCGACATTATGTCGCGCTAGTATTTGGTCATGTGATTGCCGGTGGAACATTAGACACGGGCTATGGACGCGATTCTCGCAATCGCTTGAAAATGGCGGTTTGTGCACTGGGTAAGCAAGCCATTACTCAATATACAGTCCAAAAACATTACCATGTTGTGACCTTGTTAAACGTCAAACTCATGACCGGACGTACTCATCAAATTCGTGTTCACATGGCTCATATCAATCATTCGGTAGTCGGTGACCCACTTTATCACGGGCGCACGGAATTACGTGCCGGCACAAGTGAAACCTTACGTGATCATATCAAACAATTTAAGCGACAGGCTTTGCATGCTTGCTCTCTATCATTCACACATCCCATCACTCATGAAGAAATAACCTGCACAGCACCGTTACCCGATGATTTTCAGGCATTATTAACGATATTGGATTCCGACTTTTGACACATTTTATTGCGAACTGGCCAGCCCCAAAAAACATTCGGGCATTAACGACCACTAAAAAACCAGGATATAGCCAACAATCGTATGCTTATAACAATGTTGGGTTGCATGTCCATGATAATCCTGAGCATGTTCTGGCTAATCGAGCCTCTTTAAAAAAACAATTAGAACTACCTAATGAGCCCATCTGGCTTGATCAAACACATACTAGTCGCTGTGTTCTTGTGGAAAGTAACCAGGTTGACCGTCATGCGGATGCGGCAGTGACCCGGCATAGCCATTTACCCTTAGCCATCATGACGGCAGATTGCCTACCCATTTTATTATGCAATCGTCAAGGTACTGAAATTGCTGCTATTCACGCAGGTTGGCGAGGATTGGCGAATGGTGTCATTGAAAATACCGTATCCACATTGCTCAGTACTGCAGAATCGTGTCTAGCTTGGATTGGCCCAGCTATTTGCGAAGCATGTTATCAAACGGGTGACGAGGTTTTACAAACATTTTCCAGTCAATATTCCTTTGCAAGCAAAGCGTTTAAGTATCATAATTCACACTTGCATGCTAACTTACCTAACATGGCTGAGCTAATTCTACAGTCATTAGGGATTGCGGCAGTCTATCAGTCAAATGCATGCACCTATGAATTACACGAACAATTTTACTCCTACCGAAGAGAATCACAAACCGGTAGAATGGCAACTTTAATTTGGTTTCAGGATAAATTATGATTAAGCATCTATTCAAGTCGTTTTTAATGGCTGTTCTCATCCTAACAACAACTGTTGCAGACTCAGCAACAACACCGCCACTTCCCATGAGCCAATTGCCGACCTTGGCGCCAGTGCTTAAAAAAGTGATGCCTGCCATCGTTAATATTGCCGTACAGGGGGTGATTCAAGGTGGCCTGCCAGCAGCGAGCACTGATGATGAAGACAACGCCAATCGCCCACAACAATCTATTGAAAAGCCTAGAAAATTTCAAAGTATTGGATCAGGTGTCATCATTGACCCTAAAAATGGGATTATTTTGACTAATGATCACGTGATCCGCAATGCGCAAATTATTACCGTCACCCTCAATGACGGCAGACGACTCAAGGCAAAACTCATTGGTAGCGACAGTGAAACGGACGTAGCTGTATTAAAAATAGAGGCCAATAACTTAAAAAGTTTAAACATTGGAGATTCTGATCTCATTGAAGTAGGTGATTTTGTTGTGGCCATTGGTAATCCATTCGGGTTAAATAGTTTTGGTAATAGCCAATCTGCCACGTTTGGAATTGTTAGTGCGATGAAACGCAGCGATCTCAATATCGAGGGTGTTGAAAACTTTATTCAAACGGATGCCGCAATTAACCCAGGCAACTCAGGCGGTGCGTTAGTGAATGTCAAAGGCGAACTCATTGGAATCAACACCGCTATTATTTCGTTGTATGGTGGCAGCGTGGGCATCGGTTTCGCAATTCCCATTAACATGGCAAAAGATGTCGCTCAACAAATCATTAAATTTGGGTCCGTTCACCGTGGCCTTATGGGAATTTTTGTGCAACACCTAACGCCTGAACTTGCTCAAGCTATGGGATATGGCGAAGATTTTCAAGGTGCATTAGTTGCTCAAGTTAACGAAGGCTCACCTGCTGAAATTGCTGGTTTGAAAGCGGGTGATGTCATTACTCAAATTAATAGCACAAAAATCACTCAAGCTAACCAAGTAAAAACAGTGATTAGTCTGCTTCGCGTCGGCGGTGAAGCCACGCTGACGGTCAAGCGTAATGGTAAAGAAATAGCCTTACATGCCGTTGTGACCGACGTCAAAAAGAACGAGCAAAAATTGCAATCCAATAATCCATTTTTATATGGCTTAGCACTCAGAAACTTTGAACAAGACTCCCCTCCGCACGGGCATGTCATTGGTGTGCAAATTGTCGGTGCTTCAGAAAGCAGTGCAGGTTGGCGAGCAGGTTTACGTCCAGGTGACGTCATTATTACTGCAAATAACCAACCCACACCAGACACCAATGCGTTGCAAGCCATAGCACACCACAAACAGGAACAACTCTTAGTGCAAGTACTCAGAGACGTTGGAGCTTTGTATATCCTGATAATCTAACGAAACACTATATAAATGAGAAGAGATGAAACATTATGTCACAATATCTAGACCCAAAAGATGAAAAAATGAAAAATTTAACACTGAAATAGAGCAAGGGTTAAAGGCTTGTCTTGAAAAACTGACTGGCATTCGTGAATTGATCAGACATTGGCTGTTTTGTGCATAGGTTTCTTGCTTGATTTTTAGTCTGAACATTTTTTGAATGGGTTGCTAAACGAGACCCGCTCTATACAGATAATTCACGCGAAATGCGCAACAAAAGGCCAAACTAATGCTATAATCACCAAATATGCGAGATTTAAAAGGTTGCTTTCATGTTTGATGTCATTATTATTGGTGCTGGGTTAGCCGGATCGTTATCTGCGTTAAAAATACCCTCCCACCTAAAAATTCTTCTGATTGAATCAGGAAATGAAATTTTACCCATTACCAGCTCTAGCTATAATGAATGTTATAAATTGCACACGGGTGTTCACTACGTGGGTGACGCATACACTGCAAAAAATTGTCTGATTAAATCCATTGAATTTGCACGAGAACTTCCCGACTACATTTCAGGAGGAAATAACTTACGAAGCCCTTGGCGACGAGGTCGGCATTATTTTATGTCTAATTCATTGGTCCCTGTTGAAAATGCCCGTGAAATAGCCATTCATTTACAAGCAGTTTATTCTCAACTGGTAATGGAAGATGCACGAAATAAACTATTTGGGGAACCAAAAGACTTTATCCAATTCCTTATACCAACAGATTATTCGCATATAAAACAAGAAATCCCGTTTTATGACTCTCTTGGCAATGCTAGCACCATTTCTATCGCACTGGGCATTGAAACCGCTGAATCACAAATTGATATTCACCGTTTGAAATCACATTTACAGCAACGCATTGCCCTTAGCCCCAACATTACGTTTTTGCCGTCCACAATAGTAACAAATTTATCACACAACCCTATCCAATTCGGATATGTCGTAACCGCAAAAGATGATCAAGAGAGTACGCATAATTTCATGTCAACATCTATTGTCAATTGCTCATGGCAAAATATAGAAACATTGGATCGAAGCTTGGGACTATATGTTCCTGATGAACATCGAGTAATACGAATTAAAGCAAGTATCTTGATTGAATTACCTGAATCATTAAGACACATGAATACTTGCATTTTTTCATCAGGTCCTTATTGCTCAATGACTGTTTTACCCAATGGAACGGCCATTTTAACCAGTGAACGCACAACAAATGTTGGTTATTTTAAGGCTGGTGAAAGCGAGCTCCCCAATGACGTGCGTGAGCTTGTAAATCACCAGCTCAAACTGGATCACCCACATGGACAAGCCATTTCCGAGCAAATCAGAAATGAATGTGCATCGTATTTAACAGATGAATTAAATCAACAATTGTGCCATTCAGACATTCTGGAATTACACATAGGGTATGTAAAAATCATGAGGAATGA
>JAUYQG010000111.1 GCA_030695645.1 Legionellaceae bacterium
TATACACGAATTTTATAGAAATAACCAGAATTGCTACGCTCAACCACCTAAACCTAGACAAAAAGCACCTGGACGAAAATTGGGGGATATTCAAATAAAACGAACACGTCATCCCATCGTTAAAAAGTCGAAAAATACAACTGTAACAGAGAAAATGATCGCATAATCAGAGAGGTTGTGCTAAAAAAACAGGCGGCTCGGGTTCGGGCGGGCTCGGGCACGCCCACGGACTCGGACTCGTATTAGATCGCGGTTTGTCCAAACTCCAGTAATAATATCATTTACATGTTCGCCTATAATATCTAATATTGTTCACAACGTTTTTAAACGAGAATTTGATGGTAAATAAACAATATTCTATCGCTCAGATAAAAAAACATGAAATGTCTATCATCATTAGCCTAGCCGCTAACGAAGGCTGGAACCCAGGACTATATGATGAAAAATGTTTCTATCAGGCAGATCCTAATGGATTTTTTTTGGGAAAATTAGGCGATAAAGTTATTGCTGTCGGTTCCGGTGTTAAATACAAAAATGAGTTTGCATTTTTTGGTCTTTATATTGTAGAACAGGCATACCGTGGGCGTGGATATGGAATGGATTTAACGAAAGCTATTTTTCAATATATGGGAGACATAAATATTGGATTGGATGGTGTACCTGACATGCAAAATAAATATGAGAAATTTGGATTTAAAATAGCTCATTATAATGCACGTTATTGTGGTAAATTAAAGACATATTTATTACTAAATGAAGCTATTGTTGATATGGCTTCCATTCCTTTGGAGGTTTTATTCGAGTTTGATCGGCAATATTTCCCTGCGCAACGAGACGATTTTTTAAAGTCTTGGCTAGCTCAACCAGATAGCAAGGCTTTAGGTTATTGGCAGCGTGATAAGCTTTTGGGATATGGTGTGATTAGGCGATGTATTCGAGGATTTAAAATTGGGCCTCTTTTTGCTAAATCGCCTGAAATAGCAGATGCGTTATTTCTATCTCTAACTGCTCACGCAAATGGAGAGGAAATATTTTTAGATGTTATAGAAGATAATATAGAGGCCATTCGCTTAGTAAATCGTCATGGTTTGGAGAAGGTGTTTACTACGGCTCGTATGTATACCAAACAACAACCGAACATTAATATACAACACATTTATGGAATAACTACATTTGAACTGGGTTAATATACAGATTGGACTTTGGACAGAAAGACATGAGTCTTTTTTCATGTCTTTTTGTCCAAAGTCCAAGTTGATATTATTGGCTTATAACCATGTCCGATCTAAACTTATTTGGACAGAATGGCATGCGTCTTTTTGCATGCCGTTTTGTCCAAAGTCCAATGACTTACAGGGGCAACTCAATGAAAAATATAGTATTGTTTGACTCGGATAATCATCAATTTGTCTTGCTTAATGAAAGCAAGCCTGGAGAAGAAAATGGTATACGATCTAACCAATACCTCATTAAACACAATGACGACGGCGTTCTATTAGATCCAGGTGGATTTGGTGTGATGCCACAAGTACTAGCTGAGATGTTGCGATACATTAATCCCGAAAAAATCAGGGGAATTATCTTGTCTCATCAAGATCCGGATATTGTAGCCGGATTAAACACATGGGTTGAGTTTATCAAGGCACCCATTTATATTTCTAAAATATGGACGCGATTTTTGCCCCATTATGGCTTAAAAAACATCAATCAGTTTTTTGGAATTCCAGATTCAGGAATGGACTGCACTTTTGGAGACGGGTTCGATTTAAAACTTGTACCAGCCCATTTTTTACATTCAGAAGGGCAGTTTAACGTTTACGACCCCATTTCAAAAATATTATTTACAGGCGATATTGGCACGGCTTGTATGCCTCAACAAAAAAAGACTGAAGTGATTTTCGTGGATGATTTTAATGAACATAAGCATCATATTGAATGGTTCCATCGACGTTATATGTGTTCAAATAACGCCGCCCGAGCTTGGGTTGAAACGATTCAGGACTTGGATATTCAAATGATTGCACCACAACATGGCCCAATCTATAGAGGACAAGCCGTTCGTGATTTTATAGAGTGGTTTCAAAAACTTCGCTGCGGAATTGACTTAATGAGCGCGAGGGGGGTTTTTCAGAAAGAGGCACATGATGACGTCTAATTCATTGGTTACCGATACAGTCAAGTTAGAAAAATTACGATCCAGCGTATTAGAGCAATTAAGTCTGTTAATGCAAATACATACCCAATTACACAATTTTAGAGGGATTGTTTCAGAATTAACGAATGATTTTTTGACTGAGGTTTCATCTGGAAAAATCAATGTATTGCAGGATCGGAATGCACGACTGTTGAGTACTCTGCAATTATTGCACCTGGAAGAAGAAAAACTTATCGATGAAGGTGGTGTAAAAACACAGTATGTTATACAAAACTTCAATGATGTCACTAAAAGTCTCGAAAATGCCATTCGACAACTTGAATATCATTCAACACGTGACCCATTGACCAATCTGTATAATCGTCGAAGTTTTGATGAATTGCTCAATGACGAGGTATCGCGGTCAACACGCTATCATCATGAATTTTCATTTATTTTTATTGATATTGATGATTTTAAAAGCATTAATGATTCTTATGGACACGCTGTTGGCGATGCCGTGTTAGTACAAATAACCAATATTTTTCATAAAAATTCACGCAAACAGGATGTTGTTGGTCGATTTGCTGGCGATGAATTTTCTATTATTTTGCCCGAAACTAACGTGGACTCCGCAATAAACTTCGCTGAAAAAATACGCAAAATGGTACAGGATACTCAATTTGACACGATGCAAGGAAGCCATTTTCAATGTACTATTTCCATCGGAATTACTACGTTTCCTCACGGTGCAAAAAATTCACTAAGTTTACTGCGCAACGCTGACAATGCGCTCTATCGCGCAAAAAAAACAGGGAAAAATAGCGTCAGTACATAACTGGACTTTGGACAACCAGCGATCTAATACGAGCCCGTGACCGCCCGAACCTGGTTAATCTGATTTTTGAGCCAATTTGGTCAACATCATAATGATTCGAATCAGTAATTCGTGTCCTTTCTGATGGTTGTTTTCATGTATAAAAAATGTTGAGTAACGAGTATACTATACCCAAAACTAGCCTCATCATGTGATTTATTATGCCGAAACGAACAGACATTCAATCCATTTTAATTCTCGGTGCTGGGCCCATTGTGATCGGTCAAGCATGCGAGTTCGATTATTCCGGTACGCAGGCGGTGCGTACACTTAAAAAAGAAGGGTATCGAATTATCTTGGTGAATTCGAATCCTGCTACGATTATGACTGATCCTGAATTGGCTGATGCGACTTATATCGAACCTGTGTTGTGGCCAGAGGTTGCGGCTATTATTGAAAAAGAAAGACCGGATGCACTGCTGCCGACCATGGGCGGACAAACGGCGTTAAATTGTGCCTTGGATCTAGTACGAGAAGGTGTTCTCGAGAAATACGGAGTCGAGTTGATTGGCGCTAGTCGCGAGGCCATTGATAAAGCCGAAGATCGTGATAAATTTCGATCCCTCATGATCGAAATTGGTCTGGACATGCCGCGTTCACGCATTGCCCACTCACTTGAGGACGCTTTAATTGCCCAAACTCAATTGGGTTTTCCAGCCATTATTCGGCCCTCGTTTACGATGGGGGGCAGTGGGGGTGGGATTGCGTATAATATTGAAGAGTTTGAAGACATTTGTTTGCGTGGTTTGGAAATGTCGCCCACTCGGGAGTTGTTGATTGATGAATCAGTATTAGGTTGGAAAGAGTTTGAAATGGAAGTGGTACGCGATAGGAACGATAATTGCATTATCGTTTGTACCATTGAAAATTTTGATCCCATGGGGGTGCATACCGGTGATTCCATAACAGTCGCGCCCGCTCAAACCCTAACCGATAAAGAATACCAACGCATGCGAGATGCCGCCATTCGTGTACTGCGCGCTGTCGGCGTAGACACAGGTGGCTCGAATGTGCAGTTTGCAGTTAATCCAGACGATGGGCGTCTTTTGGTTGTGGAGATGAATCCTCGAGTATCACGCAGTTCGGCATTAGCATCCAAAGCAACCGGTTTTCCGATTGCTAAAATTGCGGCTTTGCTGGCTGTGGGTTATACCTTGGATGAGCTGGCGAATGATATCACAGGAGGAAAAACACCAGCCTCTTTTGAACCCACGATTGATTATGTGGTCACTAAAATTCCTCGCTTTAATTTTGATAAATTTCCACAAACATCACCTGTTTTGTCAACGCAAATGAAATCAGTTGGTGAAGTGATGGCTATTGGTTCTAATTTTCAAGAATCACTGCAAAAAGCCATTCGTAGTTTAGAAATTGATCGCTGTGGTTTGCAATCACTGTTTAAGTCCGGTGAAATGGCCGTGCTGCGTGGGGTTTTACAGGAACCCACGCCGGATCGATTATGGTATATTGCGGATGCCTTTCGTTTGGGTTTATCGATAGAGGAAATTCATCAAGAGAGTCGTGTTGATCCGTGGTTTTTAGCACAAATTCAGGAATTGGTTATTTTTGAACAGGAGTTAGCGGGTAAAACAATGACTGACTTGGATCAAATGACCTTACGATTATTAAAACAGCGTGGCTTTGCCGACGCCTATCTTGCTCAAGTTATGGGGTGTACTGAAGACGAGGTACGAGCTCATCGACTAACGTTGGGCGTTAAACCGGTTTATAAGCGCATTGACTCGTGTGCCGCTGAATTTTCAAGTGATACGGCCTATATGTACTCCTGTTATCAATCCGTATGCGAGGCAAGACCTGACACCTCTCGAGAGAAAATCATGATTTTAGGTGGTGGACCGAATCGAATAGGTCAAGGGATTGAGTTTGATTATTGTTGTGTTCATGCCGCGATTGCATTGCGCGAAGCGGGCTATGAAACGATCATGGTAAATTGCAATCCAGAAACGGTTTCTACCGATGTTGACACGTCAGATAGACTTTATTTTGAACCGGTAACACTTGAAGATGTGCTAGCGATTGTTGATATTGAAAAGCCCAAGGGTGTGATTGTGCACTATGGTGGACAGACGCCATTGAAATTAGCACGTGCCTTAGCGGATAATGGCGTAGCGATTATTGGAACCTCACCAGATGCCATTGATGAAGCAGAGAATCGGGAGCGATTTCAACAATTGGTTACCCGTTTGAAGTTGCACCAACCTGCCAATGGAACCGTACGTAGTGAAGCCGAAGCGATTGCTCTGGCAAACCGAATTGGTTATCCCTTGGTTGTTAGACCCTCCTATGTTTTGGGTGGACGAGCGATGGAAATTGTTTATCAAGAGGATGATTTACGTCATTATTTAGCTCATGCGGTGCGCGTTTCAAATGACTCTCCTGTGTTATTGGATAAATTTTTAAATGATGCTATCGAAGTGGATATTGATGCCGTTTGTGATGGTGAACACGTACTGATTGGTGCTATCATGGAGCATATTGAACAAGCCGGAATACACTCTGGCGACTCAGCATGTACATTGCCACCGTTTAGTTTAAGTATCGTCGTGCAGCAAGATTTGATTGAGCAGTTGAGTAAAATGGCGTTAGAATTAGGTGTGGTTGGTCTGGTCAACGCTCAGTTTGCAATTCAAGGCGATGATATTTATGTACTGGAGGTTAATCCTCGTGCCTCGCGAACGGTGCCGTTTGTTTCAAAAGCAACAGGACTGCCATTAGCTAAGATTGCTGCGCGTTGCAAAATAGGGCAAAATTTAAAAGAGCAAGGTTTAACACGTTATGCGCCAATGCCTGCTTTTTATTCGATAAAATTACCAGTTTTTCCGTTTATTAAATTTTCAGGTGTTGACTCTATTTTGGGCCCTGAGATGAAATCAACGGGTGAGGTGATGGGGATCGCAAAGCGATTTGGTCAAGCGTATGCGAAAGCGCAACGTGGTGCCGGTTGTGATATTGTGAAACGTCGACGTGCTTTTTTGTCGGTACGAGATGCGGATAAGGCTCGTATTGGCGAAATTGCTAAGCGTTTGATAGCACTTGGTTTTGAAATCATTGCAACACGTGGGACAGCTGTTGTGATTCAAGCAGCTGGTATTGATTGCAAGCGAGTGTTTAAAGTGGCGGAAGGTCGGCCGCATGTGGTTGATTATATTAAAAATCACGAAATTGATTTTATTGTTAATACCACAGAGGGTAAACAAGCAATTGCAGATTCATTTGCCATTCGTCGAAATGCGTTGCAGTATAAGATCAGTTATACAACGACATTGTCGGGAGCCGAGGCTGCTTGTTTAGCAATGAAGTATGAAGAAAGGGATTCAGTAACTCGATTACAGGATTTACATTAATGGTCTGGAGTGATCTCGATGCAAAAACATCCAATGACTGTTGCAGGGGCTTCGGCACTGCAAAATGAATTACAACGATTGAAAACGATAGAACGTCCTCGCATTATTGAAGCAATTGCTGTCGCGCGCGCGCATGGTGATTTGAAAGAAAATGCCGAATATCACGCTGCTCGTGAGGAGCAAAGTTTTATGGAGGGGCGCATTCAAGATTTGGAAGCAAAAGTATCCAATTCACAGATAGTTGACATTAGTAAATTAAAAAATGATGGCAAAGTGGTTTTTGGATCAACGGTTCGTATTTGTAACTTGCAAACTGATGCTGAAATTACGTATCAAATTGTAGGTGAAGATGAAGCGAGCATTAAATCGGGCAAGATATCGTATGGTTCGCCTATCGCTCGTGCTTTGATTGGTAAACACCTTAACGACGAAGTCGTTGTGACGACTCCTGGAGGGGTGGTGGAGTATGAAATTATTGGAGTTGATTACTAGTTGGACTTTGGACAAAACGGCATGCAAAAAGACGCCTGCCATTTTGTCCAAAAAAGTTTAGATCGGATCTATTTATAAGCCAATAATATCAACGACAATCGGCTCGCTTTGTAGAAACATTTCTGCCTATCCGGTTGTCACATACTCGCAATGACGAAATCATCACACTATGTGACAACCGGATAGGCAGGGAAACATTTACAATCAGGACAATTAACGATCTAATGATGAGGGATGGATCTGAAATTTCTTGGACAAAAAGACATGAGGCTCTTTTCATGTCTTTTTGTCCAAAGTCCAATTACTAGGATATAGCATGACGCAAAATACAGAAAAGGGAATTTCCGAATCTGAAGTAGCTATTCATCAATATTATATGGACATTATTAATGGCATGCCCAATATTGTTTATTGGGTTGACCTGGATTGTGCATTAAAAGGTTCCAATACCAATTTTGTCAAATTGTTAGGTTTGAAGGACTTGCATGATTTTACCGGCACGGCTTACGAGTTGCTCATAAAGTACGCACATTGGCCGGAATCACGTGTTGAGGCAGTGAAACTGGATGATATGACCGCTATTTTTTCCGGTAAAGCAAACTATAAAAACAAGGACTTGCCGATTACCATCGGCGATAAACAGTTGAGCTATTTGTCGACACGTGTTCCGTTATTTGATAATAAAAAACAAGTCTGTGGATTGGTTGTGATTCTTGAGGATATCACGGATCACATGACGAATGAGCGACGTACTTTGGAAGACGCTCATCCGGATTTCATGCTGATTGAGCGTCCTAGTGGTCGACCGCCTCGAATATTAATGGTAGAGGATAACCCTATCGCTCAAAAAGTAGAGCAAGCTTTAATGGTTACTTTGGGCTGTGAGGTGGATATGGCCGAGTCCGGTGAGCAAGCTCTTGATTTGTTTGTACCGGGTAAATACGACGTAGTCTTTATGGATATTGGTTTACAAGATACATCCGGTTATATTGTTGCTAAAAAATTACGTGCAAAAGAAAAAGGTACGGACCATCACGTACCCATTATTGCATTAACATCGTATCAAGCGGAGATTGTCAAATACGATTGCAGGGATTATTTTATGGATGGTGTGATTACGAAACCATTATCCAGCGATCAAGCGCAACAAATTATTGAGCATTATGTTTATCATAAAGATGTTTTAGTGAGTGGATTGGAGTCTGTATAGATTTAACGCACCCGTATTTTGGGGGTCACTCGAGCACAACACCACACATCAACCTGTTTGACGCCCTGTTGCTTTAACGTTCGTGCGAGTTCATTAGCGGTATTTCCAGTTGTTAATATATCATCAATTAATGTGACGTGTTGGTAGGGTAGAGAAGGCGCTTGGAATGCGTTTTTGAGATTGGTTTTGCGCAGCGATGCGCTTAAGCCGGCTTGTGGAATGGTGTTGATTATTTTTTTACATTGAGTCAGATTGTAAGGTACCTTGAGGATACGACTTAAGCGCATCGCGAGGATGGCCGCTTGATTAAACCCTCGCTCTTGTAAACGTTTTGGATGCAGGGGGATGGGAATCAAACATTGTAAGTTCGATGTATCGATTGCGGCATGCAGCATGAGGTTGGTTAATAATGAGGTTAGATACAAACCCTCCCTGTATTTAAACGCGTGCAATAATGTTCTGAGCGGTTCTTCAAAGCGATACGCTGTGATGACGCGATCCACGTCCGGTTTGTTTAAGCAACATGCTCCACAGATGGAGTCATCGTCATCGGGTAAAGGCATAGCACAGAGGCGGCAAGCTGAACCCAGTGGCGTGAATAGCGTTGTACACGCAGCGCATATCGGATCGTGTTCCCGATGACTTTGGTTGCATAATATACAAACTGATGGAGCCCGTAACCGTGGACGTTTGATGTCTTGAATCAACTTTGAGGGGTATGTGGATATTGATTGTAGTATCTGTGATATACTTGCGATTTTATAAAGCATGCGTGATGTGCTATAACGTTTCCATGGTCATATGATGAATTTGAAAGCCGAAATTTGCAATGCATTTAATAGCCATGCGAGCGAGTATGAGCTTGTGGCTGAAGTGCAGCATGAAATTGGTGATCGTTTATTTGAGCGATTGCAGTATTTGAAAATGCAACCTCGCTATGTGTTGGACGTCGGTTGCGGACCTGGTATTTTTACGTCACGTTTAAAAAAACAGTATCCCAAAGCGCATATTATAGGTTTGGATATGGCGCATGCGATGCTTACATTGGCGGGTGGTAAGCAAAGTTGGCGACGGAAGTGGACCTTAGTGAATGCCGATATGACGGCATTGCCTTTTGCGTCAGGACAATTTGATCTCATATTCTCAAATCAGGTTATTCATTGGTCTTCAACGCTTGCGGCAGTAATCCGTGAATTTAATCGAGTGTTGAGACCGGGTGGCTGTGTGATGTTTTCTACATTAGGCCCCGATACATTTCAAGAGTTACGGCATGCGTTTAAAGCAGTCGATTCGTATGCTCATGTGAATGATTTTCTTGATATGCATGATATTGGTGATTGTTTGTTGAGAGAAAAATTTGATGATCCTGTGATGGATATGGATACGTTAACGGCTCATTATGCGTCATTGCCGGATTTACTGCATGGATTGAAAGCACAGGGGGTGCGAAATGTCCATGCGAAGCGTAATCCTGGCTTGATGGGGAAACGGGCATGGCATGATTTTGAACAAGAAATGTTGACGTTTCGTACTGCCGATCACAAATTTCCATTGACGTATGAGGTGCTTTACGGCCATGCTTGGAAGGGCATGCAGCAGCGCACTGATCAGGGTATTGAAACGTTTGTTTCTGTTGAACAGTTAAAGTCGACTTTAAAGAAATGAGGTCAGCATAAAATAGTTACTGACGTATGTTTTGTCCAAAGTCCAAATTCAGGAGAGACCATGAATTTTGTGAGTAAATACACCGCTCGTCAACCTGATGCACAAGGGAACGTCGAATATTCTGCAGAAGAGCACCATGTTTGGGGTCTTTTGTTTTCACGCCAAGAAAAGCTATTGCCCGGTCGAGCTTGTGATGAATATTTGGATGGATTGGCTAAATTAAACTTAACGTCAAATCGCATTCCGCAATTAAATGATGTTAATCGTGAACTGTCTGCATTAACAGGCTGGCAAGTCGTTCCAGTAGCCGCGTTAATTCCCGCACGAGCTTTTTTCGAATTATTAGCCACACGCCGCTTTCCTGCAGCAACCTTTATTCGTATTGAAGAAGAGCTGGATTATGTGCAAGAGCCGGATGTGTTTCACGAATTATTTGGCCATTGCCCGATGTTGACGAATCCAGTTTACGCTGATTTTGTTCAAACCTATGCTCAGCGAGTACTTACTTTTCCCGAATACGATTGGCCATTATTGCAACGGTTATTTTGGTTTACGGTTGAATTTGGTTTGATTGATACGCCAAATGGTTTACGTATCTATGGAGGCGGAATTTTATCGTCGGTTAGTGAGACGGTGTATAGTGTTGAAAGTCATTTGCCTATGCGAGTATTATTTGATCCGTTGGTGGCATTCCGAACTCCTTATCGTATTGATATGTTGCAATTCATATATTTTGTAATTCACTCGTATCAAAACTTGTATGATTTTGTAACACTGAATATCTCCGAATTGTTACAGCAGGCCCGAACCCTGGGGGAGTTTCCTCCGTTTTTTCCGGTGGATGAGCGAAATCCTAGTATTCATATTCATGCTTGTTAGGCTATCCGGTTGTCACATAGTGTGATGATTTCGTGCCTCGCAATGACGAGTATGTGACAACCGGATAGGCAGGTAATAATTGATCACATTGATATTCATATTAAACCATATTATAATATAAGAACATGTTGATTGATATCTGGAGATTACAAACATGTCTCAAAACTCCAATGAGGACGTTACATTAGATTCTCAGTCGGATTTTTTCGTTGCGATTTGTAAACGTGAGAAGGGAAGCCATTCATTTATTATGCTTGGTGTCATGCAAGATGGTAAACCGAAAATACTGGCACGGATTGGAAAACTTCCAGAGTTCAATCAAACCGCTACCAATGCAGTAGCGATTAAGTTCGCTACTCAGGCTATATTTAGTTATGCAAAATCTGAACTAAAAAATGAAAAAATCAACTTAGATTTTCCTATTAATTACTCGGCCTATTCTATAAAATATGATACGTACTTAAACTTTGTCGAACTGTTAAGCAAAGTCGATAGTGTTGGGCAGATAGCTTGTTATCAACCAAAAACGGATGATAGTCCGAGAGATGATTCTCGTAAGATTAGGATGTCATTTAAAGATGTAGAAAAATCACCTGGTGATAAGACTCAAGAAATTCAAAGAATTAGTGATAATACACAGCAAATAACAACATCCAATACCTGTCGTCATACGGCGATTGAGTTGCTTGAGTATGTTCTAGGCATATCTAAAGTATCAAATAATATTTCTCGATTATTTTTTCGAGACTTGCCGGTACCTGCAACATTTATAAAAGGAGATTTGCAAGAGACGTATTTTTACCTTCCACCAATACCTCCAGAACAATCGAAGTTTACGAATGTAAAGCAGTTTGCTGTGCTTGCCACACTGTATGAGCGAATGGAACAATTGCAAAAAAAAGCTCCGTATGATCCTCGGACTATTCGGAAATTTGAGTTACTCAAAACATTATATTCACAACAGGAAACCATTTTTCTTGGAAATAAACCCGAAAGCCAACTGTTTTCAGAGGCTCTTGACGCTATTCAAACATGGAAAACGATGAATGAACGTGATTTAAAAGCGTTAAGACAACCCAGTCTTTTGGGACGGTTATTTTTTAAAGCATCGACCATAACCATGGCGGAGCAACTTGAAAAAGAGCTGAAGCAGCAGGTGAAACACAACAAATAGGGTCTGTTGACAATTCATCTCCAGAAGCCCTACGTCCCGCGGCTTGTCCGCGGGATCCAGAGATCTTGAACAATGCAAAGACCTGTTGTATTAGTACAGATCTAACTGGATTCCCAGCGATTCCCGCCTTAAAAACCATTAAGCAGTAGGATCGCCCTCTCCCATTGATGGAGGGCGATCCTACGTCAGTCACTATTTTATGGCGGGAATTGCTGATACTTATCTTCCCCCATTGTAAAGCATCGCTACTCTTGTTACTATCATTGCATCTTTTATGTTCATTATCTGCTGCATCAAGGAGCATCGTTTGATTAAAGTACTCATTGTAGATGATCACGCTTTAGTGCGAATGGGTATTCGGCGATTATTGGATGATTTACCTGACATGGAAGTCGTGGGTGAGGCAGAGTGTGGTGAGCGTGCTCTGACTATGGTTAAGTCGCTTTATCCCGATGTTGTGTTACTGGATATGAAAATGCCAGGTATCGATGGGTGGGAAGTGACACGGCGTTTGCATAAATCGAATCCAAACATCAAAGTCATTGCCGTGACGGCAATGTGTACGGAAACATTGCCCAGTCGCGTGCTGCAATTAGGAGCTATGGGATATCTCACGAAAGAATCAGGCGCTGAAGAAATGGCCTCTGCAATCCGGAAAGTCTATAAAGGTGAGCGTTACTTAAGTGCCGAGGTTGCCCAGAAAATGGCTATCAGTAGCTTGGAGTCGTCTCAAGATTTTTTGTTTGATCAATTGTCTGAACGCGAAATGCAAGTGTTGTTGATGATAACTCGTGGAAAAACGACACAAGAGATGAGCGAACAATTGTTTCTCAGTTCAAAAACCGTCAGTGGTTATCGTTGTCGCATTTTTGAAAAACTGGGTGTTAAAAATGATGTGGAATTGACTTATTTGGCCATGAGGTATCGAATTATTGAACGGCCCGATGAATGACTTCTACTGTTCTTCAGACATTTTTAACGAATCTTACGAATGAGCCCGGTGTTTACCGAATGCTCGATGCTAATGGGCACGTATTGTATGTAGGAAAAGCGACTCATTTAAAAAAACGTGTTAGTAGTTATTTTAGTAAGCAAGATACCAGTCCTAAGACCCGATCGTTGGTTAGTCAAATTGTCAGTATTGACGTGAGCGTGACTCGCAGTGAAACGGATGCGTTGCTGTTGGAAAGTAGTCTGATTAAATCACTGCGACCCAAATACAATGTGCTCATGCGCGATGACAAATCGTATCCGTTTATTCATATTGCGAGTCATCATCCTTTTCCAAGAATCGACGTGATGCGCTGTAAGAAAAAACCTGCGGGAGGGGATTTTTTTGGCCCCTATCCTAGCGCGCTAGCCGTGCGTGAAACCCTAAACACGATTTTAAAAGTCTTTAAGATACGCAATTGCAGCGATAGTTATTTTAGTGCACGCTCAAGACCCTGTTTGCAATATCAAATTAAGCGTTGTAGTGCGCCCTGCACGGCCTATATTTCTCAGGCGGATTATCAACAAACGCTTGCTGATGTGAAACGCTTTCTTCAAGGCAAAAGCCAGCAAATTTTAGATGAATTGGCAAATCGTATGCAACATGCTGTGGACAGATTAGCATATGAAGAGGCCGCAGCCATTCGCGATCAAATCAAGCATTTACGATTGGTACAAGAGCAGCAAGGAGTTGTTCAAGCCAGTGGTGATGCCGATGTGATTGTGATTGAGGCGCGTCAAGGTTTTGCTTGCATTCAATGCGTACGGGTACGAGCGGGTGAAGTATTATCGTCCGATGCATTCTTTCCGAAAATGCCGCAACATGGTTTGGATGATGACGATGAAGCCATTTGGCAGCATGTTTTTGAAGCGTTTATAGCGTATTACTATATCGATATGCCTGAGCGCATTCCAAGCCTTATCTTAACGGATCGCAGTGTTTTGGATAAGTTGCCATTGCAAGACATGTTAACGACTTTGCGTGATGAATCGTGTCGTATTAAAACGGGATTGCGTGGTGCCAATCGGCGTTGGATAGATTTTGCATTGAATAATTTACGTTTATCAATTGCAAAACATAATACATCCGCCGATATCATGAAACAGCGCTTTAAGGCACTTTGTGATTTCATACACGTGCCGCAGGGTATCTCGAGGATGGAATGTTTTGATATTAGTCATACTCAAGGAGAGTCGACCGTTGCATCTTGCGTGGTGTTTGATGAGCACGGTCCGTGTAAACGCGATTATCGGCGCTTTAATATCAGTGGCATTACCCCCGGTGATGATTATGCTGCGATGGAGCAGGTCCTAACTCGGCGTTATAAACGCTTAGCGTATGAGGGCCGTTTACCGGATGTTGTGGTCATTGATGGTGGAAAAGGGCAAGTTGCTGTTGCTAAACGAGTACTGGCGGCTCTTGAGATTGATGGGATTGTGATATTAGGGGTGGCCAAAGGCCCTACTCGGAAAGCAGGTTGGGAGCGGTTAATTTTGGCAGATGATAGGCATGAACATAGTTTGCCGGCTGATTCTCCGGCGCTTCATGTGCTGCAACATATTCGTGATGAGTCCCATCGCTTTGCAATTGCAGCGCATCGTAAAAAAAGACAAAAAACGAGTTTGGATTCTTCGTTGGAAACGTTATCAGGCGTAGGCCCTAAGCGTCGTCAGGCGTTACTGCAACGATTTGGCGGTTTGCGGGAACTTGCTAAGGCTTCGATCGATGAGTTAGCTAAAGTTCGTGGGATTAGTCAGGAGCTTGCGACGCGGATTTATCAGTATTTTCATCAATAAAACTCCGAACTTGGGTTTCAATAAATACTTATTTGCAACAGCTCGGAGGGTGCTGTTGACGCTCGGAGAACGGTCAGATTTGAGTGCAGGTTCAAGATGCCCCAAATATGGCCGTTCCATACTACGGAGTGAGTAGTGACCAGCAGTTCTGGATGAGTTGATCAAGCCAAAGCTATAGCGCGTTTCCGCCTCTATTTAAAATATTCTTTCGCACAATTCTACTATCCTTGAGGCCAGATTATCGATAATATCGCCCAAGTGGATATGCACGCTGTGTTAA
>JAUYQG010000113.1 GCA_030695645.1 Legionellaceae bacterium
CTGAAAACAAGTTAGTTGGCTTGGAAGATGCCATCGAAGAAATCGTTAAACCCCATACACAAACGGATCCCGATTTTCATAACCCTTACAGCTATTTGAAAATAACGGCAAAATCAGTCAGGCAAGAGCTGCTTAAAAAAGGATTTAGTGAAGCTCAGTTACCAACGGTAAATACCATTGGAAATATATTAAATCGCATGAATTACAGTTTGGGGTTCTAGCCCAGAACCGGCAAAATTTCCGAACTGTTTTTAATCAGTCAATTTAAGCTTCAGCTTAGAGATCGAGTGGCTTAACCACCCAAAATATATTACCCTGTTTTTTTCACGACCAGACTCTGTGCAGTTTGATTTGAACTAGTCACAGATTGTTGCTCTACTGGAGGTGACGAAAACAACCCTATGGTTGCAGCCAGATTTGCTTCTGGACTACCGGTGGCTAATTTATCTTTAAATTCAGCCTCAAATCGGTTAACAAAATATTCAATACGTTGTTTTATATCAAAATTGGTTTCTTTTGTTAGTTCTCTTTTTGAAAAAGGTAGTCTTGATATAGGATCTAGCCATTGAGCAGTATGACTCAACAATTTCAAATAATCCTGTAGAGAGCATCGATCATAAATGTGGATGTAACGATTATTTTTACTATCAACCGTAATGATTGTAATTGGATCACTCATTATCTCATGTGATATAGGACAACAAAAAGACATGTAAAGCTCCCGATCATGTTTATTTAGTTTCTCTTCATCGAAACCAATCTCATCGAGACGATACTTCGGTGTACCAAAATTTTTTAAAATATAGACGATCTCAAAATTGCCTTTTTTTTCAGCAATACTCAATGCAGTTGCCCCTCTCTCCATACGAGCTTCTTTATTAACACCTGCCGCCAGCAATAGTTTAATGGAGTCAATCTGTCCCTTGACTACGGCAACCATAAGTGCTGTAAAACCTTTATTGGTTTGAGCATCCATGTTTACACCGGCTTTCAAAAGAAAGTTTAACATTTCAATATTACCTTGACTTGCGACAAGAATTAATGCTGTATTGCCTACACAGTTTCGTGCATCCTTATCTGCACCAGCTATTAGTAGTGCATTGACAGTTTCAGTGTATCCACCAATTGCAGCCTCTATCAGCGCAGTATTGCCATCAATATCTTTAGCTTCTATATTAGCATGTACTGCTAACAGTGCATTTAAAGAATCGGTACGACCAGCGCTTGCGGCAATAATCAATGGCGTGCGCCCAATACCATTCCTAACCTCTTTATTTGCACCTTTCGCCAACAGTGCTTTTAGAGCGCCAGTGCTACCGGTGAATGCCGCAAAACCCAACGCTGACTCGCCATTACTACTAAAGTCCATCTTAGCACCAGCTGCCAATAATACATTAACAACTTCCGTCTGATTATTTTGCGCAGCAATCATCAATGCCGTACAACCAAGGTGAGATTGAATCTCCATATCAGCGCTAGCTTCGAGTAAAATAGTTAAAATAGCTGTATAACCTTTATATGCGGCATGTATGAGTCCCGTAACACCATCATCTAATTGCGCATTTAGATTTACCCCAGCCGAAATCAATATTTTTATAATATCAACATGCTGTTTTTGAGCAGCAAACATAAGTGCCGTTCCACCCTCAGTAGTCTGCGCCTCTTTATTTGCATTTCTATCTAAAAGCAATTGAACAAGAGTACTATCGCCACAATAAGCTGCTACCATTAAGGCCGTAGACTGCTCTTCTCCCCCGCGTAGATCCACATCCGTTACATGCGGAAGTAGCATCATAATCGCAGCTGCATCTTCTGTTGCAATGGCTTTTTGAAACAGTTGTGTTATATAATTTTCCATCAAAAGCATTGCCTGACTACTATTAGCAACAAGTGGTATTAAGTATTTCACGATATCCAGATGATTGTTTCTGGCAGCAGAACGAAGACCTTCATAATTATTCGCCATGATCATGGCTTCTACCTGCACAGGCGTGATGACAAATAAACGTTTTACTATCTCAATATAACCACCACGAGCGGCCATTTGAAAGGAAAAATAATTGTCAAATTGTATTTTTTCTAGAGTTTTATTAGGATAAATGTGGGTTAAAAGATCAAATAAACTAATTCGTCCAAAAGCAACCACAACATTAAATCGTTCTTGAGGTTTTAAATTTAAGTACCTAGTAAAATTCAACAGCAGATCATCAGGCAAATCAGGGTGGCTGAATGCAATAGCTAACCAAGTTGCTTGCCTTTCTGATTGAGCGGTGTAATGAAAATCAAAGGTAGACAGTATTTCCATTAGAGCAGAAGTTGGTTTCTGCATCATCGTTAAATCTCTGTCTGCAATTCCGGATGGAAAATAATTCTTCCATACTTCCAAAGGAATTCCGCTTGCTTGTGGATGTTGTGCTCGCTCTAACTCTGACTCAAATTGCATATAATAAACTACCGCGTAGTTGCATTAACTTATATTTTAACATAAATATCATTGTGCGCGCATAAAAACCCTCATTAAAATACAAAATGATCCATAAACAAGCAGGTATTTTCCATGGAAATGAGCCCGGAAATAAAATAAAAACAAATGTAAGGACGATGATTACAATGAACGACGGCAAACTGGATAAGGGCCGACTGGGGCACGTTACGAGGTTCATTACATCATTTATGCTTATTTAATTTAGTAATATAAGCTTTTAACGACAAATATTTTCCATATCCAATTGGACTTTGGACAAAACGGCATGCAAAAAGACGCATGCCATTCTGTCCAAATAAGTTTAAATCCGACATATTTATAAGCCAATAATATCAACGACAATCGGCTCATTTTGTAAAAACATTTACAATCAGGACAATTAA
>JAUYQG010000115.1 GCA_030695645.1 Legionellaceae bacterium
GAAAAATACAACTGTAACAGAGAAAATGATCGCATAATCAGAGAGGTTGTGCTAAAAAAACAGGCGGCTCGGGTTCGGGCGGGCTCGGGCACGCCCACGGACTCGGGCTCGTATTAGATCGCGGTTTGTCCAAACTCCAGACGTAAACGGTTTCGAACAATGCTCATCCCGGCCTTCGCCGGGACAGGCCAAGCCTAAGTATGCTGCGCTTTACCCACCCTAAGTTTTTTTAGCTGTATAGGGTGGGCTTCGGCGCGAGAGCGACGTGCCCACCAAACAAGTTGAGAATCGCGTTCATAAATTCCCGTTCACCGTAATCCCTGCGTTAGTCCAAATGTTAATGGCAATTGATTCACAACAGCGGAGCCAAACCTATTTGCAACTTGTTCAAGAACGCTATGCTTTTCGGTGTAATCGACCACTTGCTCTAACTTAATGACATCACGCATCAATTGACCACTACTCGCAAATCCATCAATCAAGCCACGCTCCTTGGCTTGAACACCTGTCCAGATCAAACCCGAAAAGGTATCCTCATCAACTTTTAGACGATCTCCGCGCCCAGCTTTAACTTGATTAATGAATTGCTCATGAATTAAATCCAACATCACTAAAAGATTTTTTTCTTGCTCAGGATTAATCGGAGAAAATTGATCCATGAATCCTTTATTGCGTCCCGATGTCACTAAACGTCTGGATACACCCATTTTTTGCATGGTATCAACAAATCCAAAACCATTGTATACAACACCAATGGACCCCACCAAACTGGACGGACTCGCATATATATCATCCGCAGCAGCTGCTATGTAGTAAGCTGCTGAAGCACAAGTATCCACACATACAGCATATGTTTTTACATTAGGATATTTTTGACGAAAATAGCGTATGGAATTATACATATAATCCGCTTGAACGGGACTTCCACCAGGACTGTCAATCCGTAAGATAACGGCTTTTAATCCTTTGTTTTCATAAGCACTGGTTAAGCTCTTCATAAAAATATCAGCACTACTAACCTGACCATCAGTAATTTCACCCTTAATATCGATCAGACCAACGTGAGGTTTAGCGCGAGCAGCAATATCTTCATATCGCCCAAAAACGCACAATCCAATCACGGCTATGATTAAAAGAAAAAGGACAATTCGTCTCACCCATTTCCAACGACGTTTGCGTTTTTGTTCGGCAAAATATTCACAAACGATTTGATTCAATAAGGATTGAGAATTGCTAGGATCATCAATAATGGGTTGAGTCATGACATGGCTACTTGAATTTAGTAAAGTAACCCTCATCTTACTGTATATAAATGACAATTTAAAGGCCTTAAGGGATCTCTAACTTAGTTCGGGATCCTTAATTTAAGCCGTCTAATTCCTAAATTAACGAGGATAAACATCATGAGAATGGATAAATTAACATCTAAATTTCAAATGGCTCTTGCTGATGCGCAATCATTGGCTCTCGGAAAGGACAGCGGTTTTATTGAGCCCGAGCATTTAATGAAAGCCTTGCTGGATCAACAAGGCGGTACATGCCGACCTCTTTTAAGCAAAGCCGGTGTCAACATACCTCAGTTGAGTACTTTAATCGATCAAGCTCTGGATCGTTTTCCCAAAGTATCGGGAACAGGGGGCGACATTCACATATCCAACACCTTAAATCGTGTTTTAAATCTTACGGATAAATTAGCACAAGAACGAAAGGATAATTACATTTCCAGTGAGTTATTTATTTTAGCAGCTATCAACGAAGGTGGCAGTCTTGCAAAAATCCTGAAACAAGCTGGTTCTGAATTACAACCCATTACCAAAGCAATCGATGAGATGCGTGGCGGCGAAACCGTCAATGATCCCAATGCGGAAGAGCAGCGCCAAGCATTAGAAAAATACACGTTGGATTTAACAGAACAAGCGGAGCTCGGAAAACTCGACCCCGTTATCGGTCGTGATGATGAGATACGTCGCACCATCCAAGTACTGCAACGGCGTACAAAAAATAACCCCGTCCTTATCGGAGAGCCTGGTGTTGGTAAAACGGCCATTGTTGAGGGACTTGCTCAACGTATTATTAATGGTGAAGTCCCAGAGGGACTGAAAAACAAGCGCTTACTATCCTTAGACATGGGCGCTTTAATTGCTGGAGCAAAATTTCGTGGTGAATTTGAAGAACGATTAAAAGGTGTTTTGAATGATTTAGCAAAACAAGAAGGTCAAGTTATTTTATTTATTGACGAAATTCACACCATGGTTGGAGCAGGTAAAGCTGAGGGCTCTATGGATGCGGGGAACATGCTCAAACCTGCTTTAGCACGAGGTGAGTTGCATTGTATAGGAGCAACCACATTAGATGAGTATCGTAAATACATTGAAAAAGACGCCGCTCTTGAACGTCGTTTTCAAAAAATATTAGTTAATGAACCCAACGTCGAAGATACCATTGCAATTTTACGTGGTCTAAAAGAGCGCTATGAAATACACCATGGCGTGGAAATTACCGATCCCGCTATTGTTGCTGCCGCTACGCTATCCCATCGCTATATTACGGATCGACAATTACCCGATAAGGCAATTGATTTAATAGATGAAGCGGGCAGCATCATTCGCATGGAAATTGATTCCAAGCCAGAAAGTTTGGATAAGCTGGATAGGCGATTAATTCAACTTAAAATTGAACGTGAAGCCTTAAAAAAAGAGCATGATGACGCATCCAAAAAACGTCTAACCGACCTGCAAGAAAGCATTACCGAGCTTGAAAAGAACTATTCCGATCTCGATGAAATCTGGAAAGCAGAAAAAGCGTTGCTCCAAGGTGCAAGCCACATCAAAGAGTCTTTGGAAAAAGCAAAAATGGAGCTAGAGACCGCGCGACGTGCCGGCGATTTAGGACGAATGTCCGAATTGCAATATGGTCGCATTCCGGCTCTTGAGAAGGAGCTAGTCGATGTTGCAAAAGACGAACCCAAAGAAACGAAATTAGTCCGTAATAAAGTAACCGAAGAAGAGATCGCTGAAGTCGTTTCCAAATGGACCGGCATACCGGTTTCTAAAATGCTGGAAGGCGAAAAAGAAAAATTATTGCACATGGAGGAAGCTCTTCATCAGCGTTTAATTGGACAAAACGAAGCCGTTGAGGCCGTATCCAACGCAATTCGCCGTTCACGTGCTGGACTCTCTGACCCACACCGTCCCATTGGATCATTTTTATTCTTAGGACCAACAGGTGTTGGTAAAACTGAGTTATGTAAGGCTTTAGCAACGTTTCTGTTTGATACCCCAGATGCCATGGTTCGAATTGATATGTCAGAATTTATGGAAAAGCATTCCGTTGCGCGTCTCATCGGTGCTCCTCCTGGTTACGTAGGGTATGAGGAAGGTGGCTATATTACGGAAGCAGTGAGACGTAGACCCTATTCTGTGATTCTATTAGACGAAATTGAAAAAGCGCACGCCGATGTCTTCAATATACTGTTGCAAGTTTTAGACGATGGTCGTTTGACAGATGGCCAAGGACGTACGGTGGATTTTCGCAACACCGTGATCGTCATGACGTCCAATTTGGGTTCTCATTTAATTCAAGACATGGGTAGCAAATCAAGTTATGAAGACATTAAAATCGCAGTTATGGAGCTGGTTGGCCAGCATTTTCGCCCGGAATTCATCAATCGTATTGATGATAGCGTTGTATTCCATTCACTAACGAAAGAGCAAATAGCCAATATAGCCTTGATTCAAATCAGCCATTTACAAGGACGACTACACAGCCAAAACATAAAACTTGATGTCACCCCGGATGCCTTAAGCTATCTGGCCGAAGCGGGTTTTGATCCGGTCTACGGGGCAAGACCCTTAAAGCGTACCGTTCAACAAAAATTAGAGAACCCATTAGCACAATCGTTGCTAACCGGACAATTTATTCCTGGCGATACCATCAAAGTATCACTTAAAGATGGGCACTTAGTGTTTGAGAACGTTGGTACCGTGTAAAAGTATTCCTGCCTATCCGGTTGTCACATATGAAATAATTAAGACGATATCGTAGTTATTGGACTTTGGACAAAAAGACATGAAAAGAGCCTCATGTCTTTTTGTCCAAGAAATTTCAGATCTATCCCTCATAATTAGATCGTTAGTTGTCCTGATTGTAAATGTTTTTACAAAATGAGCCGATTGTCGTTGATATTATTGGCTTATAAATATGTCAGATTTAAACTTATTTGAACAGAATGGCATGCGTCTTTTTGCATGCCGTTTTGTCCAAAGTCCAATAGTTAGGAACTTTTTATAGATATACTGCCCGCGCGCAGTATAACTGCTCAGCCAGATCGTTCGGAGTTTGTCCCCATGGCATGATTGATTGCCGAATGGGCATACCGCCTTCCTTTAATATACTACTGACCAAAGTTGCGCAGTTATATCGGTTATTCCCCTGTGGTGGCTTTGGTGTACTGCCAATATCCACTGGATTATAACTTATGAATTGCGGTATTTCTTTGAAAAATTGAAGCGTATTTACTTTAGGGAGTAATTGATACGTAGTTTGACCTGTTTTTACTTCGTCCCTTGTTGCTGCAATCATGTTGCGCATGACGTCCGTTTTAAGGTTTGGAATGTTGAATGTATAATCAGGTGGACAACTCGTTGGGGAGTGCTCAGAGGGAATGCCAGTTAACTCACCCAGCATATCATTGTTCTGCGAACCCGCCTCTGCTGCCATATCATGCGATAGTGTGCCTGCAAGCCCTGCAGGCAAAGGGAGTATAACCGTTGGTCCTATTGATGGAATCATGTTGGGATGAATACTAATGTACTCCCCGTGATCATCTTGCTCAAGCTTAGGTTTACAACCACCCACTTGTATTGCGGTATGTCCAACTTTTTGTGCCGTCATCTTCCATACGTAAACCCACGTGTTTCCCGGGCAATCACAAATAGGCAAGGTGTCGATTTTAGTAGGATTTTCTTTGTTGGATTCTTTATTTTTCATGGCTACCTTCATTCAATTATTGCAATAATTGCCTTTATTTTACATCAACTGCCAAATTAATTCCACATTAATCCACCGCGATCATGGATTATTTTACACTCATGGTGTATATTTAACATACATGGAGTGTATTTCGGAGTGACAACATGGTATTTCGTTTTAATTCAGCATTGGTGCTCGGGACGTTGAATACACTAAATAAGAAGCATGTGTGGAGTAGCGCGTCTAAAAATGAAGGAAAACCATATCAATATCCAAAATTGGAGCCCTTTAAGGGAGCCATTCGCTCGATAATCGCGCATGAAACAAACAAATCCGCTTTATCAAACAATACTCCAGAAAAATATTTTGCAGAAGTCTATGTGACCGACACGAATCAAGAAAATGGTACTGGGCATGTATCGGCGTCCATGATAAAGACAACTGAAAAAGGTACCGAAGTGGTTAAACACATGAGTTATATGCCTTATCCTGGATTGAGTTCTGTTGGTGCGATGGCGTGTGGTTTTTTGCCTGTTTGCGCCACCAACTTTGAACATAGCCGAGATGAAGACATACAAAAATCAAATACCATCATACGCGTCCCACTAACGCATGATCAATTTAAGCAGGGTGTTAAAGCACATGGAACCATAGAGAAAGGAAGTCAGGATTATTCCTATCTCTACGCTGTTACAGCCGAAGCAAATATCGTTGCCTTAATGCTCGCAAAAATGGTCAGTATTACGCGTGCTAGCGAGGCGTCAATCAAGCATTATACCGAGGATACAGGGCTTTATCCTATAGAAGATAATTCTGGCATACTTATGGTGAGTACTTGCTACCATCCGGAAGATCAAACACAGTCCGTCGTTTTAAATTGCACCGCTGCAGTCCAATTGGTTCTTGAGGAAAGTGGATTGGAAATCGATGACAAATACATTCTCCCCGCATCGTTAGGTAGGGCTGTTTTAAATCAGTGTCCGGGGGCTAAAACCGTGTCGGAGAGCTTGGTGCAGGCTGCATCGCAGAATAAGGATATTGATGATGATTCAGATTGTTCTGATGGTATGAGATCATACAATTAGGAAGATCCTCAAACCTTACAACTCACGCGACGCCTAGCCAAATCTAAATCACCAGCGGTATTAATATCGTGTAATGGCTGCACACAAGCTTCATCTACTTTAATTTTATAGCCTGACCACAACACGCGTAATTGCTCCAATGATTCGATGGACTCCAAACCACAAACAGGCCATGTGACAATGGTTTGCAAAAACCCGGCACGATAAGCATATAAACCAATATGGCGATAAACATGTTTGATGCTCTCAGGTGCATCCCGATGTGCCGGAATGGGGCTTCTGGAAAAATATAATGCATTATTATGACAATCGCGTACGACTTTAACGACATTAGGATTAGTGCACATAGCATAATCCGTTACTGGCCAACACAAGGTTGCCATGGGAGTATCCGCACGCGCTAAGCTATCAGCAACTTGCTTGATCAAATCTGGTGCAATAAAAGGCTCATCACCTTGCACATTAACAATAATAGAATCCGATGAATAGCCTAATTTAGTCACTGCTTCCGCAATTCGATCCGTTCCTGTTTGATGTTCCACAGCTGTCATCACAATCGATGCACCGAACCCCCTTGCAACATCCGCAATAGCCATACTATCTGTCGCAATCGTAATTGATGTAGGATTCGCTTGTAATGCCTGACGGTATACGCGCTCAATCACGGTTTGGCCATGAATATCCATCAATAACTTGCCAGGCAATCGGGATGACTCAAAGCGTGCTGGTATGATGACATGAAACGCCATCTTACTTTCCATCCTACGAATGTTCATTTAGAGACTCCCAATTCGTCTTTTTCTTCCAGAGTAATATGTCGAGCTTCATGATCTAACATGACTGGAATTCCATCACGAATAGGATACGCAAGACGATCAAAAAGACAAATCAACTCATGATGTTTGAACAATAATTTACCTTTGCACAATGGGCAAACTAAAATATCACATATTTTTTTATCCACGCTTATCTCCTTGCGTCACTTGATTACGCACATATATGGGTAACGCATCAGCAGCACTAACGGGTTGAATTTTCCCGGTTTGTGCCAATCGTATCATAGCTTCTGCATTGGGAAAAATAACTCGCTGTTTCAGAATACGCGCCTGTAAAACGCTCGATAATTGCTGAGCATACGTATCTAAACCAACGCCTGCCAAAATAAATGGCTTATCTACTGATAATACGATATCAACAGCAGATGAAACATAAGACTCTGTGTTTATAAAAACCATGCTCTGATCGAAGTATGCCCAATACACCTCGTGCATACGAGCATCCAATAGGGCTAATACACCCACACTCGCATCAATATCCGGTTCACTTTCATAAGCTTCCTGAGCTATTGCCTGCAAACTACTCACTGAAAACAAAGGTAAGTCATGCGCATACGCCAATGCTTTTGCCACACTGCACGTGATTCGTAGTCCAGTAAAACTACCTGGGCCACATCCAAAAACAATCCCATCCAATTGTTTCAAAGCAAGCCCAGATTTGATCAGCAAGGAATCAATCATCGGCAATAAACACTGTGCGTGTTGTCGTAGATTCGTCTGTTCTTCAGAGTACACCTTACCATGTGCTGAAATAGCTATTGTCGCGCGCTCAGTGGATGTATCAATTGCTAGCAGGTTCTTTTTCATGAGATAACGCCAAGTCATTAATAAAGTTTAATACAATCTGCTCATCCCGTGTTTTTCTCATCGAGGGCAAACTTGCGAAAATCGATCGACCATAGTCACGACCCGTTAAACGCGGATCAGCAATCATCAAGACACCACGATCCGTCACATCCCGAATCAAGCGCCCTACCCCCTGTTTTAACGCCAACACGGCATTCGGTAATGAGAGCTCGTCAAACCCCGATAACCCACGTGACTTCAAATGCGCCATTCTACCACGAGTTACAGGATCTGAGGGACTTGCAAACGGTAATTTATCAATAATAACACAGGATAAAGCCTCACCTTTCACATCCACTCCTTCCCAAAACGTTGCCGTTCCCAATAACACGGCATTACCCAGAGTACGAAAGCGTGCCAATAAGATAGGTTTCGCTTCATCGCCCTGTATCAATAATGGATAGGGCAAATGATTACGAAGAACGTTGGCCACTTGCCGCAACGCACGATGACTGGTAAATAAGAAAAAACACCGTCCTCCGCAGGCTTTAATTACGGGTAGTGCTCTGTCCAAAAGTGCGTCATAATAACGTGGGTCTTTGGTATCAGGTAGCCCTCTGGGCAAATAAAGCAGCGCTTGCTGTTTAAAATCGAAGGGACTAGGTAAAAGCAAGTTAGTCGGTTCCATAAGACCAAGCGGTTTGATAAAGCAATCAAATGAGGAGGACATGGTTAAGGTCGCTGAAGTAAAAATATACGCACACGGATTACGATCAAGCAATGCTTTGAACGAATGAGCAATATCAAACGGTGTCAGATGAAACACAAGCGTGTGCTTAAACCGCTCCAACCAACGAATTTCATCCGTTTTCGACGTTTCAAACGATTGCATCAGAGTATTTAATTCCAATAAACGCGATTTACAACGCGCTAATCCGGGCTCATCTTGAACATCCACATGAGTTAAACAAATCAGCCATTCCCCCATGAACACTAAAAGCTCTTGCCAAGCTTCACGAAATACCTTATTCGTTATCACGTCATGCCAAGCCAAGCGATCATCGCGTTGATTCAATGCCAATAATAACTTGTCTACAAGATGCTCTAACCGGACACTGTACTGTTTTAATGGTTGATTCGCCAAATCCAACACTGGCCATTCACGCAACATATCATCCATAACATCACGCAATTGACGAGTACTATATCGGGCCCCATGAAAGTGGGTTGCGATTTCTGCTAATTGATGTGCTTCGTCAAATACTACCGCATGCACACTGGGTAATAGTTCGCCAAAACCCTCGTTTTTCAAACGCGAATCCGCAAAATACAAATGATGATTAATCACCACGATATCGGCTTCCAAAGCACGCTTACGCGCTTTCATCAAAAAACAAGTCGAATGATGTTCGCACTCACGACCCAAACAATTATCAGCGGTTGAGGTAACGTACGGCCACACCGGCGATTCTTCACTAATTTCAGGTAATTCGCTGCGCTCACCGTGAGTCAATTGGGGTAATTTTTCACGAACATGCATAATGTCATGGGTGCATTGTGGGCTAATAAACTGCCCCTCTTCGGCATGCCGTTCCGTTCGATAACGGCAAAGATAGTTTGCTCGACCTTTCAGGTTCTGTACACGAACGGACAAACCCAATGCGTTGATAAGCAAAGGGAGATCTTTTTGCACGAGCTGATCTTGTAGCGTTTTCGTCGCGGTTGAAATCAGCGCTTTTTTACCACTTAAAAGACAGGGGATTAAATAAGAAAAGGTTTTACCGGTACCCGTGCCTGCTTCGGCAACCAACATAGTTTGGTCAACAACAGCATCCGCAATAGCTAAAGCCAGTTCGAGTTGTTGAGGACGAGCTACGAAATCTGGAATAGCAGTCGTTAATCGTCCTCCCTCACCTAACGCGCGCTGGCAGCGTGGGCCAAGGTCATCACGTGGAACGGTTACTCCGTCCACTCTCTCTCTAAATAATCGATTTTATTTGGTACGGTATCCCACGATTGCGCATCGTCTGGGGGATCTTTTTTAACCGTGATATTTGGCCACGTTTGCGATAATTCAGCATTCAATTCAACGAACGGCCGTTGCTCATCCGTTAAATCATCTTCCGATAAAATAGCATTCACGGGACATTCGGGTTCACATAGCGCACAGTCAATGCATTCATCGGGCTGAATGACCAAAAAATTAGGCCCCTCGTAAAAACAATCAACCGGGCACACTTCCACGCAATCCATGTACTTACATTTGATACAACTTTCGGTAACAACAAAGGCCATAACGCACTCTCAAGGATATTTTTAAGTAAAAGTATAATAACTGATTACAAGGATCGCGAAAAGATGCGACGGAAAAATATTTGCGATTTTCTATTTTTGACATACCAGATAACCCAGCATCATTCTAGTTTGTTCATTCAACTGACTGCTATCATGCACATTAAAATCATGACGATTTTGATGTGCTTTTCTTTGCATTAAATACGCTTGTTTTTTATCAATGGCTTCTTTTAAAATTTGCGTATCATCACATGGAGAATAGCAATCTAAAACAGTTTTCTGCCAGCTGACCTTATTTGATAAAATAAGGTCACCCTGATGTTGTCGTAACACATGATATGGCATTGCAACACCGTAGCGTTTATGTAATGCCTCACTCACTTGTATGACGGCTGCCTGCTTTGCTTCAATACTATGACCCGCAATATGAGGGGTACATAGTGTTGAAAATTGAACGATGCGTGGATCAATGTCTGGTTCATGACTATACACGTCTGTACAATATATTATCGCGCGACTGGTGTTCAATAAATCGTCTTCATGAACTATATCGCCTCTAGATGAATTGATAATGACCGCATCCGTTTTCAAACGCTGTAACAGAGCTGAATCAAATAAATGCTTACTTGGATAGGGCTTGGTTTCATGTAAATTAGCATGGATGCAGATAAGATCGCAGGTTGTTAATTCATTCAGTTCGCAGGACACAAAATGCGGGTCTTGACTTGCACGCAATGGATCGAAATAAATAACAGAAAACCCAGCTGCGTGTAAACGGTTTACAACGTGCGATCCGACTTTTCCAACACCAACCACCCCCGCTTGCAAACCGCTTAGTTGTCCGTTTTGTTGCAAATAGGCAATACTAGCAACCACGTAATCAGCCACTGCTCGGGAATTGCTCCCTTTTGCGTCAATTAGGTCAATATGATGTTTTTTTAAATACGTCACATCAATATGATCCGTGCCACTGCTTGCTGTGGCCACGCAACGAATCGTGGTGTTTTTTAATAAATTTTCCGTTACCCTCAGCGTTGAGCGACACAGCAAAATATCGTGCCCAGGAAGTAATGAGGCGACGTGATCATTATGATCGTATAACGTCAATGTGAATGGCTCTTTGAACCATGTTGCTGTATCAGGTAATGTGGCATCAGCTAAAATATTCATAGTTAGAAATCCCGAACTTATCTTGAAACGATTTATCCGAATGTTTTGGGGATCACAAGAACTTTGTCCATCACAGCCATCGTGCTAGTAGCACCCTCTTCTTCTTCAGGATCTAAAAAAACCAAATCCGCTTTTCGTAATGATATCTCTTGTAATCTCTGTCTGACGGCCGCCACACGATAACCAGGGATGATGCTTACTAATTGTGGCGATGGACGTGGGGGTATCTTGGAACTTTGCGTACGATTCTGTTTGACCACTTGAGGTGCGGGCGTAACTTTAAAATGGTGTGTATGTAAAACATACAAAATCCCCGCAATGAGTAGCAGAAAAAACCCTACAAAACGTACGAAACGCTGTTTGAACATGGTCTTGAATTCAACCGGAATGGCACTTCCCGACGCAGACGAATCAGTATGAGAAAATAGGTCGTTAGATGAAATAGGATGCTCAGAAAGGTTTTGTTCCGTTAACGTAAAAAATTGCTTGACGTATTTATTTCTCATCATATGCCTCCTGTGTATGACCGCGCTAAATTTAGGCACGCGTTTACATCACAATCCGATACTTGTGTTTCTAAATAGCAATCACCTATCGCTCGCATTAACACAAACGATAACGTGTGATTCTTGATTTTTTTATCACTCAACATCGCTTGATACAACAGCTGTACATCAATATCGTTAGGTATCCGAGACGGCAAGCCCGTTTGTGCTAATAATAAATCAACACACTCCAAATCAGATTGAGTCAAATGCCCCAATCGATAAGATAATAATGCCGCACAGTAGAGGCCAATAGCAACCGCCTCACCATGCAACCAGCGTTGATAACAAGTAACTGATTCCAAAGCATGTGCAAACGTATGTCCAAGATTTAATAATACTCGCGGCCCTTGCTCTCGCTCATCCCCTTGAACAAAATCTGCCTTAATCTGGCAGCATTGCGCTATCACAGTTGCCAATTCATCCATGGATTCGGCGGTAAACTCATTTTGTAATATCTCACTCAATTGCTGAAGAAATTCACCACCAACTAACAATCCATATTTAATCACTTCAGCAAGCCCTGCTCGAAACTCACGTGCCGGCAATGTCGATAACGTGGCCAAATCCATGATCACAGCATGCGGCTGGTAAAAGCTTCCGATCATATTTTTAGCTTGTGAGTGGTTTATTGCCGTTTTTCCACCAACTGACGAATCCACTTGCGCTAACAGCGTTGTTGGTAATTGCACCAATCGTACGCCACGTTGATATGTGGATGCCGCAAATCCAGTTATATCACCAACCACACCGCCACCTAATGCGAATAAGGTCGTATCCCGATGGTGATGGTGATGAATTAAGGCATCGTATATTTTACATAAATTAGTTTGATTTTTATGCATTTCACCATCAGCAAGGACGACGACATCGCATGGGATGGATGAAAATGCTCGAAGTACGGTATCCAAATACAAGGCAGCAATGGTTTCATTCGTCACCACCAGCGCTTGCTGTGCTTGTACTTGATGTTGCAATAAATCAGTATCTGATAACAGATTCGTACCAATATAAACAGGATATTGATGCGTGGGGAAACAAATATCCAGCTGTGTAATCCGTTTAGCGTTCGCCATAGATATACTTGATGATATTATTCGCTACGGCTTTCACTGTTAACTTGTCCGTTTCGAAACTGACATCCGCTAATTCTTCATAAAACGGTTCTCGTTCATCTCGCAGCATTTCCAAACGTCCTTCCAAGTCATCGGTCTTTAACAGTGGTCGTTTTGGACTATCACGTTTTGTACGTTCAAATTGCTGTTGCAATGACGTGCGAAGATAGATTACGGTACCTCGTCCTGCTAGCGCATTGCGATTCTCGGGCGTCATGATAACCCCTCCCCCCGTCGCTAAGACAATGTTGGTCTTCTGAGTCAGCTCGTCAATTACTTTTTGCTCTCTTCGACGAAACCCCTCTTCTCCTTCAACATCAAATATCCAAGAAATATCGGCGCCCGTTCGTTCCTCAATGACCTCATCAGAATCAAAGAACTCTAATTTAAGTTCTTTTGCCAAAGTACGACCTATTGTACTTTTGCCAGCCCCCATAGGTCCTATTAAAAAAATATTACGTACTTTAACGATACTCATTTTAAATTACATACTCCATAATCTATATTTCAATTGTTCAAATAATAACCGCAACCTGATAAAAGGCCGCTTAAACTAACATCACCCAACATTATACACTATATCCTTCGCTAGGTCTGTAGGAAGTTTAGGCAAAACAGATTTTACTTCACAGTTAATATTTTAGGCGTAATGAATATAAGCAACTCTTCATCACGCATTCTGATCTGTTTTCGGCGGAATAAATGCCCAACGATAGGTAATGTCCCTAAAAAAGGGACTCTTGCTATGCTATTATTTTTATCCTGTTTATATATTCCACCCAAAACAATCGTTTGTCCATTATTAACCAATACGTTGGTTTCAATTGATTTGGTTAAAATAATGGGTACACCTTGAACACGCCTTCCCGAATCTGAGTCTTGATTAATGGATAGAGCCATCATCAATTTACCATTGGATGTGATTTGTGGGATAACCTTTAAACTCAGTACTGCCTTTTTAAAGGACACAGACGTTGCCCCACTTGCCGTGTACTCTTGATAAGGAATATCTTCGCCCGACTCAATGATCGCTACCTCATGATTCGTAGTAATCAACTGTGGACTAGCAATAATTTCTGCCCGTCCCTCACTTTCCAAGGCAGATAACTCCAAATCCAACAAAACATGCTGGCCCAGCATTGCCAAAGCAATGCCAATTGAGGCTGGTGTGGCATCAAGCGGTAAAGCGCCTAAATCAATGTTCAGATGATCAGCTGGTTGAGCATCCGGCTGTGATGGATTAACTGGATTTGACAAACCATCGATGGGCTGTACAGCACGCAGCAAACCAAATCGAACGCCCAAGTCTTCAGCGCAATCTTTGCTCATATTAACCAAACGCGCTTCGATTAAAACCTGCCTATTGGGTACATCCAGTTGCTTCAGCAATGCTTTAATTTTTTGCATGTTTTCAGCCGTATCTTGTAACCAAATCACATTCGTACGTGGATCAGCAGTCAGTATTCCGCGATCGGATAAGAGTAAATTTGATTTATCTTTTACTAACAAAGCAAGATCAGTTGCTTTAGCATAATTAATCTGAATTAAATCGGTCTGTAACGGTACAAGATCAGGTACTATGACTCCGTGTCTTAATACAAGATTTTGTTTCATCCGTTGCTTTCGCTCCGTATGCAGCTGTTTATGAAATGAGGCTTTTAGCCGTTTTATGTCATAGGTTAATTGTTGATTTCGCAATACCTGTTGAGCAACGCGTTGTCTCGCTTGATATTCCAAATAAAAAATAATCAGGGCCGCAGACAACAAGCACAACATAAGGTAGAGGATAAATCGTTTCGATTGACGCAGTCGTAACGCAGCACGCCACGGCAGTAGATTAATATCCATCATGCTCGTATCGCCAATCCACATACCGTCATCAACATAGGCGCATCACTCACTACAACATCGCGCGGCACATGCTTTGCAAACAACATGGTTGCCAAAGGGTTCGCGACGCACGTTGAAATACGCAACTCAGTTTGCAAAAATTCAGCTAAATCAAATGGCTTCGCGACGCTACCTGCTAGCAAAATATCATCAATGATGATCAAGGGATGTGACGAATAGAAAAACTGCAAGGCACGTTTTACGTGCGATAAAAGTTGCATTTTAAACTGTAATAACGGTTCGTGATGAGACTTTAAAAAATCGCCATGCACAAAAATAATGTCCATCTCATGAAACACAAACATTTTGATCCGTGCGTCATCAACATCAAGCAACACAATTGTTTTTTCATTACCCTTAGGCACCATGCATCGTAATGCACGTTGAATAGCATGCGACTCAATATCCACGCATTTTGTACGTAGCCCGACCAAGCGCAGTGCATCAACTCGGTCATTAATATGCTCAGCCCGGCATGCCACAATCAACACATCACGCATACCGACTTGACCGACTGAAGGACCTAAAACCTTAAAATCAAAATTTATTTCATTAATGGGGTGAGGGATGTGTTTATCCACTTCAATCAGGACCAACTCCTCTAAATCATCGTCTTCTAAACGATCACTGACTTGAATGGTTTTACTGATTGTGTAGGAATCTGGTATCGATAATACCGCTTCCTTATGAGACAAGACCGTGTTTTTTAATAATTCTCGAAGACATTGAGACATGACGTCGACAGGATTGGCATCTCCATCCTGTATGGTATGATCTAATGCTATGTGACGACCATAGTTTTCCACACGATAGTGTTCGCCAACACAAGATAATTCGATAAGTTTCACAGAAGTTGTTGAAATATCAATGCCAAGCGTTGTATTGGCTTGGGATCGCAATAACCGAAATAAATGCCACACGCGAAGTTCTCCTTAACGCTTGATTGGACGATGTGTTTTTCCATAACACCGGAGCGCAGTCTACAAAAAACGTTGATGTCCCGTCAACTATATTTACTTTTTATTAGCAATTCTGGGTGAACGAGGTACGGTGGGCAAAGGAGCTTGCGACGTGCCCACCGTTGTACCACTGCTGGTGGGCACGTCGCAAGCTCCTTTGCTCACCCTACGAATTCAGTGATATTTTGCGAAAAATAATTTTATTAAAACGCTACATAGCCCTAGAACAGAGGGCC
>JAUYQG010000142.1 GCA_030695645.1 Legionellaceae bacterium
AGGTTGAACGAAAACGGTTTCGAAAAAGCGCAGCATACATGGGCTTGCGCCTGTCCCGGCGAAGGCCGGGATGAGCATTTTTCGAAATCGTTTTCGTTCAAGATGCGCCAAATATGGCCGTTCCTTGCTACGGAGTGAGTAGTTACTATAACTCATTATTTACACTCATACCTTTTCTAGTTAAGCCGTTTCCTTTGCCTCCTGTTTTGCACTCATCTGTATCGTAGCTTGAGTCAAATCTAATAACTCACGAATGGCTACAAAAAACATCGCGAAGTTTAAAACACTAGTCGATTTTAAATTACTTAAAATATAGTTCCAACGTTCGATCTGACTGGCATTGCGAGCTGCCCAAATATTCAAATACTCATTAAGATCTTTTTTCTTAGGCTTACTGTCGATGATACTCAACGTCAATTGACGTTGATGCCAATCAAAATCATCGCGCAATGCCTCCCTAGATAAGGCTTCCCAATGACTTTCTGTAGAATGAATAATGATTTCATTGCGAATCCATGCCAAATCAAGAAACTCACCCACATGAAAATAGGCCTCAGCAGCCGCTGATACGCTGATTTTAGATTGTTGGGCAATCTCAACAATATCCATTGCTGAAAACAAACCTCGAGTCGTTGTTAACTCGTGCGCAAGAACGTCTGGAATACCTAACTTCAAGTATTCATCATACTGTGCATTATAACGCGTACGGAAAACCTCTCCCAAACAATCTGGAAGAATTTTGCGCAACTCAGTCACATCATCAATGTATTGCTTGATTGTTTTATTAATATCAAGATGGACACGTTCTGATCTAAGCAGCCAACGTGCCAATCGTCGTAGCAATCGCACGTAAATCATCATGATATCCATTTGTTCTTTAGCATCAATCTGATTATCTAAGGCTTCGATTTGTTGCCAAAGAGCATCCATACCCATAATGCCTCTCGCGGCCATGTAAGCACGAACGATAGCCGATACGGGAGCACCTGTTTCATCTCGCATACGAAAAATAAAACTAAAACCCATTTCATTGAGAATAATATTACTCACTTTGGTGGCAATAATTTCCCGTTTTAATGGATGATGTTGCATTTGCTTAGCAAAACGTGTTTGCAGTGGTTTTGGAAATGAACCCACCAAAAACTGTTTTAAATAAGGCTCCTCTGGAACGTCCGATGCAAGAATTTCTTCTTTTAAAAGAATTTTGCTGTAACACAATAATATTGCGATTTCAGAACTGCAAAGACCTTTACCTTGTGATTTCCGCTCCTGAAGCGTCTTTTCATCCGGTAAAAACTCAAGTTGTCTGTCTATTTTTCCTGTACGCTGCAGCTCAGTTAAATAACGGCTGGTTAATTCGGTAGAACGCAACGCTTGAAAAACCGATAAATTGATCGAACGTGTTTGCAAATAGTTTTCACGTAACACCAACTGAGCAACTTCATTCGTCATTTCACTTAATAATTCATTTCGTTGCTTAAACGTTAAATCACCCAACGTTTCAATGCCATTTAATAAAATTTTAATATTAACTTCTTTATCCGAGCAACTTACCCCAGCTGAATTATCAATAAAATCAGTATAAATCAAACCGCCGTTGAGTGCGTACTCCACACGAGCTAATTGAGTGAGCCCTAAATTACCCCCCTCTACTACGGACTTACATCGAAGTTGTTTGCCATTGATACGGATTGCATCATTACTTCGATCACCCACATCCAGACTGGACTCAGAACGAGCTTTCACAAACGTACCAATGCCAGCACTCCACAACAAGTCCACTTTCGCTTTTAAAAGACATTTAATTAATTCGTTCGGTTCAATGACCGTTTGTTTAATACCAAAAATCAATTTCATTTCTGGACTAACATTGATCGACTTGGCATTACGGTTAAACACACCGCCACCCGTTGAAATTAATTGTTTGTCATAGTCTGCCCAGGTGGAACGTGGCAAATGGAATAAACGTTCACGCTCTTGATAGCTCAGCGTTGGATCAGGATTCGGATCAATAAAAACATGCATGTGGTTAAACGCTGCGACCAATTTGATGTGCTTTGAAAGCAACATACCATTACCGAATACGTCACCGGCCATATCACCTACACCAACGACCGTGAAATCCGTTGTCTCCATATCAAGGCCCATTTCATAAAAATGACGATGAACAGACTCCCATGCTCCTTTGGCCGTAATACCCATTTTTTTATGGTCATACCCAATCGAGCCACCCGATGCAAATGCATCACCCAACCAAAATCCATATTCCAATGAAATTTCATTAGCGATATCAGAAAATGACGCCGTTCCTTTATCTGCTGCAACCACCAAATAAGGATCATCCTCATCATAACAAACGACACAAGTAGGTTTTACCAATTTGCCATCAACGTAGTTGTCTGTAATATCCAATAAACCACGCATAAATTGTTTATAACAACTAATACCTTCTGCCAATACTTCTTCTCGAGAAACATTTGGCCCTTGCAATTGCTTAATAACGAATCCACCTTTCGCACCGTTAGGAACAATCACTGCATTTTTAACTTGCTGAGCTTTCATTAAGCCAAGTATTTCTGTTCGAAAATCTTCGCGTCGATCAGACCAACGCAACCCGCCTCGCGCCACTTTACTGCATCGCAAATGCACTGCTTCAAATCGTGGAGAATACACGAAAATTTCGTAGAGCGGATAAGGACGAGGAACACCAGGAATACTCCTGCTATCAATCTTAATCGATATATAATTTTTATGTTTTCCAGAGGCATCTCTTTGATAATAATTAGTCCGCAACGTTCCGCTAATTCCGTGAACAAATTGTCTTATTATTTTATCTTCATCCAAATTCGAAACATCATCTAAATCCAATAATATCGCATCAGATAAGGCCGAAAATTCAGCGACACGATCGCCAGAGTAGTCCGGTGAAAATCGCAACTCAAATAACTGAACCAGTTTTTTGGCAATCATAGCGTGATTGCATAATGCCATTTCAATATATTCCTGGCTGAATGTAAAACCAATTTGTTTGAAATATTTCGCGTATGTGCGCAACACAGCAACTTGTCGACAGGTCACGCTTGCGGCAAGAACGAGTTGATTAAATCCATCATTTTCGGCATCACCAAACCAAACTCTCGAAAACGCGTTTTGAAATAACTCTTTAATTTCATCAACATTGACGTGCCCGCCACGAGTGTAATGCATAGAAAAATCATTAATCCAAGTAACCCTACCATCATCAAATTTCAGGACGTATGGGCGTTCACTGATAGCACGCAATCCTAAATTTTCTATAATTGGCAAGACATCTGATAACGGTAACGTAATATCGTTTTGATAAATTTTTAAACGAAAACTTTCTGAAAATTCGTCCAATGGACGGAAAAAATTCATGCACAAGGTGTTATCTTCCGATAACTCTTCCACATGGCGAATATCCGTCACCGCCGTTCTCGGATTGAAACTTGCCGTGTAAACAGTCGGGAATGCGTTTTTATAACGAGCATATAAATAATTTGCAACTTCCTCACCATAAGCTCCGAATAACAAACGCTGTAGCTCTTCAGACCATGAGCGCCCTACTTCAATGAGTTTCTTTTCTATCGCTTTATAATCAAAATCAACACTATGTTTTGGATCAATACGAATCATAAAATGAATGCGAGCTAAAACTGACTCAGTAAACGAAGTCGAAAAAGTAATCTCTGTGGCAGAAAAACTTTCAGCTAAAATAGCCTGCATATCACGACGAAGTTCCGTATTAAATAGATCTTTGGGTACGAAAACCAAGCACGATATAAAGCGATGATAAACATCTAATCGACTAAACATCCGTATGCGTCGCCGTTCCTGCATATAAAAAATACCCATGGAAATTTCAAGTAACTCGTCTTCGGTTGCTTGTATTAAATCATCTCGAGGTAATGTTTCTAAAATATTAAGTAAAACACGACCCGCATGGCTCCTGGGATTCAATGCTGATTTTTGTAGAATGGCAACTACTTTATGACGCAAGAAGGGAATATGTTTTGGATTGGTATTATAAGCAGCCGACGTATATAGGCCTAAAATACGACGCTCGCCAATAACATCCCCTGCGCTATTGAAACGCTTCACACCAATGTAATCAGTATACGTATCTCGATGCACACTGGATAATGTATTGGTTTTAGAAATAACTAAAATTTGAGAAGATAAGGTTAATTCGCGTGCCTCCGGAGTCATGGCTGAAATATTCAATACACTGATGGGAATGATTTCATCTCGTAACACACCATAACCAGTTCCTGGGATGGCTTGTATGAGAAGTTCATCACCCTGTTGGACTAATTCATAATCTCGAACACCCAAAAAAGTAAAATGGTGATCTTCAATCCAATGTAAAAACGCTTTTGTTTCTTCAACTTCCATTTTGTCTAATTTTACTGGGGCGTTATCGAGCTCTTTACCAATCGCACGAACCTGATCTCTCATGATAATCCAGTCGTCCACCACCGCGCGATTTTCTCTTAAAACGTCATTAAACTGTTTTAATAATTCACTTAGTACAGCGGGATCAGTTCGTCTATCAATTTCCATTAAAATAGGCGCTTCAACAATCATATCGGATACTGGCTCGCCCTGACGAGGCAATATTTCTTTGACATGATGATCCGCATCACGTAATAAACGAATCCCCCCCATATGAATAATCAGATGTAATGCCAATCCCATGCGATTAATGACAATTCGTAATGAATCAACCAAAAAGGACATGTCATCGCAAATGACTTCAACAACAGTATGAGTGGTCTGCCAACCATGTTGCTCGTCATTGGGATTATAAATGCGTATTTTTGTTTCACCAGGATCTCGCTGCTCAATAAGAGACCAGAAATTAACGGCAGCACCGTATAAATCCTCAATATTCCATTCATTGAGATCATCCAAAGACACGGTACCAAAAAATTGTCGTACAAACTCAGAACACAAAGAGGCTTGTTTACCACCTATTTTTTCTTGTAACTTGCTAACAACCGCATTAATAATTAAATCTTTACCTTCTTCAAACTTATGAGACATTCAATTACTCCAGGAAAGCAATAATGGCGACTACGTAAAATATGTCTATTTTACTCTATATAAACTCGCGAACCAATCTTCACCCAATGTGCTAATTCGATTATATCAGCATTACGCATCCGCACACAGCCTCTCGAACCAGGAACCCCGAGTTCTGTTGTATCTGGGGTTCCGTGAATATAAATATATCGAGACAAACTATCCACCTCGTCGCCTTTATTTCGTCCAGGCTCTAAGCCATCCAATTGTATAATCCGCGTTAAAATCCAATCACGACCTGGATATTGTGCTGCCAATTCAGCACTATACACCTCTCCTGTCCATTGACGCGCGACCAACACACTATTTACCTCATGCTGTAGTCCAATAATATTATAAATAGCGTGCCAACCTCTTGGTGTACACTCACTGCCGGAACGTTCACCCAAGCCATTTTTTCCCGTCGACACAGGATACGTCTTCACGAGATCATTCCCGTGATAACATTGCATCGCTTGAGTAGTCGCGTTAATTCGTATGATTTGCTCGTTTTCAATGATTGATTCCAGTTTCCCATGCAATAGACTACTCATGAATTCCTACCGTTTTAATATTCATAAATTCTAAAAAACCATCCTTAGACAGCTCTCGTCCGTAACCCGAGTGCTTTATTCCACCAAACGGCAGTCTTGGATCAGAAACCACCATGCTATTTACAAAACAAGTTCCCGCGGCTATTTCATGCGTAGCAATGTATTCACCTCGTTTCAGATCCCTTGTAAATACAGCAGCGGCCAAACCAAAACGAGTTTGATTGGCTAAGCGAATAGCATCAGCTTCATCTGTCGCTGTTATCATAGCGAACACAGGCCCAAATAACTCATCATCAAAAGCGGGCATACCCGGCTGCACATCCGACAATAATGTAATAGGGTAATAATACCCAGGCGTATTCGGGATGATACCTCCCATTCGTAACGTTGCACCCGCGGCGACACTATCGACCACCTGTTGATGCAGCGAGTCACGTAAGTCGGATCTGGCCATTGGACCTAATTGTGTTTTAGGATCCATAGGATCACCTATATGATATTGACTAGCCAATGCTACAATACGCTGAGTTAATTGCTCAGCAATTTCCTGGACCATTATGGTACGTTTTGCTGAAATACAAGTCTGACCGGTATTATTCAATCGCGAAGCGACAATGTGCTGAGCAGCCAAGTCAAGATCAGCGTCGGCAAGCACCACATAAGGATCACTTCCCCCTAGCTCCAACACTGATTTTTTCAAATGGTTGCCCGCATGGCCTGCCACAATTCCACCCGCGCGTTCACTTCCCGTTAAAGTCACTCCAGCAATTCGCTGATGGGCTATCACGTATGCCACCATCTCACTGTCCAGCACAACATGTTGAAACACATGCTCAGGAAAACCTGCTTCAAGGAATAAGGCCATAATAGCATTCCCTGTTCCGGCTGAAATAGACGCATGCTTTAATAAACCGATATTCCCCGCCATGATATTAGGTGCTGCAAATCGAAATACCTGCCAAAATGGAAAATTCCAAGGCATCACTGCAAAGATAATACCGAGTGGCTGATAACATACTATACTTTTTTTCATGTCCGTTTTAATCAGCTGCGGGGCTAAGTAAGACTCTGCGTGTTCGGCGTAATACTCACAAACCCACGCACATTTATTAATTTCTGCAATACCAGCTGTCATGGGTTTACCCATTTCCATAGCCATTAGTGTCGCAAATTCATCTTGTTTTTTACGCAAACAATTGGCCATATTCAGCATCAATGTTTGTCGTTCAGTAGCCTCGGTTTTTCTCCAGCTTAGAAAACGCTCGTAGGCATTATTGATGTGATGATCGACTTGTTTTTGATTCAGGAGTGGATAATGATGTAGTACATTCCCATTCGCAGGATTAATTGTCTGAATTTTCACATTTTTCTCCAATTTTGATGGACTTTGTTATTCTATGAATTAAAATAACCACCACGCCCACGGATAATCCTAAATTAATTATGTCATTTTATAAAAAATTAGCTACTGTTGTTACCTATGTTTCATTAAGCTTATTACTGGAACCAGCAAGTGCCGAAAACGTATTCCCACGAGGATGTGAGGTGGTTGGTTTCGGATTTAGTAAAAATTTTCTCATCCTGAATGAGCACGGAGACCAAACGCTCTATTTGATCCAAAACCATTCCCAAGAACAAATTGAATTAGTGCATTATGAAACACAAAAAGATGTGTTCATGAGTCCTAAATTAGAAAGCAAATTAGCACCGGGCCACTGGTCAGCTTTTGCCTCTGATGTAGAAAATCTTTATTTTCAATGCTACGTACAAAATAGTGACGAACGTGGAATTGTTAATTGCAGTGAAGCATTAGACGTATGTCAGTATCCTAGAGTTAAATTTGCATTAAGTAATATGGGAAACTACTGGGTTTCAACGGATAAACCTCAAGCACAGGTTATAAAAGACGCTACTGCTAAAGGTATATTTTTACATTGGTAGGGTCTGTTGACAATTCATCATTCGACGTCCCGCGGCTTGTCCGCGGGATCCAGTTCGATCTATCTCTGTGCAATAGACAGAAGCATTGAGCAAGATCTCTGGATCCCGCGGACAAGCCACGGGACGTAGGCCTTGCAAAAATGAATTGTCAACACGCCCTAGTACTTACGTGTACAAGGAGAATAACATGGCGAAAACACCCTCGGCTATGCTGCCGTTAGGCACACTAGCACCGTCTTTTTCACTAATTGATGTTGTGAGTGAAAAACAAATTAATTTAGATAAGCACGCCGGTAAGGTTGCAACGGTCATTTTCTTTATTTGCAACCACTGTCCCTATGTCAAACACATCGTTGACGAGCTTCCGAAATTAGCACACCAATACATGCCCAAAGGTATCCAATTTATTGCGATCAATGCAAATGACGTTACGCAATATCCTGATGACTCACCTGAAAACATGAAAAAATTAGCTATGGAGTACGATTTTCCATTTGTTTATCTGTTTGATGAAACACAAGAAGTCGCCATGGCCTATCAAGCAAAATGCACACCTGATTTTTTTGTATTCAACAACAAGTTAGAGCTTGTGTATCGAGGTCAATTAGATGACGCACGACTAGGAAATACCGTTGAGGTAACAGGAGAGTCCATTCGTGTTGCTTTAGATGCTCTTATCAATAATAAAGCAGTCCCTGAGGATCAAAAACCAAGTTTAGGCTGCAGCATTAAGTGGAAGGTGGTATAAGTCGGCTAGACCGGGACTATATACTGCGCGCGGCCACAAACTTACGTTTTTGTCTTGCTCTTTTTGTCCCAGAGCAACGTTTGAAGCTTGACAATAGAATAACTATTGCGCTTCGCTTCAAACGTTGCTCTGGAACAAAAATAGCGTTGTCAAAAAACTTAAGTTTTTGGCCGCGCGCAGTATAGATCCCGCGGACAAGCCGCGGGACGTCGAGAACTAAATTGTTGACAAACCCTAATATCTACTTCCCTTTCGCTGCGACGACTTCAACCTGAATCGTTGCAACCACATCGCTGTGTACTTGAATTTCAACTGCGTATTGACCCACAGAATGAAACACACCGTCAGGCAACATGATTTCACGCTTGCAAATTTCAACCGATTGAGCTTCTAAGGCGTCTTTGATTTCAGTCACACCAACTGATCCATACAACTTACCTTCATCACTTGCTTGTGCAGAAATAACAACCGTTACGTCATTTAATTTTGCCGCACGCTGCTGTGCTTTCGCTAAGGCTTGATCTGCTTTTTTCTCAAGCTCAGAACGACGCTTTTCAAATGATTCAATATTTTTTTCAGTTGCAAATACGGCTTTACTTTGTGGAATCAAAAAATTTCGACCATAACCAGGCTTTACATTAACCCTGTCACCAAGAGAACCCAAATTCCTGATTTTTTCCAATAATATAACTTGCATTTTAATTAACCTCTTCTTCTAGGTTTAAAAGTATATACTCTTAAGTTAAACAAACTATCCAATAACCCCAACATACAGTAAACAAGTACCATGACAAATGGCAGTAGTATCAATGGTATCACGAGTAATAAAAACACTAGTCGTGAGTTTTTTTTAATCAAAGCATTGGCGCTTAAACTTAATCCTGCCAACATGAAATATAAAACCGGTGCGGGCAATACCATCATTGCAACTACGTTTCGTTGCAATGCGGCACTTAACATGAATGCTAAAATTAACATTCCTATCTTATTCGCACGAAAAGTTAATATTTCCTGCTTAAATCCTCCAGGATTATACAAACGGGATTGCAAAGAACGCGCCATCATCAAGGCCGTCATGGCAGAAAAAACAACCGTCAGCATTTGTATACCAAAAGCATAACTAGCTAACATGGTTTGATTTATACTTGTTGTGTCAGCTAATAGATTGGACACAACACTATCCGATTGCGCTTCTTTTAATACCGTTTGTAAATACAAATATTGTGCCATCACAAAGTCCGGCGCAAACCATTGTATCCATAACGCAGCTAAACTAATTTGTAGAAAAAAAACACCTACTACGGATTGCCAACTGGTCGTCAAACGCAACATACAAGCCGCTATATAACAAGGAATAAAAAGTGTAAACGTGTTAATCACCGCAGCACTTGCTGGAGCCGAAATTAATGAGCATCCAAGATGCACAGTAGCTACGGGCAAAAGCAACAAAGCCCCTTCACGCCAACCTTTTCTCAATGTTATCAACGCAATAATTACGATTGACATCCACGCCGTATAAGGGAACAGAGCTAAAAATAGCGCGTACATAAGCGCATATTGCTTATTATCCAGCAACATCTGCGCTTGTTTCTGCATGAACCCTTTCAAGCGTGTCATACGTTTACCGGTGGCTATCGCAATAAGGTAGTAGACCAATCAATCGCGCGTACTGGATTGCTTTTGCCATCCGACGTTGATCTCTTGCATTGGTACCTGTAATACGGCTAGGTACAATCTTGCCTGTTTCGCTAATGTAGTTTTTTAACAAATTAACATCTTTGTAATCAATTTCATTCGTGCCGTCAGTGAAACGGGACATTTTTTTACGACGAAAATATTGTGACATAGTATGCTCCCCTTAAATCATTTCGCGTGAATCTTTCGATTCTTTTTTCATCATCACCGATTCGGTGGTAACGGCTTCTTTTTTCTTGATGATTAGATTTCTTAAAATGGCATCATTAAATTTAAATGCTGTTTTTAATTCATCCAACGCGACCTGGTTGCATTCAATGTTTAGCAATATATAATGCGCTTTATGCACATCTTGCATTGGGTAAGAAAGCTGTCTACGTCCCCAATCTTCTTTACGATGAATTTTACCGTCTTGTTTGGTGATGATCGCTTCATAGCGCTCGACCATTCCTGGAACTTGTTCACTTTGATCAGGGTGGACAAGAAACACAACTTCATAATGTCTCATTAATTCTCCTTATGGATTTAGACAGCCTTCTCAACGAACACTTTCGGAGTAAGGCAAGGTTTTAAAAGCGTGACATCGTAACTCATTTTAGAACAAATTGAAATGGTTTTGTTTCATTGAAACAAACAAACCATTGACCTTTGTGCGTTAATTTGCTATTATTGGCGCACAATTCGATCACATCAGGAGCGGAAATGTCATCAAATCAACGAGACCTCAGTACTGAATTTGAATTCATGGAGATTGGTGATGCACATCCATGGCATGGCCGTTTGTCTTTACATCAACCTGAAGCCAATGCCAGCGTTAAGAATCAAATGCCATTGTCTTATGACGGAGGAACGATTGCACATCAAATGGATAACGAAATGATCTCCATGTTTCTAACAGTTCCCAATCTCAACAGGTTTTTTTTCGATACGCAGAGAATCAGACAACGATTTTCGCTAGAGCAACTGACCAAGTTGACTTTGCAATATGAAAGAGGGGGCGCTGTAGGATTTTTTCATTTTTCTTACTTTCCCAAGGATCATGATTTTTGGTGGGTGACTCATGTATCTCCTGAGAAAGAGATTGTTGTTCTATACAATCCTAGGAAAATTAGCAATTCACGTCAAAACCGAACACAAGATATGAAAAACACACTTAGACGTTTGTTTGGGCATTTAGACAATTTTGAAAGCAGATTGACCGATCTAAACGTTACTGACATTTCATTTCTAAGTAGTGATTCGCGTAAAAATACATTCCTAGGGCAACTCGTTATGGCTTTTATGCTTAATGAAGAATCTAAAATGCAGCAGAAAATACGTTGGTTAAAAATCTTATCTACTGTTGACCAAATACCAAGTATTCCGAACATGGTCACAGATCAAAACGTATCAGTTGGAACCCTAAAATTGCGTTTGATGTGTTATGATTTTTCAGCATCAAATTACGACAGGGTTGACAACATACTAAGTCGTCTTAAGTCTACTATCATAAATTACAAAGCTACGGTTGATCTCAACGACCAAATCAACAAGTATGCTAATCAGTCCAGCTATACTTGGAGTCAAATAGGAGGTGCATTATTGTCCCTAACGATTACCCTGGGAGGTCTGTCGACTGTAATCGCGATAGGTATTCTATGGTGGTATCCGCCTGTTTGTGTTCCCTTTTTAATAGCTTACGGTTTAGGATCCCTATTTAACGTTTCAGTGATATCAGACTCTATTTATCACCATACTATTGCCTACTGTAACAAAAATAGACTAACGAATGCTAACCCAGACATAACAAATGTTACTAGTCAGTTAACAACAGAGATGCGTAACCAGATAAAAGAATTAGGAACAGAAGTGGCATCGATCGCTCAAGCACCTACAGAATCACAGTCTTTGAAATTATTGGCTTGTAAATAGGTTTGGACTTTGGACAAAACGGCATGCAAAAAGACGCATGCCATTCTGTCCAAATAAGTTTAGATCTGACATATTTATAAGCCAATAATATCAACGACAATCGGCTCGCTTTGTAGAAACATTTACAATCAGGACAATTAACGATCTAATTATGAGGGGTGGATCTGAAATTTCTTGGACAAAAAGACATGAGGCTCTTTTCATGTCTTTTTGTCCAAAGTCCAAATCAATGATAGAATTGCCACGACAATTTACCATTGTGCGGGGCCTCCTGATGGCGCGTTTCTGATTTCGTATGTTTTTCAAAAACATCAACCGAATAAGGCATATCCGCCTCAATTGACGAATGAATATGACCTTTCTTCCAATACTGTCGCATATGTACTGTAAATTTCTTATAACTACCACATTGATAGACAAGCGTTGCCTCAGTATTTAACCCAGTTAACGTAAAATAATACGGCTCTCCAGTAGATGGTAATGTTGCTGGAAAATTACTGCGATATAACGAACCCTCTATGACCACACCTTTTACTAAATCACAATTCTCAGAACCCAAGTTTCTCATATCAACCATAAGATTCGTTGGATAATGACATATAGCCATTGCCATACTAGACGACAGCAATGAACCTATAAGCAATGCGATTGCTATTTTTTTCATAAAATTCTCCTAAAATGAATAAAATCCGGCCTATAGTAGATCATAATAAGTCCACTGTAAATCAAATATCATCATCGTGATTTATATTTATCAGAAAGAGACATGTCGCCAACTTATCATTCCAGCGCGTATGGAACGTTTCTGAGCTAGTTCGCACGTTGCTAATGATTCAGGTTCAGGTACTGCTGTACGTAGTTGCAAAAGATAAGAGGGCCGTCGTTCACTCATGATGCTGATTAACCAATGATGACTAGCGTATCCGACATCCTCTAAAATAATCTCCAAACACGGAAAAATACCCAAATCACTGATGATGTAACGTTGAGACTCCGTTTGCGAATCGTTCAGACGACAGCCCTGTTGGCGCAGCAATGCGGCATCAATTCGATTGGGATCCCATTCATGTATCACACAAGGCCGCAATGTGTACGCAGACATATGATTCTTAATTTTTTGTGCCGAAGACTCTAATTGATAAAACTCGTCGTGAGTTTTCGTCAATTGATTGCTCATCTTTAAATCCAAATACACACCTTGCATTAGTGATAACACCAAAATCGTGACAATCCCCATCATCAACAGTGTCGTTAATAAAATATATCCGCGCTGTGGTGTTTTCATAACATACGAGCCTCAGTGTCCACTTTTCGCAATCGACCATCGGTTAACCCTAAAGAAATCTTCACAAGTGTGTGTCCAGCATGCTGTTCTTTAGTAACAGCCATAGAATGAACTAACGGCGTCAATTCCTCAGTATGATGTAATCGATAAGCCAGAGATTGAATACCTTGGATATTGCGGCTCATAAAAAACGACTCCTCAATCCAGGGACCGATATAAATAGGCGATTGATAAGTAAATGCAAGCGGCTTGTCAAGCTGGAGCCATTGACCATCCGTCGTTTGATAAATGGCCGATATTTGCTGTACTTCCGCATGATAACAATCTGCGATTACTATAGGATGCTCGTATTGAAATAGATGCCCTGATGGGATGTGTATCTCGCCTTGACTCGGTAAGCTGGACAGTACAACAAAATCATCACTCATACGATTGATACGCAATAGATCGTTGCTGGCCATCAGTGAGATAGGAGGTGTTTTTTCATGTCGTTGATCAACCGTATCCAAATATTCTATTGACAGGCACGGTGTAAACCCTGCTTTGCGAACACTCATGCGGATCCACTCGCTCACCCATTGCAATTCAGCTGCTTCTTCTATCGACGTTTGCGTGAATTGGTATTGACGTTTAACTTGCAAATAATGTTGCATTAATCCACTGATGATACAACTCACCAATAGAAGACTAATGCATAATTCCATCAAACCAAAACCGCCTTGATGTTTACGCAAGGTAAATGATGATTCTCGTTCGTTATCCGATTGCGCTAACATTTCAAAACGTTTTAGTACGTGTTGCATTAATTGGCTAACTTGCCATTGTTGTTTCAATAATGCTAATGATATGCTAGTGATCAATAATAACGAGACCAATACTTCAGTCAGCGAAAAGCCACGATTCCTCGTCATAGTCCATTCCTGAGGTTGGATAGAAGACAAGCGTATCATTCCGAGATTTGAAGTTGCAAGGAGTGCGCATCAATATGAGTTACGATTTTATCAAACTGACCCATCCAGGGATTCAATCACTAACTCCCTATGTACCAGGAAAAACAATCGAAGAAGTAGCTCGTGAGCAAGGTTTAACTGACATCATCAAGCTAGCGAGTAATGAAAATGCATGGGGATGCAGTCCAACGGTTCGTCAGGCATTAAGCTTACTATCGGATCAAACTATTTCATCATACCCTAATTCCGTCAGTCACCCATTTCGTCATAAATTGGCTCAACATTTGGGTGTGAATACGGACATGCTTACTCTAAGTAACGGCTCTGATTTGCTGATGTGTATCTTATTGATATGCTTTGCTCTACATAGTAATAAGCACGTCTTAACGCATGATTTCGCGTTCAGTACTTACGAAATTCAAGCAAAAACACTTGGTGTTCCAATCGTCATCACTCCTGCCCCCAACTGGCAAGTCGATATCGATGCCGTGATCTCAACTTGTAATGATAAAACCGCCCTTATTTTTCTCGCAAATCCAAACAACCCAACCGGGCTATTAATTAGCCATGCTGAAATAATACGTCTCATTGAGTCAATCCCCCAAACTACGATCTTAGTTTTGGATGAGGCTTATTACGAATACGCACGAGCAGAATATCAAGCTAATTCAATAGATCTGTTGGCAAAACACCCCAATTTAGTCATTACGCGTTCTTTTTCAAAAGCATATGGGTTGGCAGGATTGCGCTTAGGTTATGCCCTATCCGATCCTCAGATTACCAAATTGCTGTATAGTATCCAGTTACCTTTTGCCGTAAATAATGTCGCCATGGCCGCAGCCAGTGCAGCCATCGATGATCAAGCTTTTATTGAAAAAACCTTACGCTTAACGGCACTGGGAATCCAACAAATGAAACTGGGTTTAGACAAACTGAATATTTTCCATTTGCCTACTGTTACCAATTTTATTACCATAGATTGCAATACAGACGGGTGGCCTATATTTCAGCGTCTACAAGAACATGGGATTATCGTGCGGCCTTTACATGCCTACGGCATGAATAATTATTTACGGGTGACCATCGGTACTGAAGAGCAAAACAAACGGTTTTTGGATACAATCCAAGACATTTTATAACTATACTGCGCGCGCAATATAACGCGATGGTAACAGCTCGGAGGGTGCTGTTGACGCTCGGAGAACGGTCAGATTTGAGTGCAGGTTGAACGAAAACGATTTCGAAAAAGCGCAGCATACATGGACTTGGCCTGTCCCGGCGAAGGCCGGGATGAGCATTTTTCGAAATCGTTTTCGTTCAAGATGCGCCAAATATGGCCGTTCCTTACTACGGAGTGAGTAGTGACACGCGATGTTTATCTTGTCTGGTGGGCACGTCGCTCTCGCGCCGAAGCCCACCCACAGCAAATGGAACATAACACAAGGAATAAAATAATGACCAGTGATTTAATCAGTAAACATTGTGAATCATGCGAAGGTATTGGACAGGCACTCACGCCGGAGCAAATCAATAATTTAATACCTCAATTAGCGAAGGGCTGGGAGGTTACATCCAATCATACGGAAATTAAACGATCATTTTCATTTAAAAACTTTTATGAAACGATGGCGTTCGTCAATGCGTTAGCCTGGATAGCGAATATTGAAAATCATCACCCTGATCTGGAAGTGGGCTACAATTATTGTCACGTTCGCTTCTCAACTCATGCATTGAACGGTTTATCACAAAATGATTTTATCTGTGCAGCAAAAACCGATCGATTAATGGCGTAATCTGTGCCATTAATCGATCGGTTTGTCAATAAAAATCACATTGCTTCAGCAGTTCCGCCTTAAAATAGTGACTGACGTAGGATCGCCTTTTCCCGACATCGGGAGAGGGAGATCCTACTGGTCATTGGTTTTTAAGGCGGGAATTGCTGACTTTACTTTGCAGCAGCTTTCTTTTCTCTCTCTTTGATAATCACTGCTTCAGCTACGTTGTTCGGACATGCCGCGTAATGAGAAAACTCCATTGAGAACTGACCGCGACCAGAGGTCATAGTACGCAAGGTGCTGATGTAACCAAACATTTCTGAAAGAGGGACATCGGCCTTAATGCGTACACCAGTTATGTTAGCTTCTTGGCCAGAAATCATGCCGCGACGACGATTCAAATCACCAATCACATCACCTACGTGATCCTCTGGACTGTAAACGTCAACTTTCATAATGGGTTCAAGCAATTGTGGGGCGGCTTTTGGTATGGATTGACGAAAAGCACCTTTTGCAGCGATTTCAAATGCAATTGCTGATGAGTCAACGGCATGAAAACCACCGTCTTTCAAGTTAACAACAATATCTAACACAGGAAAACCTGCCAAAGTACCGGTGCTCATCATTGAGCGGAAACCTTTCTCGACTGCTGGAAAGAATTCCTTAGGAACGCTACCACCCACGCAAGATGTGATGAACGTGAATCCAGTATTTGGCTCTCCTGGTTCAATGCTGTAGTCAATCTTAGCGTACTGACCAGAACCACCCGATTGTTTCTTATGCGTATAGCTGTCTTCAATCGATTTGGTAATGGTTTCACGATAAGCAACCTGTGGTTGCCCTACTATCAATTCAACGCCGTAAGTACGTTTCAGAACGTCCACTTTAATATCAAGGTGCAATTCACCCATACCACGAAGAATGGTTTCACCTGAATCCACGTCCGTTTCAACGCTAAACGTTGGATCTTCTGCAACCATTTTACCAATAGCAATACTCATTTTTTCAGTAGAGTTTTTGTCTTTTGGAGTTACCGAAATAGAGATTACTGGCTCAGGGAAAACCATCGCTTCCAGTGTGCATTCGTGTTTTGGATCGCACAGAGTATGGCCAGTCCGAACGTTTTTCATGCCTACGATTGCAATAATGTCGCCGGCTTCAGCACTGCTCAACTCATTACGTTCATTCGCCTGCATCTCGACCATACGCCCGACACGCTCAGTTTTACCGGTAAAGGAGTTCAGAATGCTATCACCCTTATTCAATTTCCCTGAGTATATTCGCACGAATGTTAAAGCACCGAAACGGTCATCCATGATTTTGAATGCCAAGGCGCGAAATGGCTCATCCGGAGAAACAATAGCGAATTGACCGTTTGGCTTACCTTCCTCATCCGTCAAAGGTTGCGGATTAACTTCGTGCGGAGCAGGCAAATATTCAATAACTGCGTCCAGTAATAATTGCATCCCTTTATTTTTAAAGGCCGAACCGCAATACGTTGGGAAGAAGACTAATTCGAGCGTACCTTTACGGATGCAGCGCTTGATATCTTCTAGAGAAGGTTGCTCACCTTCCATATAAGCCATCAATAAATCATCATCCATTTCAAGTGCCGTTTCAATTAATTGATCCCGATACATTTCAACGTCGTCAACCATATCGGCTGGCACGTCAGTAATGAAGTAATTTTCTGGCTCGCCAGTTTCATCCCAAATGTACGCTTGACGGCTCAATAAATCGACAACACCTTTAAACTCATCTTCAACGCCAATTGGCAAGGTCATAATTAATGGGTGAGCACCCAATACTTTTTTCACTTGTCCGGTTACTTTCAAGAAGTCAGCGCCGATACGATCCAGTTTATTTACAAAAATCAAACGAGATACTTTTGAATCGTTCGCGTAGCGCCAGTTGGTTTCTGACTGAGGCTCAACGCCGCCAGAACCACAGAATACACCGATACCGCCATCAAGTACCTTCAACGAACGATATACTTCTACGGTGAAGTCAACGTGTCCAGGAGTATCGATTATGTTGAAACGAGTACCTTTCCAGAAACAGCTTACTGCTGCTGATTGGATGGTAATACCACGTTCAGCCTCTTGATCCATGAAATCGGTTGTTGATTCACCTTCGTGAACTTCACCAATTTTGTGGATTCTACCAGTGAGCTTCAGAATACGCTCCGTAGTAGTAGTTTTTCCAGCATCTACGTGGGCGAAGACACCAATGTTTCTGTAAAGGTTTAAATCATTCATAATACTCTTTTATACTCCTCGATTATCCAGATAAAATCTAAATACTGCCTTCCACCTTGAGAGCCTCATTTTGCTTGGCGGGTAATTATACACAAAATATGCCTTACCCGCAATTGGAAGTCGCATCTCGAATTGCTCTAACCAAATGGGAGTTGCGTGTTGATTTTTATATCTTTTTGGATAAAATTGACGCTCGGAAGACTTGCGATTTTAATCCATGAATGTTATGGTCATTAACTCATCATTACCCCTATCTATTGTTATTTTGTAACTGCTCATACCCATATGCCGCTGCGCGCCAAATGGGTATGAGAGAATTTTTTTCTCAAACCTATTGACATCATTTTTGAGCATTGATGTGTCATTTTTTCAAATATCAGAAGTAACTGCTCATGCCCGTTTGACGCGTAGCGGCGAATGGGCATGAGCAGTTACTTTATTTTTTTATCATGCAAATCATAAATGTATGTAACTCCCCAGGTTGTGGATAAGTTTAGTGTTTTCACTGAACACGAAGCAAGCACGTCATCCTGAGCGCAGTCTTTTTGCGCGAAGGATCTCCTGAATTTTGCACAATCTGAGATCCTTCGCGCAAAAAGACGCGCTC
>JAUYQG010000143.1 GCA_030695645.1 Legionellaceae bacterium
AGGTTGAACGAAAACGGTTTCGAAAAAGCGCAGCATACATGGGCTTGCGCCTGTCCCGGCGAAGGCCGGGATGAGCATTTTTCGAAATCGTTTTCGTTCAAGATGCGCCAAATATGGCCGTTCCTTGCTACGGAGTGAGTAATTACCCATAATCATATTAAAATCCATTCAAAGGTATAAAAACAGTAAGGGATCCCGAACTTAATAACACAACTCAACCCGATCTATATCAATCAAATCCGTTAATTTTTCAATTAACTCGTCAACAGGTGCTATGCAAAAATCCAACCCCAAGCTCATTGTAGCGCTAACCACTGGATTAGAGTAGCGAATTTGCACCACACATTTTCCTCGATAAGCGTTCAATATTGATTTTAACATTGGCATGATGGGTTCATCCGATGATGATAGCGTGATAGCTAAACATTTAGCAAAGCGCATGCGTGCCTCCGCAACACCATACAAGAAATTTGCCATAATTTTAGTTCCACCGGTAAAATCATCTTGCCCAAGCTCGCCTTCCACCATCAACATGGACCCAACAATAACCTGTTCTTGTACCGACTCAAACACTTCTGAAAACGCTATCACATCAAGACCTGCTCGCGCATCTTCCACATGAATTATGGCTAACTTCTTCCCCCGCTTCGTGAGAATACGCTTAATACCCGTCACTAATCCACACGTTACAGCCTTTTTAGTTTTTAGAGGATTAAGTGTTGCAATGGGTTGAATGAACGACTTAAATTCCTGCACATAAGGATCACTCGGATGTCCGGTAAGATACAAACCCAGCGTTTCTTTCTCACCCGCAAGACGTTCTTTTACTGACCAGTTTTTGCAAGCAACATAGGTTTCAACAGACACAGGCTCATCAAATAATGAAAACATATCTCCTTGCCCACTGCTCTTATTTTGATGATGCTTCGCACCAATTTGCATAGCCTTCTCTAAAGACTGCGATAAAGCCGCACGTTCAATACCCCAGTCATCCATGCTACCACTTTTTATCAAGGCATCTAAAATTCGTCGATTTACCTTACGCATATCCAAGCGCTGACACACATCAAATAATCCGGTATATGGACCGTGTAAATTACGTTCGTCAATCATACATTGAATGGCCGCTTCACCCACGCCTTTAAGCGCACCCAAACCATACACGATCGTTCGCTCATCAATCACGATAAATGTGTATTGCGAGCAATTCAAGGACGGAGGTAATACCGTTAATTTCATATGGGCACATTCATGAATGAATCCAACCACTTTATCCGTATTATCCATATCGGATGACATAACAGCCGCCATGAACGCGGCTGGATAATGTGCTTTCAACCATGCCGTTTGATACGCAATCAGCGCATAGGCTGCGGAATGGGATTTGTTAAACCCATATCCTGCAAATTTTTCCATCAAATCGAAAATAAGTGTCGATGTGTGTAAGGGTACACCTCGTGCACTGGCACCCTCAGTAAAAATAGTTCGCTGCTTTGCCATTTCTTCTGGTTTTTTCTTTCCCATCGCGCGACGTAATAGATCAGCGCCACCCAATGTATACTTTGCTAACACCTGCGCAATTTGCATAACCTGCTCTTGATACAAGATAACGCCGTACGTAGGTTTTAAAATGGGTTCCAAATCTGGGTGTGGGTATTCAACTTTGGCGTGCCCATGTTTACGTTCGATGAAATCATCAACCATTCCCGACTGCAGCGGACCAGGACGAAATAAAGCAACCAAGGCAATCACATCTTCAAAACAGTCCGGTTGCAAACGGTGAATTAAATCTTTCATCCCGCGTGATTCCAACTGAAAAACAGCCGTTGTTTGACATGATTTCAATAACGTAAAACTGGCCGCATCGTCCATGGGAATTTTCGTGATATCAATGGGTTCCAAACCAGCTAATTGTCGCTCCCGATTAATAATAATCAGGGCCCAATGAATAATGGTCAACGTACGCAACCCTAAAAAATCGAACTTGACTAACCCGACCGCTTCGACATCGTCTTTATCAAATTGACTCATTAATTGTGAGGAGCCCTCTTCGCAATAAATGGCCGTAAAATCAGTTAACTCAGACGGAGCAATAACAACACCACCCGCATGTTTACCCGCATTACGTGTCACTCCTTCGAGCTTCAAGGCTAAGTCAAATAACTCTTTGACGTCTTCTTCATCAGCATAACGCCGCGCTAATTCGTCTTCTTTCTTCAAAGCATCGTCTAGGGTAATACCGAGTTCAAAAGGAATTAATTTGGCAAGTTTATCGACAAAACCATACGGATGCCCCAACACACGACCAACGTCTCGAACTACCGCCTTCGCCGCCATGGTACCAAACGTGATAATTTGGGACACACTTTGCCGACCATATTTATCAGCAACATATTCGATAACACGATCGCGCCCCTCCATGCAAAAATCAATATCAAAATCCGGCATGGAAACACGCTCTGGATTGAGAAATCGTTCAAATAGAAGATCGTATTGCAGAGGATCCAGATCCGTAATTAATAAGGAATAAGCAACTAACGACCCCGCTCCAGAGCCGCGTCCAGGCCCAACCGGTACACCATTTGATTTTGCCCAGCGAATAAAATCCGCCACAATCAAAAAATACCCAGCAAAACCCATAGGATTAATAACATCCAGCTCAATTTGTAATCGCTGATCATATTGCTCTCGCAATGCTTGTATATCTTGTGCTGAAAATAACTGCTGAAGTCGAATTTCCAATCCTTCTCGAGCGAGATCGGATAAATAGTCCTCCACCGACGAGCCTGCAGGCGTTGGAAAGTTTGGTAGGTAATTATGACCCAAATTGAGTTTAACTGTGCAACGCTTGCTAATTTCGACGGAATTTTGCAATGCCTGAGGTAAATCAGAAAATAACTCGTGCATCTCTTGTGCCGATCGTAAATATTGCTGAGCACTGTATAATTTGCTTCGTCTTGCATCGGCTAGCGCATACCCTTCGTGAATACAAACACGAGCCTCATGAGCTTCATAATCATGTTCGTCTAAGAAACGCACATCATTAGTGGCTACCAGTGGTATACTTAGCGCATCGGCTAGCGATATCACTCGTTCATTATAGATTGACTCATCGGCTCGACCTGTCCGTTGAATTTCGAGATAAAACCGATCGCCAAAAACGGTTAACCAATCACGTGCCAATTGATATGCCAGTTGTTCGTCTTGAGCCAACAAAGCTTGCCCAATATCACCGTGTCGTCCACCGGATAAGACAATTAGGCCTTCAGAATATTGTACCAGCCACTCACGACGAACTCGCAATTTACCTTGCTCTTGTCCTTCTTGGTAGGTTTTAGAAACTAGGCGAGTTAGATTACGATAACCCACCTCGTTTTGGCATAATAAAACAAGCGAATACACAGACTCCGAGCGATTCGGATCATACATGGGCACATCACAACCCAGAATCGGTTTAATTCCAGCAGACAAGGCTGCTTGATACACTTTGACTGCCGCAAACAAATTACAAAAATCAGTCACCCCAACCGATCGCATACCTCGCTTCGATAAGGCGCTTATCAGTGGTTTTATTCGCACCAAACCATCAACGAGAGAAAATTCCGTGCGTAAATGCAGGTGTACAAAATCATGTTGCATGGTTTACCTATGTCCCCTGCCATTGTATTCAATTTTCAGGCCTTGGCCGCCGTTCCGACCAGTAGGTTGGGCCTTGGCCCAACATCTACGAAGTATTGATTAATCTCATGTTGGGCCAAGGCCCAACCTACAGAATATATACTTTTCAGACTCAATATTTCAGTTTGACACTTTACTAGTGGGATCCCATCAAGTCAAGAAACTCATCTTCAGACAAAATTTGCACACCAAGCTCTTGTGCTTTACTTAGTTTCGAACCCGCATCCCGTCCAGCCAACACATAATCCGTTTTAGCTGAAACACTTCCCGCTACTCGTGCACTAACAGCACGTAGCGTTGCTTTGGCTTCTTCACGACTCATGTTCAACGTTCCGGTCAGTACAACCGTCTTATTATAGAAAGGATGATCTTGATCGCTAAGAGCCTTAACATGGACAGGCCAATGTACACCAAATCCTAGCAACTTAGCTATCACATCTCGATTATGTTGCTCTGAAAAAAAATGAAGCACATAATCTGCTCCAACGGGTCCAATATCAGGCAATGCCGTTAAGTCTTCCTGAGTTGCTGTCTCAAGTGACTCAATATTATCAAAATGATTAGCCAACACTCGTGCGCTGGCTTCACCTATTTCACGAATGCCTAATGCATAAATAAAACGTTGAAACGTGGTTTTTTTACTCTGCTCTATGGACGTCACGATATTTTCCGCTGATTTATCACCCATTCTTGGCAAACGTGATAATGTTATCACATCCAAACCATATAAATCGGACACATCATGTAACATCCCAAAATCAACCAGTTGATCAATCAACGCCGGACCCAAACCATCTATAGCCATTGCTTTACGTGATGCAAAATGCCAAGCAATTCGTTTCAATTGAGCTTTACAAAACAATCCTCCCGTACAGCGCGCGACAGCCTCACCCGCTTCTTTCACAACATCCGAACCACAAATTGGACAGTTATGAGGTAGTTGGATTGGGGATGTATCGGTCGATCGCTTTTCCACAACAACGGATACCACTTCAGGAATCACATCACCAGCCCGACGAATGATGACAACATCACCAATACGAATATCTTTTCTGGTGATTTCGTCCATGTTATGTAACGTGGCATTACTCACTGTGACCCCAGCCACACTAACTGGCTCCAAACGTGCTACGGGGGTTAAGGCACCCGTTCGACCTACTTGAAAATCCACCGCTAAAATGGTCGTCATTTCTTCCAGCGCCGGAAATTTATGCGCACAAGCAAAGCGTGGCGCGCGAGACACAAATCCAAGCTTTTTCTGCAAAGCACTGCTATCGATTTTATAAACCACACCATCAATCTCAAAAGGTAGTGCTGCTCGCTTTAACCCCATCGCAGTAAAATACTCCAAGCACCCCGACAAACCGCGTTTCAATTGGTTTTCAGATGAAATTCGAAAACCTAAGCGTTGTAATAATGCCAACTGCTCCATATGACTATCCGGCAAATCGATCCCCTCACAAGCACCAATTCCATAGCAACAAATACTCAAAGGACGTTGTGCTGTAATAGCTGGATTTAATTGTCGTAAACTTCCTGCTGCGGCATTTCTTGGGTTAGAAAATAGTTTTTCATCATGCAAACGTGCGTTAGCATTCAACGCATCAAAACCGGTTTTAGACATATACACTTCACCACGTACTTCGATAACGCTTGGGGGAGATTTTGTTAGTAAGGATAAAGGAACTGCTGCGATTGTTTTGATGTTATTTGTGATGTTCTCACCTACAGCTCCATCTCCACGGGTTGCCGCATGGGTTAAGATTCCTGCCTCATAAGTTAAATTCACCGCCAAGCCATCCAACTTTGGTTCGCACGTAAATAATAGCTCGGACTCATCACACTGTAATTTATCTGCGACACGACGAATAAAGCTCTGCAACTCCATTTCAGAAAACACATTACTCAGTGACAACATGGGTATACGATGTTCAGCGGGTTGCAATTCACTTGCAATCGGGGCACCTACGCGTTGCGTGGGTGAATCCATCGTAAGATACTCAGGGTGTTGTAACTCGATGTTTTGCAGCTGTTTAAAACATCGGTCATATTCCGCATCGGGAACTAACGGATGATCCAGCCCATAATAGTGATGATCATAACGTCTTATTTGTTCGCGTAAACTATTGATTTGTTTTAAAAGATGATCATAAGGCATGATGTGGTTAATCCATTTAAAATTAGTAAAGTCTATCAAAATGTCGCCAAATAAGGTACCTTATAAACCATAAACCCTGCTTAAAATAGTAACTGCTAGTTATTGGTTTTTAAAGCGGGAATTGCTTACATAACACCTAAATCGGCATAGACATGATCAACATGAGCATTATTAAAACCGACATAATCGCCGCCTCCCTACTGATCGGTATGATTTTTCTTGCGGCCCTGCAAATAGGATTATTGTTTCGTATGAAACGACAACAACGTCATTTGCAAAGCACTGCTGAACAATATCATGATAAATCACAATTGACCGTTACTACCCAACTGCATCAGTTGCATCTGGACTTACAGCAATTGATTCAAACCGGTCAACATACTATTTATGAAAAAATAACTCAAAGTCATCTATCGAATCAACCGCTGATCGTCGATACCATTCAACGACAAATGACCGATGTCCGTGAACAAATCAATCATAGTTTTCAACAGCACGCTAGTTCATTGACAACTCATTTGCAATCGTTAACCGAAGAAATTCGTAACCATCTGCAAGCTCTTACTCATCAGGTTAATCATCGCTTAACAGAAGGGTTTGAAAAAACATCATCAACATTTATCGATGTCGTTAAACGTCTTACTATCATTGATGAGGCGCAGAAAAAAATTACTGAATTATCGCAGCACGTCGTCAGTTTACAAGATATTCTTGTGGATAAACGAGCGCGTGGTGCTTTTGGGGAAGTACAATTAGCTTCGCTCATTGCCAACGTATTACCCAGTGCCCATTACAGTTTGCAGCACACACTGAGCAACCAAAAGCGAGCTGACTGCATTTTATTTTTACCAGAACCTACTGGAAATTTGGTTATTGATGCTAAATTTCCATTGGAAACGTATCAAAAATTAATGAACACCGACGCCAATTCCAATGAGCGTAAATCGCTACAACAACAATTCCGTCAAGATCTACAAAAGCATATTAAAGATATTGCTGAAAAATACATTATACCTAATGAGACCACCGATGGCGCCATCATGTTTATCCCTGCGGAATCCATTTTTGCTGAAGTACATTCTAACTATCCTGAAGTCATCGCCATGTCACAGCGCCTGAAAGTATGGCTTGTTTCACCCAGTACATTAATGGCCGTCTTGACCACTGCAAAAGCGGTACTTAAGGATGATGCAACACGAAAGCAAGTGCACATTATTCAAAAACATTTGCATTCGCTGGCTGATGATTTTCAACGTTTCGAAAAACGAATGGATAAACTGACGAAGCACATTGATTTAGCACATCACGATGTTAATGAGGTGAATACGTCCGCTAAAAAAATCACACAGCGTTTTCAACGAATTGAATCGGTACAACTTGAGGGGGCTGAGATTGAGCTTGAACCTGAGACGCTCTTGGTGGAATAATTACGGTTTTTTTAAAAATAGACTATGCTTATCATAAGACACTAAATATCACGAGCCAAACATTATGAACACATTCAAGGGTACTTTGTTTGCAAGCGTACTACTCCTTGGCGGACCAATACCATTTGCCTATGCCGAGTGTAATAACTGTTGTGAAAAAGCAGGCGGTATTCGTTACTGCGACTCATCGGCTGGGCGTTATGTCTGTAATAATGGCGACTACTCGGTTTGTTATTGCACACGACATGCCGTCATGGATTTACAGAAAATAGCAGGGTGTTGTTTATGGCAGGGCGGCGTTTTAAAAATTGATGAGGGGAAAGGTCTTATTATCTGTAACAATGGTGGTGTGTCTGAGATTTGTGGTTTACAAAGACCCAAAGAGAAATCTGCTATCTATTAGGGTCTGTCAACAGCCCCAGCAATTCTGGGTAAATAGATAAGGCCAATGCTGTAGCGTGTTTCAGCCTCTTTATAAACTATTCTTTCGCACAATTTTGCTATTCTTAAAGTCAGATTAACGATAATATCGCTCGTGTGAGCATGCATACTGCGTTG
>JAUYQG010000147.1 GCA_030695645.1 Legionellaceae bacterium
CATGCAAAAAGACGCATGCCATTCTGTCCAAATAAGTTTAGATCTGACATATTTATAAGCCAATAATATCTACGACAATCGGCTCGTTTTGTAGAAACATTTACAATCAGGACAATTAATGATCTAATTATGAGGGATAGATCTGAGATTTCTTGGACAGAACGACATGAGGCTCTTTTCATGTCTTTTTGTCCAAAGTCCAAATATTAACTTCAACCTTCCTAACCGTCTGCGCTAAATTATGCAACACGCCATTCACATAACGATGTCCGTCTTGTGATCCAAACTCTTTAGCAAGTGATACGGACTCATCCAGGATAACGCGATATGGTATTTCAATACAATCAAATAACTCAAACGTACACAGGCGTAAAATAGTTAATTCAATGGGATTGAGCGTGTCGATCGGCCTATCCAACAAAGGGGTGAAAGCCGACTCCAACTCATTCAAACGTGCTGGCACGCCATGCAACAAGCGAGTGTAATAGGCCACATCCACTTTATCCATGTTATTCGCCACACGAAATTGTGCTTCAATCTCAAAGAGATCCGCATCGGACATAAGCCATTGATAGAGTGATTGTAATGCAAGTTTTCTTGCTCGTCGTTTACCGCTAATGGATTGATTCGTCACATGTAACCTATTCTTCATCATTCATTTGATCAAGCGCCTGTCGAAACTCACTGACGTCTTGAAACCGTTTATACACCGAGGCAAAGCGAACATAAGCAATATGATCCAAACGATACAATTGCTCCATAACCCACTCACCAACCTGACGTGAATCAATTTCTCGCTCACCGGTGCGTCTTATTTTCTGCATAATTGCAACAATCGCCTCTTCCAATGCATCAGCACCGACAGGACGTTTTTCTAAAGCACGTAGCATCCCGGCACGCATATTTTCGATCCGAAATAATTCTCGGCGACCATCTCGTTTAATAATCATCGGCATAATCAATTCGGCTGACTCAAACGTCGTAAAACGTTCATGGCACAGCAAACACTGCCTCCGCCTGCGCACTTGTGCGCCTTCAGCGATCAACCGCGAATCAATTACTTTTGTATCATTCGCATGACAAAATGGGCAATACATAATTATAAGTCTATCGAGCGATAAACAGGAAAATCACGACATAATTGCAAAACATGCGTTTTCACACGCTCTATCGTTTTTTCATCCTGATGATGATCTAAAACATCAGCTATCCAATGCGTCAACTGAATGATTTCTGGTGCTTTAAATCCTCGTGTAGTCACGGCCGGCGTACCAAGTCGCAAACCACTGGTTACAAATGGTGAACGTGGATCATTGGGCACCGCATTTTTATTTACGGTGATATTCGCTCGACTTAATGCGGCATCGGCTTCTTTACCCGTGAGATTTTTATCAATCAAATCAACCAACATCAGATGATTTTCAGTACCACCGGAAACAATACGATACCCACGTTCCATCAATACCTTTGCCATCGTTTTCGCATTAACCAATACGTGCTGCTGATAGGTCGTAAATTCAGGCTTTAATGCTTCCAAAAAAGCAACGGCTTTGGCCGCAATCGCATGCATCAAGGGACCACCTTGCGTCCCAGGAAACACGGCCGAATTTAATTTTTTTTCAATGACTTCATTGGCCTTGGCCAAAATCATGCCGCCTCGCGGGCCACGTAATGTTTTATGCGTTGTTGTCGTCACGACATCGGCATAAGGGATCGGGGATGGCGATAAACCGACTGCTACTAACCCGGCAACGTGCGCCATATCAGCCATTAAATAGGCACCAATTTTATCGGCAACCGCTCGAAACCTAGCCCAATCAACGTGCTGTGAGTAAGCTGAAAATCCAGCAATAATCAATTTAGGTCGATGCAACAACGCTTGCTTCTCCATCGCATCGTAATCAATGAAGCCTGTTTTTTCATTCAAACCATATTGGACGGATTGATATAATTTTCCGGAAAAATTCACCGAGGAGCCGTGTGTTAAATGACCACCATGCGGCAATGCTAAGCCTAAAATCAAATCCCCAGGATTCAATAACGCCATCATGGCCGCAGCATTGGCTTGTGATCCTGAATGCGGTTGCACATTAACATAATCGGCATGAAACAATTGCTTGGCGCGCGAAATGGCCAATTCTTCGGCAATGTCAACGAATTCACATCCACCATAATAGCGTTTTCCGGGATAACCTTCGGCGTATTTATTAGTCAACACTGAACCTTGTGCTTGCAACACGCAAGGACTCACGTAATTTTCTGACGCAATCAGTTCGATGTGATCTTCTTGACGACGAGCCTCCCCTTCTAATGCTCGCCATAAATCCGGATCAAACGCCTCAATCGTATTATTACCCAACATAAATTACATCCTTGATTTAACAATCAGATCATTACGAACGCTTTCGACCCCAACGGTATTATCCGCAATAATGCCAGCTTGATTTTTAATGTTATTTGAATTAACAAAACCACTTAACTGCACTTCGTCTTTATATGTTTTGACTTTAATAGCAAGTGCCTTTGAACCTAGCGCATCCACGAGTCTTGCCTTCACTTTCGTTGTAACAGCCATACTATCGAGATACTGCCCAGTACTTTCGCGCACAGACGTTGAACCACATGCACTGATTGTTAATACAATAACAGCAAGCATGCCTAATTTAATTTTTTTCAGCATGATATTCCTTAATCAATGAAAAACACAAGAAGCTTTTGTCCCGAAAAACCGATGCGTTCGGGACGACAAGATTAACACATTACCCGGGTAGCTCGTCAAATTACTTAAGTACTCACTCCGTAGCAATTGGACTTTGGACAAAAAGACATGAAAAAAGCCTCATGTCTTTCTGTCCAAGAAACTAGAGATCCATTACTCTCAACCAGTTCATTAATTACACTATATGCAACTGTTTTCATAAAATAGATCGATTTCACCTAGTAATATATGTCTGTAAATTTCACAGATCTGAAATTATTTGGACGGAATTGCATGCGTTTTTTTGCATGCAATTCCGTCCAAAGTCCAAATCAATCAAACCTGGACAAAACACGCGTTAGATGGGATGCTAAAGCTCAAAATCACATCGGTGGAAGGAGATTTTGTGGAACATGAAATCATGAAGTATGACGTTGTCATTGTCGGCGGTGGTCCATCTGGATTAACGGCAGCTATACGTTTAAAACAATTAGCTCGCGAACAACAACAAGATATCAGTATTTGCATTCTTGAAAAAGGAGCGCAAATCGGTGCTCACATCCTTTCAGGAGCGGTCCTTGAGCCTCGTACACTACAAGCTTTACTACCCGATAGCTGGGAAAAAGCTCCTCTTGATACGCCGGTAACTCATGATTCTTTTTACTATTTATCCAGTAAACGATCGTACCGGCTCCCCACTCCAAAACCCATGTCTAATCAAGGTAACTACATCATCAGTTTAGGTGAGCTATGTAAATTTCTTGCGGCACAAGCGGAACAATTAGGATGTGAGATATATCCAGGATTCGCAGCATCAGAAGTGCTTTATAATGATGAACACACAGTAATTGGTGTCTCTACTGGGGATGTCGGAATTGATAAAAACGGACATAAAACAGTAAATTATCAACCTGGCATGCATTTGCATGCGAAACAATCCTTATTTGCCGAAGGCTGCCGAGGGCAATTAAGTCAACAGTTAATGCATAAATTTAAATTACGTGAACATTGTCAGCCACAAACGTACGCATTAGGTCTTAAGGAAATTTGGCAGGTTCCTGAAAACAAACACAGACGTGGTGAGGTTATCCACACAGTGGGTTGGCCACTGAATCAAGCCACCTATGGTGGTTCATTTATTTATCATTTATCTGAAAATCGCGTTGCGATTGGATTAGTGATTGGTTTAGATTACAAAAACCCATGGTTAAATCCATTTGCTGAGTTTCAACGATTTAAAACTCACCCCATGCTTCGTAAGCTCTTAATCGATGGCGATCGTCTCTCTTATGGTGCTCGCGCATTAAATGAGGGTGGATGGCAATCCATACCCAAACTCAGTTTTCCTGGTGGTATACTGATTGGTGATGGCGCTGGATTTTTAAACGTTCCTAAAATCAAGGGTATTCATACTGCTATGCAGTCCGGCTTAATTGCGGCAGAAACTTGTTTTGATTTTTTGAAAGCGAATGAGGAAACCATCGTTGAGAACGTTGCTTATTCAGAAAAAATAAAGGGTTCGTGGTTGGCAGATGAGTTATATAAAGTACGCAATATACGCCCTGGTTTTCGATTCGGATTATTTACAGGGCTCGCTTTGGCAGCATTTGAAACCTACGTTACTCGCGGCAAATCGCCTTGGACACTACCCAATCATGCCGATCATTTGAGTTTAAAATTGATCACTCGAGCGAAGCCAATAGACTATCCGAAACCCGATGGAACATTAAGTTACGACCTACTGTCTTCCGTTTATTTATCCAACACCTATCACGATGAAAACCAACCCTGCCACCTCAAACTAAGGGATAAGTCATTAGCCATTACCGTGAACTATCAACAATACGGCTCACCAGAAACACGCTACTGCCCAGCAGGAGTATACGAAATAATTGAAGATAAAAACGGACCAAAACTACAAATTAACGCACAAAACTGCTTACACTGTAAAACGTGCGACATCAAAGATCCCAGTCAAAACATCCTATGGACCGCCCCTGAAGGCGGAGGCGGACCCAATTACGTTGATATGTAGATATTTATTTGTCATTTCCAAGCGATAACGCTAAACTTGCCACCACAAGTCCCAGTGGCGCAGCTGGATAGCGCGGCCCCCTCCTAAGGGGCAGGTCGCAGGTTCGAATCCTGCCTGGGACACCAATAAAATCAATGGGTTGCTGAAATTAATCCGAACCAAGTATGTTTTATAGAGTGCTGACGGAGTGCAAATTGAATGAGCTCCCATGTTTCTTAATGTCACGCTATAAATACTTGTTCAAAAAAAATTGAACGGATAATTAGCTATGAAATACCAATTGTCAGATTTATGTTGATAGACATTATGCGAATGGATTCAAATCGAAAATAAATTTTGGACCATCTTATTAGAGCCCATATGAACCCTTCTAAAAATTGTATTAAGAGCGCTGGACTTAAGAAACTTTTTCACGAGATCTTATCGATGAGTATTATAGGTAAAACTATTTTTGACGATGATAATCCAACCATGAATCCAGATCATCTTTTAAATATCGAATCGATCGACCGATTTTAATATATTTAGGTCCCGGAGTTCGATTTTTTAATGTTCCATTCATCCTATCCTGAGAAAGAAAAGAACGACTCATGCATATATAACTTGCTGCCTCAATTTCTTTAAATACTTTTTTTTCCACAGCCGACTCCCCTATATATTAAATTCAATCATACATAACGATATGCTTTAAACAATAACACGTTTCGTGTTATTCGTAAAGTGTAACAAGGGGATAATTTAAGATTATTACTGCTATTATTTGATGCAGTTGATCTATATAGGTACAACTTGATTTTACAAACCAATGCAACGATAATAAATTAATTTACCTTCCAAAGGGAATAATATTTTTGGTATCGGAGATAACTATAAAAAAATTCGATCGTAAATATGATACCGATAAACTCCAGCTATGGGTGATTCTATTTATTGTATTTATTCGCTTTGTCGGAACCTCTATTCCATACCCTATTTTCCCTCCCTTATTTTTACATCCGACAGACAGCTCAATCATTCCCGCTGATTGGCTGGAAAGCACAAGGCGGATATTACTAGGGTTCACATTAGCCGCTTATCCCTTAGGCCAGTTTATCGGCTCGCCCATTCTTGGTCGCTTTTCAGATTATTATGGTCGTAAAAAAATCTTGGTCTTTAGTTTAGTGGGTGGGGCAATAGGCTACCTTATTACAGCTATTACTCTGCAATATAGTTGTCTATGGTTACTATTAGCCAGTCGATTTTTAGTTGGAGCAATGGAGGGCAATCTTGCTATAACAAGAGCGATGGTTTCTGAAATAAAAAGCGTTAATCAATATAAAGGTATTGGCAAACTACAAAGTGCTTGCGCAGTTGGATATATTATTGGGCCAGTAATAGGCGGTATTTTTTCAGACAAGCACATCTTTGATTGGTTTTCTTATCCACTCCCTTTTTTACTTGCTGCTTTACTCTGTATCTTCGCTTTTACTTTAGCAATCTTGAGTATTCCCAGTAAAAGAATACAACCGCTCTGTCGTAAGTTTTCTATCTGGGAAGAACTTAATCTTATTAAACAATTTCAGCAGCTTTTTAGTAAAAACATGTCGATAAAGTATTTGATCATAACTTGCACCGTTTTTGCATTTTCTATCGACGTTTTTTATGATTTTGGACCCGTATATTTAGCGGGGAAATGGTCGATGTCGCCAGCTGAGATTGCAAGTTATACCTCTGTTTTGTCATTGGCCTTAGCGCTTGGTTCAATATGGCTTCCACATTATTTATCACGTTATTTTTCCATTCAGCGCGTTACATTATTTTCAATGCTGATAACAAGTATTGCTTTAGGACTTATGGTAATATTTCAATCACCCATTTTTATGTTTTTGCTCTTTGGCATACTTGGATTAAGCATCACAACCGCCATTATTAACATGACAATATCTATCTTAAATGCATCGGAACCATCAGCACGAGGTGAAGTCATGGGAGCTGAGCTAAGCTTAAGAATGTTTGGAAATGGCTTGATTTGCTTGGTAGGTGGATTCTTACTTGTTTTATCTGTTGTTTTACCTATCGCGCTCAGTTGCATCATTGCATTATTAGCCACCGCTTTCTATGCTATTTATTTAAAAAAGATCTAGCAATACTGGAGTCAGTGATCGTTATGATAGTTATTTTTATTTCAGGCGCCTCTGGCTGTGGAAAAACTATTTTATCTAATTTACTCAAATCACACTTTGAAAAATTAGAAAAGACATGTGAAATATTGCATCTGGATGATTACTTTAAAGAAATACCTGAAAATCGTGACTTAGTTGATTACAAAACGACTACGGATTTCACGCAACTCAATTTACGCGACTTATCATTATTAGCGAGTCAGATCTTAGCGCTAAATAATGGAAAAGAAATCGTTAAACCAGAGTACAGCTTTAAGACTTGCAAACGAACAACAATAAAAAAAGTGTTTCCAGCTCAATTTTTAATTGTTGAGGGAACATTTATTTTACACTTTGCCAACATCATGCCGGAATTTAAGAACGTATTCAAAACCAAACTATCGCAAATTGGTGTTTATATTAAACAATCCCATTATGAGGAAACCATTGCAAGACGCATAATGCGTGACTTAAAAGAACGGGGGCAAACAAAAGAAAGCATGGCACATTTAGATCATTTGTATCTTCGACCAGCCTATATCAATATAATTGAACCCAGTGGAAGAACTGCCGATATTCAAATCATTAATGATCATCAAAACGATTTAAATAACGCGATCAAAGATATAATAGATTTCATAACCAATAAATAGAGTGGATGCTCATGAAAACATCTTGGCAAAATGACATAGTCCTCGGCTCTATCGTTGAAGAATTGCAAAGCATCTATCATTGTCACACCATTATACTTTACGGTTCAAGAGCTCGAGGAGATTTTAAACCAACCAGCGATTATGATGTTGCTGGTATTACATCAACTGGTGAGAAAAAATGGATTGCTCGCTTTGATGAAAAACATCAGGTTTTTCATGATATTTTTATTTTCCCTGAAAGCGATATAGCAGTACCAAATGAAACGCATCTCCAAATGAGTGATGGCATTGTAATCATTGACCACAATGATATTGGAAAGCGCCTGATTGAAACGTTAAAAACGATAGAACAAGAACCTTTATCCATCACTGTTGATGAAATTCAAGCGCGAAAAACATGGTATCAAAAAATGCTTGCGCGTGCGGAAGTTGGTGACTTGGAAGGCAAGTATCGGCATATTTGGATTATTTTTACGATTTTAGAAGATTACTTTGCATTCAAACAATTGCGTTATCTTGGTCCTAAAAAAGCATTTCAATATCTAACCAAGCACGACCCTGATGTATTAAATTTGTTTGAACACGCACTCTCTAATACCAATGATATGGCGTCATTGAAACGGTTAATTGAAAAAATCATCGAAGGAACAAGATAATGAAGCCAAACGTTTCTAAGATGATGCTTTTAATCGCTGTCATTTTGATGGATCTACTTGCCGGGATGGAATTCGACCTGTTTGTACCAAGTTTTCCTGAACTGCAAACCCAATTCAATTTATCACCCTTTTTAGTCGAAACATTATTGTCCATTAATTTTATTGGATTTTGCTTAAGTTTATTTTTTGTCGGTAGCCTTGCCGATCGCTACGGTCGCAAACCCATCATAACGTTAGGGATTCTAATCTTCATAATCGGCAGTATTTTTTGTTTATGGGGCTCCACTTATTTATTTCTGATTCTAGGCCGATTTCTTCAAGGTATAGGTATTGCGGCACCCGCTATTTTGAGCTTTTTAATCATTGCAGATGCTTATCCACTCAAACAGCAACAATACCTGATGGCCATGTTAAACGGCTTAATGAATGCCGCTGCGGGAGGCGCTCCTGTTATTGGGAGTTACATCACCTTATATTTCCATTGGCAAGGTAATTTTTTAATACTTTTATTATTAGGCCTCTTTACTTTCATGTTCACATTACTGTTTATTCCTAGCTATAAACGTCCTGAAACCAAAGAAACACTATCATGGCGAGGCTATATCCCTCTATTCCAATCAAGACCACTAGTACTATTGTTAACCTTTATCATCATGAATTTTGTGCCCTACTGGGTTTTTGTTGGGATGTCCCCACTCCTCTACATAAAAGATTTACATGTAAGCCTCTCACATTTTGGTTATTATCAAGGAGCATTAGCATTAACCTTTGGATTAGGGAGCATTGCTTTTGGTTTTATTCTCAATAAGTTCGATCAAAAAAAGATGTTGTATGTTTCAGGTTATATTTTTCTCGGTGGGTTGATTAGTATTGCATGGATCACTGTACAAAATAGCCATAATCCATTGCTGATTACCGTGGCATTCCTTCCTTTTATTATCGGTCAAATTATCCCATCAGCGATACTCCACACACTGTGCCTGAATTTCATGCCGCAAGCCAAAGGACGAGTCTCGGCAGTTCTCCAAGGAGGTCGACTGATACTCTGTGCGCTCAGTCTTCAACTGGCTGGGTTTTACTACAGTGGAACATTTCAAAATATTGGAATTATTCTCTCAAGTTTCATGCTCATTGTGGTTATCACGATCTTTTTAGTGATCAACAATCGCGTCCTGATGAAACGTTTACTGGAACATTAGAGAAAGGGAGCTTGCTTTTCTGATAATAACGACAATACCTTCTCAGGCGGTCTGGCGATGATCGATTTGTCACCGCATGTGACAATAGGGCGCTGCATTAAAATGGGTTCTTCCACCATCGCTTGTAATACCTTGTTTTCATTGGCGAGTGTCAGGTTGAGTTCTTTGAAAACAGGCTCGTTACTGCGCACGAAATCTTTTAAATCAAAATGAGATCGCAGTTGAGTTATTTGTTCTAGGTTCAGGGGTGTTTTAAGATACTCGATGATGATGGGAGTGATCCCATGGCTTTGCAGTATCTCCAATGTTTGTCTTGATTTTGAGCATCTTGCATTGTGATAAACTGTGACTTGGTTCATTTCTTTCTCTAAAAAATGGATTGCTAGCAGATTTTTAATCTGGTCTAGGTATTGATTAATCAAATCATCAACGACATTTTTATCAAAATCAGGACAAAATCGTGGATAAGTTCGATCAAGGCCATAGGACAATTGCTCTAATTTATCATGATCGTAAACCAACATTTCATCGATTAGAAATTTTTGATTGGCTGATGCATCGGTATGTAATCCAATTCCTCCGTCGTAGAATTCACCCCAAGGAAGTTTTACCACAACATGATCGCACTCTTCACGGTCAAGGGTCATGACAAAACAGATGTGCACTTTATCGGTAAATCGGGCATTCCATGCATCATAGAAAAGTTTAGCGAATACAGCGCATGGTCCATAGTTAATACGAGGTATGTCCTCGTGAAATCCAAGTAATGCGTTAATATCATCTTTTAATTCCGTGAGGATGTGTTGAATTTGTATGTTTTTTTTCATGCTAACAGTTTTTGAGTATTCATAAATTAATCCTTATACACGTCACGTAATGGCGCCCCAAGTAACCGATAAGTTTGGTAGATTGTCTGCATTAAATCGCGCATAAACTAAGGTGTCACTTGGTTTTTTTGTCTGTGGATTTTGGCGATTATTTTTCAAAGTTGCCTCTAATTCAAAGCCTAAGCGTTCTGGTATTTTTTTACTGCGAATATTGTTGATATCACAACGTATTTCAAGACGTTTAGCTTGTAACTCTTGAAAAACATATTGAGTTAACGCGTTGATGGCTTCTGTTGCGAACCCTTGGTTATGATGTTTGGCATGCAGCCAATATCCAGATTCAAAAGCAGGAATGTCCCAGTTTATATGATGCAAACCAGTGCCGCCAATAAATTGCATGGTGTCTCGTCGAAAAATCCATAAATTTAAATAAGGTTCTTCATTTTTCTTTAAAATCCAGTTCGCTGCCGCTTGTCTTACAAATTCTTCTGACTCATCAACGCTGGGTATGGTTTGTGCCCAAGGCATCATGAGTTTTAACACATCATATGATTCAACAATAGCTCTATTAATAATGCTGCCATCACCTAATTCAGGAGGACGGATCAACAGTCGCTCTGTTTGAATGGGCATCGGTAGATTGAATAAAATGGGGTTCATAATGCGTTTTAATTGATGGTCATGTTTGTGAATAACTATAGCATACATGAAGATGTTTGTTTATTGTGTGAAATAATAGGATTCGCATCATAAGGATTGTATTATAATAATAGGGTCTGTTAATTGGTGGCACGGCCAAATTGCTCCGATAGTCCTCGAAGATTATCAATCTATTTAATAAAATTTATGATAAAATAATGGGCAATTAATTTCCAAATGAGGATCAACAACATGTTTTTTAAAGCCGAAGTGTCAACCTCGCATATATCATCTTCTTTAGAAATAGTACAAGAATTTGCTGATACTCATTATCCTGACTTATCACTCAACTCCAAAATGATGGAGCAACTCCTATGGTTACAAACTAACTCCGTCAATACCAGCCAATCAAATGTTCAAACAAAGAAAGGGCCTGTGAATATAGAAGTAAAACGCATCTTATCTCGGCTATATTGTTTAACACTCCTAGAAATGGGTGGAACCGCATCATATGCCTTGTTCATCCAGGCACAACGCAGAGATAACGTTTTAAGTGAAGTAAACTTCAATCGCTTATCCGCGTTTATTCAAGCATTATCACCTGCATCACGCCAATGCCTCATGGCAACCTGTTTTATCACAAAATCCGATCAAGCCATCGCGGCAGTACCCGTAGAACAACGAGATGCATTACCAGCCGATAGCGAACAGTTTATTACACATATGGTAACCAAACATGCCAACGTATTTCCAATTTGCCATTTATTAAATGAAGAAGAAAGAAATTTATTACCTTATGCGTTCTATAAAAATGCTCATGCTAGGCAAATGTTGGATATGGAAGGCGGATATAATATGGTCTCAAGTATTGCCGAGGGCATTCGAACCAGGCATATCAGCTTTGAGCAATTTAATCTTTGGTTTGCGCGTTGGATCATTAATATTACCGGCTTAGATGGAGCCGTAAACCCCAAAGGTTCTGTTTATCTTACAGAACCAGTTGCAGATTGCATTTTTGCATTGAAATTAGAACTAGATCAGTTGTGGCTGAATCCACAACATCAAGTTTTAGATCAATATTTACTATTTAGAGCAAAGCAATTGAACGTAAGTAATCGTTATATTGCATATTTCGCCGCACTTATGAGGCAATATACTCCAGGCGTAGGGCGTGAAATTCAAACTTGGTTTTCCAGCTTGCCTGAACACGAGCAGCTAGAGCGCCAAGCTATATTTGTTAGACAATTAACAGAAACCAAAGTCACACCTTCATTCAAACCAACTGTGTTAGTAACTCTTTTGGACATAGGCCGCCCCGTAGCCGATGCATTGACTATATTTACACAAATTGAATCGAATGCGATGCAAACATATACAGCAGCTGTTGAAGCGAAACAGGTATCGGCTACAACGCCACTTTCTTTTAGAAAAATTGCTTTTGAAGAATTATTGTCACCTATTGTTGAATATTATGACCTGCATAATAAACTTCCAGAGTTTGAAATGAATTCAGACGGGGAGTTGATCGTAACATCATCAGCCCTACAAAATAAGTCACAATTAACTTTTGCACTATAAAAAAGGCGGATATATGTGTCAATGGTTGATGGCGAAGATTTATGACAACATCATGCAGGATGCCGAAGATAGAGGATTAAGAGACTGGCGTCAACAATTGTTACAAAACGCATCGGGTGATGTTTTAGAATTGGGCTGCGGCACAGGGGCTAATCTTGAATTTTATCCTGATACTGTCAAACGTTTAGTACTAATTGAGCCCAGCGTTCATATGCGTAAAAAACTGCAGACCAAACTATCGAGCGGTAAACATGCCAATATTGAGCTATTAAATGACAAGGCTGAATGTATTTCATTACCAGATGCTAGTTTTGATGCGGTTGTATGCACACTAGTGCTGTGTTCGGTTAATCATTTAGAAAAAACACTATCTGAAATTCACCGAATCCTGCGACCCCAGGGTAAACTTTTTTTCATTGAGCATGTTGCAGCAACCAATAATATGACACGATACAAATGGCAACGTCGTTTTGCTTTTTTGTGGAAATGCATCGCAGCAGGTTGTCATATCACGCGCCATACTGAAAATGCCATTGCAGAAGCGGGATTTAATATCTTAGAGATTGAACGTCAAAGCATGCGCGGTGTTCCTACGATTGTGCGTCCCAGTATTCGTGGTATAGCAATGAAGGGTTGATAACTTTATCATTCTAAGATTAAACTGCTTCATATCACTCATAGTTTGAGCTAGATTAAACACGAGCTGGTCCACACTTTATATAGGTATTCTTGTGTAAAGGAGAACATTTGTTAAAGGCTGAGTTCTCTTGTTCTTTCAAATATGTGTTAAAAAACCGGACTAAA
>JAUYQG010000152.1 GCA_030695645.1 Legionellaceae bacterium
GTTGTACCACTGCTGGTGGGCACGTCGCAAGCTCCTTTGCTCACCCTACGAATTCAGTGATATTTTGCGAAAAATAATTTTATTAAAACGCTACATAGCCCTAGAACAGAGGGCCTTATCGTTCACCCAGAATTGCTGCCACTGTATTGTAGCGCACCGGATGACGTGCGAGTGGTTGCAACCCATGTTTTAATGAATTAGAATTCGTCCACTAGATTTTATTGAGAACATAACACCCCCCCCAGTTCGGAGTTTTTTTTTACTGGTTACTACTGAACTGGGGCTAACAAAAGATTAATAGTACTATTGAATTGGAGGTTGCTATGGCACATGCTCGTGTGGACGTGTTGGGACAATGGCAAGGGAGCGTTTCTGGACATGAGAGAACACATCGCGTTCATGAACATGATCGCCCGCAGGGTAACCACATAGACGTTGTTGGACCTAATCGGTCACCAGGTAATTATATAGACGTTCATAGGAACTCACAAGCTCCTTCTATAGTCGTTTACCCAGGCACGCCCTCATGGGCTTATGACCAACCATCATATCAGCCTACTCTTGTTCTGAATAGACCCCGCTATCCCTGGGGATATAACAGACCCCACTTTTCCTGTTTCGGTGCTAGTCTTGCCGGGATTTTCCTTGTTGGTGCGTCTGTTGCTTTTTTAGCTCTGTTTGTATTACCTGTCGTGGCCAAAGTATTGCTGGCTCTCGTTATTATTCTTGGTGTCGTGGCGGTTACGAGTACTGTGTTTAATGCGGCTAGACGTTCTACGTTTTTTGGTGGTGGTGATACGGATCGGGTTGTTGTGGATCATTCTATTGCGAATGGATACTAATTGGGCTTTGGACAGAACGACATGCAAAGAGCCTCATGTCGTTCTGTCCAAGAAATTTTAGATCTATCCTTCATCCGGGAGATCGCCATCTAGGCCTGTGGCTATTGGGTTGATGCCTATGTTGGGATTCACTCCGCAATCGTCCAGGAGCTTTAATAAATTATTGCCTTTCCTCGTTAAACGCTTGATGCAATATACATCCAAATAACTTTGTAAAATATAGTAACATTCCGGTAACGTCAGTATCGTCAGAATTTTTTCCGCTCGTGCGATGTGTAAACTGTTTCTGTCGTCACAAACCTGAAACAACACCGCCCCTAACATCGACGCGAAACTAGCTTTTCGAGCTGGCGTGGCCACGTAAAATCGTTGGATACACTCGTCTAATGCGCGATCTTTATCCCACTCAACCCATGTTTCATACAACGTCATGGCTTCATGGCTCGTAAATGTATCTACGGTGGTCAATTCTTGTAGCGCATAAGCCACAGGTATGGCTGCTTGAACATTCGCCCATGAACAGTTCCCTACAACTTGTGAACCAATGGGCATTTGCAATACAGGCATCAATCCAAGTAGTTGATTAATCACGCTGTGAAAATAATGCCGGGTTTGTTTTTTATATAAGAAATCCAATAAAAACTGAACTGAAAAATCCTCTGGGCGCGTTATCTGATAAATATTCACACTTCCTTCGTGTACACTATTTTCACCACGATCGATCTTTGCCCACCACTGGTGATAGCGAATAAAACACAACGCATGTCCTTGACTCGCTGCCGGTAAAATAAGCATAGGTGCTTGAATTAACTGCATTAAACGCCTATGATGCTGTTCCGTAAGCGTGACATGATGTTGCAACTGCAGTAACTCATCCGCAACAGCAAACGCATCCATAATCACGTGCACGTACGGAAATTGATTGCGAAAATGACGGGTTGAGTAACTGCTGGTAAAACGACGTAATGAGTCTTTCACCACCGCAACCGTAAATTCTAAAATAAATCCTTCGTAATCCAACTCAATGAATTCATCTTTAGCATTTACAATATCAACATCACCTTTCAACTCAAAACGATGACCTAATAACTTGGCATAAATAAAGTCCAAAGCAAAATCAAGTTTAGCATTGTATTGATATAGTAAATGTTTTATTTCATTCTGAGAACGCAAAATGGGGTATACCAATACGGATAAACCTGCTCGTGTGTACGCATTCGGATCAGCCCCACTCGCAAGTAGCAAGCGCATCAACTCAACATCCGCATTATCAACAGCCCAATGCAACGCCGTACGTCCGGTCACATCCGGTTTATTCACATCCACACCACGATCGATTAATATTCTGGCAATATTCACTTGGCGCGTGATAGCCGACTCAATCAGAGGCGTAAAGCCATACTCATCTATGTCGTCCAATGATTCGCCGGCACGGAGGTAAAAATCCACATCCGGGACTCGACAACTGATGATATCATTTGCAATAGTCATATCCATTACCAATCACTATCCTAGAAAAAGCAGTTGAAGCCTACTACGAAGGCCTATTGCACTAGGCCCTCCTCGCTACGGCTTCAACTGCTTTTTCTAGGTTTATGGACCATGCGGTTTGGGAGCAGTTGAGAATTTGGGCATATTACCTAATCGTAATTGCTTTTCCATCTCTTGCTCTCGCCTTTCATTATCATACTCGCGACGCGCTTCCGAATTCAATGGTGGTTCTGGGTTTAAATTCGGATCCACTCCGTCAAAACGTTGACTATTTAACCAGGGATTTTGCAAAATATTATTTTGCAATTCACCCTCTTGAGACATGTGCTGCTGTTGTTGCTCTTCATGATGTTCTCTCGCATTCACCCGAGCCAACCGTCGGTGTCCTTCCTGCTCTGTAATCCGACGCTGCCTCTCCATCGAACCGGTTTCATCCACCAAATACGAGCCGGAGCGTTTCGGCACTTGTTGCCGAATCACCGCCAAAATAATATCAATCCATAACGGCGACCCCTGGCCAGAATGAGTCACGCACAACACTTGCTTAATCGTACCCAGCGCGCGAGGACTAGCTTCCACGTGTATCGTGCCAGTCTGATTAGGTGCTAAGATCAGACCCGCCGTGCACGTTCCGCCAATAATTCGCAAACGACTGTCATCACCTTGTATCAAACTGACCGTCGAAATCGATACAGGAACCTTGCTGTTATTGCACACTGTATACGTGTGCACAACCACCCTGGTGCCCAATACCAAGGTGTTCCAGACGGGATTAGGCAAGACCCAAGCAATTTTCCCTGGTGCATGACCAGTGGTTAACGTTCGATCGTTCATATATATAGTATATACCGTGTATTATAAATAATCACGTTGCAATATTTCTGCGATTTGAATGGCATTTGATGCCGCACCTTTGCGAATATTATCCGCAACGACCCACAGATCCAACCCACACGGATGAGAAATGTCTTGACGAATACGTCCTACAAATACCGTATCCACTCCTGTTGCATTTTGAATGGCTGTTGGATATTTTGATTTTGATGGATCATCAATCACTTTCACTCCAGGTGCTTTTGACAACAATTTACGTGCTCGTTCTGCCGTGATTGGTGATTTAAACTCCACATGAATGGCTTCGGAATGACCGTATAATACCGGCACACGAACCGCCGTGGGATTCACTAAAATCTGATCGTCTTCCAATATTTTTTGCGTTTCCCAAACCATTTTCATTTCTTCACGGGTATAACCATTGTCTTGAAACTCATCGATATGAGGCAAGACATTAAACGCAATTTGTTGTGAATAAACGGTTGGTTTTACCGAGCGTCCATTCAATAGTTCGCCCATTTGCGTGATTAATTCAGTAACCGCCTTTTTACCCGAACCTGAAACAGCCTGATAAGTAGCCACATTGATTCGAGTAATGCCAACAGCATCGTGGAGTGGTTTCAAGGCAACAACCATCTGAATCGTTGAACAATTTGGATTCGCGATGATCCCGCGATTCGTATACTGCGCAATGCGCTCCGGATTAACTTCGGGGACGACTAACGGAATATCGTCATCGTATCGAAAACATGACGTATTATCGATCACCACACAGCCGGCAGCTACCGCAATCGGTGCAAATTCTTTTGAAACCGAACCTCCAGCTGAAAACAACGCAATATCCACGTCAGTAAAATCAAACGTCGCCAAATCCAGAACGTCGAGTTCTTGATCTTTAAAGACAACCGTTTTACCTACAGAACGTTCGCTTGCTAAAGGAAACAACTGAGCAATAGGAAATTTACGCTCCTTTAATACAGCCAACATCGTTTCGCCTACGGCGCCTGTGACCCCTACAATCGCTATATTTAATTTTTTTGTCATGATTACACCTTAATTAGTCGTGCCTTGTGCTCTATCTCGCAATACATGATCCATCAATACCAACGCCATCATCGCTTCGGCAATAGGAACCGCACGAATCCCAACACAGGGATCATGGCGGCCTTTTGTGATCACTTCGGTATTCTGGCCTTGTGTCGTGATGGTTCGCCCGGGTGTTACGATACTGGATGTTGGTTTAATGGCCATACTGACAAGGATATCCTGCCCTGTTGAAATACCACCCAATATACCACCCGCATGATTACTCAAAAATCCCGTGGTGTCCATTTCATCACGATGCTGACTCCCTAATTGCGTAACCGCATCAAAACCGGCTCCGATCTCAACACCTTTTACGGCATTTATCGACATCATAGCGAACGCCAACATCGCATCCAATCGATCAAATACGGGGTCACCTAACCCTATTGGCACGCCCCGTGCCAGCACTCCAACACGAGCTCCCACTGAGTCACCCTGACTGCGTATGGCATCGATGCACACCGCCAAATCATCCACTTGTTTGTTGTTCGGACAAAAAAATGGGTTGTTATTCATTTCTTTTTCATCGTCAAACGTGACGACCACATCACCCATTTGCTGCAAATAACCCACGATATCAATACCCAAATATCGTTTTAAATACAAACGCGCAATAGCCCCAGCCGCAACACGAGCAGCCGTTTCGCGAGCAGACGATCGCCCTCCCCCTCGATAATCACGGTGACCGTATTTATGATGATAGGTAAAGTCAGCATGCCCTGGACGAAATAAGTCTTTGATTGCGCTGTAATCACTACTGCGTTGATCCTGATTTCGAATCAACAAGGCAATCGGAGCGCCTGTGGTCAGGCCATCAAAGACACCTGATAAAATCTCAACGGAATCATCCTCGCGCCGTTGCGTGGTGTATTTTGATTGTCCTGGTTTACGTTTGTCCAAAAACGGTTGGATATCTGCGGCATCTAATGGTAATTTCGGTGGGCAACCATCCACCACACAGCCAATAGCAGGCCCATGGCTTTCTCCAAACGTCGTCACGGTGAATAGTGTACCAAACGTATTTCCGCTCATATAAAGCCCCATTAATCAATGAAAATATTCACATATTTGCGGATACGTTAGTAAGAAAATGCCCCGTCCACCATGCTCGAAATCAAGCCATGTAAACGGCACGTCGGGGTAGGCTTCTATCAATGCTTGCTCACTGTTACCCACCTCCACAATCAAAATACCTTGCTCTGTTAAATAGTCATAAGCATGGTGTAAAATACGTTCAACAATGGCTAGACCATTATTGGTCGTTTCCAAAGCTAAGGTCGGTTCATGATGATATTCGTGCGGCAATGTTTGCATTTCATCCCAACCAACATACGGTGGGTTGCTAACAATAACATCATATTGAGCAACGGGTACGCTATCAAAACAATCGGACTCAATTAAGGTCAACGCCTCTTGAACCCCATGTTTCTGACGATTTATCTCAGCCACATCCAAAGCCGTACGTGAAATATCAACGGCATCAACCTGAGCATTTGGAAACGCATAACAACAAGCAATTGCAATGCATCCACTACCGGTGCATAAATCCAATACGCGCTCAACATCCGAGTGATGAATCCAGGGTGAAAATTGTTGACGGATCAGCTCAGCTATCGGTGAGCGAGGAATTAAAACACGTTCATCGACATAAAATGACAAATCACAAAAATAAGCCTCATGCGTTAAATACGGCACCGGAATACGTTTCTCAATGCGCTCCTCAAACCGTTGACAAAGCAATGCCTTTTCATCGACCGTGAGTCGACCATGCAATAAAATCGGATCGATATCAAAAGGTAGTGATAAACTTCCCAGAACTAACGCCCAGATATCATCCCAAGCATTGTCCGTGCCATGCCCATAATACAAAGGTTGTGATGCTGCTCGTGATAATCCGAATCGTAAAAAATCGATAACCGTTTGTAATTCTTGTGTTGCTGTGACGTATGAAAAGCTTGTCATGCCTGCTCCTGTAACCTAATGATCTTGGATTATATGCTATACTGACCTCAGTCACAATTTTAGAATACTTACGCCACTGCGATGCCAAAAAACAATGATGTTTCCGATGATGAAAAAGCTGTTTTTCGCGAATCAATGCGTGATGTTAAACCACTTCGTCCGTCCAAAAAACTGACCCAACAACCAGAAGAATCCATGTCCATACAAAAACGAAAAACAGGTTTTGTTTCACGTAACAGCCCACTCCCCTCAGTTGAACTCAAAACACGTTCGCAACAAGTAGGGCCTGTTGACAATTCATCTCCAGAAGCCCTACGTCCCGCGGTTTGTCCGCGGGATCCAGAGATCTTGAACACTACAAAGACTCACGGTGTTACTATGGATCGAACTGGATCCCGCGGACAAGCCGCGGGACGTAGGGATCTGAATTGTCAACAGACCCTACCTCTTACTCATTATTTATCCGACTATTATCACGAAACGGTTCAAGCCGATTCGAATTTATCGTACTGTCAGCCTAGTATCCCCAAAAAACGCTTACTCGACTTAAAAAACGGACTAATCGAATACGAAGCTCGTCTTGATCTACATGGTTTAAATCTCGATGATGCTCGAGAGACGTTATGCCACTTTTTTAAAAAACAGTTGGCTCTTCAAAAACGATGTTTACTAATCATCCATGGAAAAGGTGGGCGTCATGGTGAAACGCCTATTTTAAAAAATTTAGTCAATCATTGGTTAGCACAATTACCCGATGTGCTCGCATTTCATAGCGCTCTACCCAAACATGGCGGCACGGGTGCCGTATACGTATTATTGAAACGATATAACTTGAAATAATGTCCAAAAACCGTTACTATTTGCACAAAAATTTGGATCGTAAATGACATGACCAAACAAATTATCATCATTGGAATAGCCGGACCGTCTGCTTCAGGTAAAAGTTTATTGGCGAATACGATTGTCAATGAACTGGGTTCCGACCAGGTCGTTGTGATTTCCGAGGATGCTTACTATAAAGACAGCAGTCATTTATCTTACTCAGAACGCGAAAAAATCAACTACGATCATCCGGACTCTTTTGACCACGAACTGCTTTGCAATCACCTACGTCGATTGCAAGATGGCCTGTCTGTTGATATTCCAATCTACTCTCACTCACAACACATTCGTCTTCCTGAAACACGTTCCATCGGTCGTCACACCATCATTGTGCTCGAAGGGATCCTGTTATTTAGTGAAAAAATCTTGCGTGAGCTCATGGACATTCGTATTTTCATGTCAGCGCCTCTGGATGTGTGCCTGAGTCGTCGATTAATGCGCGATGTGGTTGAGCGTCATCGCTCATTTGAGTCTGTTTTGCATCAGTATGAAACCACCGTAAGACCAATGTATTTGCAATTCATTGAACCATCGAGTCGATATGCGGATATCATTGTGCCGCGAGGCGGCGAAAATCGCATTGCAATTGATATGATTAAAGCAAAAATGCGCGAATTGCTATCCAATACATGACACAAGGGGAATATCATGGGATTTTTAAACGGAAAAAAAGCACTAATTGTCGGCTTAGCCAGTAATCGTTCGATTGCTTATGGAATAGCCAAAGCATTTCATGAGCAAGGTGCGGAGCTCGCATTTACCTACCAAAACGACAAGCTGAAAGAGCGTGTGGAGCGTATGGCAGCAGAGTTCGGCTCCACATTAACCTTTCCATGTGATGTTGCAAGTGATGACGAAATTAATGCGGTCTTTACAGGACTCGGTAAACACTGGAACCATTTAGACACGCTGGTGCATTCCGTAGCATTCGCACCCGCTGATCAAATCGCTGGCGATTACGTTGACAATGCCACACGCGAAGGTTTTCGTATTGCACACGACATCAGCGCCTATAGCTTAGTAGCCTTGGCTAAAGCGGCGTTGCCTTTGATGCAAGGTACGGAAGGTTCTATTTTGACGTTAAGTTATTATGGTGCTGAAAAAGCGGTGCCTAATTACAACGTAATGGGTATTGCTAAGGCGAGCTTAGAAGCAGCTGTACGCTATCTGGCTGCAAGCTTGGGTTCACGAGGGCTACGTGTTAATGCCATCTCCGCCGGCCCAATTCGAACATTAGCCGCAGCGGGCATTAAAGATTTTCGTAAACTACAAAATGCTTATGCTGAAATCACACCGTTAAAACGTAACATCACGGTTGAAGAAGTAGGAAATACCGCAGCATTCCTATGCTCAAACCTCGGCTCTGGCATCACCGGGGAAGTCGTGCATGTGGACGCCGGTTATCATGCGGTAACCATGAGCGGCATTACCGAGTAGAACGCATTCAAGATCTAAAGCAGTTGAGGCTAACTGCTTTGGATACTATTCATGGAGTCCTCCCCTTATGACGTACTCTTTACGAATCATCAAAATCGGTCTGACCACGTCGATCGCGCTGTTTTTTACCCTGGTCACGTTGAATAACATCTTGGATTTTGATAGCGATTGGTTCTTCGTAAAGCACGTATTAAGCATGGATACCACGTTCAAACACTCAACAATCATGTGGCGCGCGATTACATCCCCCACGATTCAATTAGCATGTTATTATCTCATTATCGTTTGGGAGGCTATAACCGCACTTCTCTGCTGGATTGGAAGTTTTATTTTGTTAATAAACCTCAAAACAACCGATTTTCAATTTAACCAATCCAAAAAATGGGCTCTCATCGGTTTGTTTTTAGGATTTTTACTCTATATGGTCGGATTTATCATCATTGGCGGCGAATGGTTTTGTATGTGGCAATCTACTGTCTCGAATGGTCAAACAACAGCGGGTTTATTCACCAGTTTAATCATGTTTGTGATGATTGTTTTGATGTTTCAAGAGCTATAGTATCCAATACTATTTCCGCAGCCCGCTGCGTCATACGTACCTCTTCTTCCCCATGCGCACTGGATACAAATCCGGCTTCGTATAACGATGGAGCAAAATACACGCCTTGCTGGAGCATGCCATGATAAAAGCGTTTAAACAGTGCCTCATCAGATGCCGCAACATCGTGATAATCCTGAACACAACTCTTGTCACTAAAACAAAAGCCAAACATACCTCCAATGGACGCACCACAAAACGGGATGCGTAGTGACTCAGCAACGTCCGCCAAAGCACGAACCAATGTGGATGACGTTTTTTCCAGTTGCTGATGAAACCCAGGTTGTTCAATTTCAGTTAACGTAGCCAAACCCGCTGCCATCGCTAACGGATTTCCTGATAACGTACCGGCTTGGTATACGGGTCCTTCCGGAGCAAGGTAGGACATAATCTCAGCTCGACCACCCAAAGCCCCAACCGGCATACCACCGCCAATCACTTTTCCAAGTGTGGTTAAATCCGGCGTGATTTGATAAAGATCCTGCGCCCCACCTAAAGCAACACGAAAACCAGTCATCACTTCATCAAAAATCAAAACCGACTGATACGTATCGCACAACGCACGCAACCCCTGCAAAAACTCCGGTTTTGGCAACACCAAACCCATATTTCCCGCAATCGGCTCCACGATTACGGCAGAAATATCGGCACCGAACTGCTCAAACAATCGGGTCGTTTCGTCTAAATCATTAAAATTTGCCGTTAAGGTATGCTCGGCCGTTTCCGGTAAAATACCCGGTGAGGCGGGAATGCCTAACGTTAGTAAACCGGAACCGGCTTTAACGAGCAAACCATCACTGTGACCATGATAACAACCGTTAAATTTTATTATTTTGGATTTTCGTGTAAATCCACGAGCCAAACGAATCGCCGTCATAGTCGCTTCGGTGCCTGAATTCATCATGCGAATTTTTTCAATGGAGGGCATAAGATTGATAATTTTTGCTGCTAATTTGACCTCCAGTTCAGTCGGCGCACCAAAACTCATTCCTTGATGCAAAACCTCAATCACGGCCGCAATAACCGAGGGATGGCAATGCCCTAAAATTAAGGGGCCCCACGACCCTACGTAATCAATATACCGCTTATCATCCACATCAGTCAGATAGGCACCGTCGCCTTGTTTAAAAAAAACGGGGTCTCCACCCACTCCTTTAAAGGCTCGTACTGGTGAATTAACTCCACCTGGAATCAACGTTTGTGCTTGAGAAAATAATTGTTGCGATTTTTTCATGATAATCACTCAAGTTTTTGATGAGGTTGCCGATAATAGGTGGGATTATACTTGAGGGCTTAAAAATGACCAAACAAAATATCAATCCATCTGACTCAATAGAGCATGTTGATTTTACAGACCGATCAAAACAAATGGCCACATTAATGGCATCCATTTTGCATGAGTCAGAACCTAATCATGTGAAAATTCAAATTATTCAAGAAGAAATAGAATCGGGTCGCTACCAAATCAATGCTCAGCACATTGCGAGTAAACTGCTTGAGTTTGCACCGATCCAGGAAGAGGTGATGGCTGTCTAGTACTTATCGCGGTTGCAATCGCACGGCACCATCTAGGCGTATGACTTCCCCATTGATGAATTGATTTTCTATGATGTGTTTAACCAACGCGGCAAACTCATCAGGTTTACCAAGTCGTTTGGGATATAACGATGTTGCAACCAAACTATCTTGGACCTCTTGCGGCATACTCAACAGCATTGGCGTAGCAATCAAACCCGGGGCAATGGTATTGACTCGAATACCATGCTGTGCCAACTCACGAGCAGCCGGTAATGTCATAGCAACAACGCCACCTTTAGAGGCACTATATGCCATTTGCCCTATTTGACCTTCGTAGGCAGCAATAGATGCTGTATTAACAATCACACCGCGCTCATCGGAGTCAGTCATCGGTGGTAAACGAGTCATGGCTTCCGCCACGTGGCTCATCACATTAAACGTACCGATTAAATTAATATCAATCACCCGCTTGAAATCACTCAGTGGCATCACGCCCTCTTTGTTCACCATGCGTCGGGCCGGAGCAACTCCAGCGCAATTAATACATATCCTTGGCAGACCAACGCGCTCAATCGTATTACGCAATGCCTCTTCAACGGCGCTCTCTGAACTCACATCACACAAAAACGCATCAAACGGAACACCTGCCATTTGTCTGTCCCAAACCACGACCTTCACACCGCATTGACTTAAGGCTACGGCACAAGCTTGCCCCATGCCCGATGCGCCACCCGTAATCACTGCGATTTGACCGTTAATTTCCATAAAATAGACTCCCTGTTACTTCAAAAAGGCTTGGCTCAGAGCTTTAAATGCTGAGGTTCCAGCCTGCTCAACCCATTCAAAAAAAACCATTTCGCGCGTTACCAGTTGTATCCCTTCTGCTCGCATGCGGTCTAATGCGCATTGATGATCAAGCGGATTTCGACTGCTCACTGCATCAACCACCACGTAGACATCAATACCTGCCGCTTTCAAATCCAATGCCGTTTGCAAAACGCATACGTGCGTTTCAATTCCGGCAATGACGGCTTGTTTTTTATTAATGATTTGCCAGTGCTTAATAAAAGATTGATCACGATAACAAGAAAAATGAACTTTATCGATGTCCGTTTTACCTGGCATCAATTTACGAAGTGGCTCAATGGTTTGTCCAAGGCCCTGCCGATACTGCTCACTCACCAATAAAGGCACGTCCAACTCACTAGCTAAGCGCATTAACCATCGACAACTCGCCACCAAACCTTCTACGTTCATAACATGCGGCGTCAATTTTTCTTGGACATCGATCAAAAGCAGACAGGACTTATCTTTTTGCAACAACATTTTGGTCTCCATGTGTTTTACGCTAGTGTATAGTTCCCTTTCCGAGAAGATACTATAAAGTAAAGCATTCCGCAAAATCAAACACTCTTGAAATCGTACCATGAAAAATAAGTTCCACATTATTCTATGTCATGGTAGTCGCAACTTGCTCTAACTTGCGCTATGCTTTGCGCACTTAAACAGACAATCGTGGTAATACAATATGTGGTTCAATAATGCATTAATATATCAATACGAACTGGATCAATCCATTGATTTGGTTACAGTACTCCAAGAAGAAGCGTTAAAGCCATGTCCGCCACATGCGCGCTTTATCTATGGTTGGCTTCCTCCGGTTGGCGATACGTTAGCTCATGACGTAGCGGGATGTTCCTTGATATGTTTAGGAAAGGAAGAACGCGTTTTACCCCGTAGCGTTATTCAAAGACAACTTGCTGAGCGTATCAAAGCATTAGAAATGCAGCGTGGGTTTGAGGTCAAGCGGGCTGAGCGAGGTCAAATGGCAGAAGACCTTGAATTTGAACTGCTTCCCAAAGCTTTTTGTTTACAAAAACGTTTACCTGCTTTACTTGATCACGTCAGTAAACGGCTTATCATCAACACAAGCAGTGCCAATCAAGGGTCGCAATTAACCTCCTTGTTACGAAAATCCATTCCGGGTCTGCGTATTGAACCATTGATCAGTACCGAAAACTTAGCACTGCGTTTCGCAGATTGGATTAATAATCCCTCGTTATTACCACCCAATGTTGAGCTTGCCTCTGACTGCCTTCTGTTTTCTCTAGATGATGAAAAAAAACGCTTTAACTGCAAAGGATGTGAATTACCAGCAGATGAAGTACGCTCATTACTATCACAAGGGTTTGCTGCTGCAGAAATTTCTTTAATTTGGAATGAACGGATTCAATTCACGCTAACGCAGGATTTAACATTTAAACGCTTAAAATGCTTGGATTATCTCATTGAAGACTTTCATGAGGTACGAAAAATGGACGGAGACGACCAACAGCACGATGCAGCACTCACTCTACTTTCTGGAGAACTCCGCACTTTGTTTGATGGCTTACTCTCTAACTTGATGGATAATAATAAACATAACGTCACGCAGGCCGACACGGCTTTGTGTGCCATTTAATAGACGGATATTATGATGAAACGAAAAAATATAGTAATACTATTAGTACTAATCCTTTCATTAACAGCCTGCAAACACTGGTGGGGAGGAGCTGATGATGAGGATAATAATCCATTTGAAGGATATTCCGCCCACAAGTTATACGACGAAGGTAAGACCGCTTTATCAAAAAAACAATACACCGATGCGATTAAGCGTTTTGAAGCCTTGGATACGATGTACCCTTTCAACGATTATGCTGAACAAGCACAAATTGATTTGATTTACGCGTACTATAAAAAAGAAGATTTCCCATCCACGGCTGCAACTGCGGAGCGATTTATGCATCTCTATCCACGTGCAAAAAACGTTGATTATGCTTATTACATGAAGGGATTAGCGAATTTCCATCAAGTACGCGGAACACTGGCTAATATGTTACCTATGGATATTTCCTTACGAGATCCAGGTACTCAATCCCAAGCGTATTCTGACTTTGCGACCCTCGTGCAAAAATTTCCAAACAGTCGTTATAAACCCAATTCGTTACAACACATGATCTATTTACGCAACATGTTCGCTCAACGAGAATTAAACGCAGCTATTTATCACTATGAACGAAAAATGTTTGTGGCAGCCGAAGAACGTGCCAGCTACCTCATCAAAACCTACCCTCAAGCACCCAGCGCCAAAATCGCACTATCAATCGTCTATCATTCTGATATGGCTTTGGGATTGAAGCAAGCAGCAAATGACGCTTTAGCGGTTTACCGAGCAACGTATCACAGCAATCCGAAAGAGATTCCTGTTGAAAAGGGAGTTTTGTAGTCATACCCTATAAATGTAAGGTGGGCAAAGGAGCGAGAGCGACGTGCCCACCAATAGGTCAAAAACCAGCATTGAACTTACAAATCATGAAAAAAGCAGTTGCAACCCACAACGCACTGTTATAAAATCCGCAACGGAGAGATGGCAGAGCGGTCGAATGCGGCGGTCTTGAAAACCGTTGAAGGGCAACCTTCCCAGGGTTCGAATCCCTGTCTCTCCGCCAAATCTTGATTATAACTCATTGAATAAATAACCATTTATTAAATTAATTCTTATTCAGGCTAACTTTTAGGCTAACTCTCTGCAAAAGTTCAAATCAATTTAATCTCCCAGAGAACTCATGGAAAGCCAAACACTGGCCCAGAGATACGTAACACACAATCAACTTTAGATGATCTGGCTGTAGATGAAAAGGCACAAATACAATCACCTAGGCAACGCATGTAAAAACAAGCCCGTCACAGTTGGTGATCTGTGTTGAAGTTATTTCCTCGACATCGCTATGAGTTTACTGCAGGCACTCCAATGAAGGCTGGGGATAAGTATTTATCGACAAAGCTTAATTTTAACTCAAATATCGTCATTGGAGGCACGAAGCAACCCAGAGTTCAGAGGTCTGTTCTCTGGGTTACTTCAAAAGGTTTCCGTTTGCGACCCCATGTCGCGTACTTCCTCCTTCTACAGACTTTCTTGGCGCAAGGGACAGCCCTGCTATTTTAAGGCGGGAATTGCTAATTTTTTAATTGCATTATATTTTTATATTAACTAAAGTAGATCTCGGAGACCTTACGGATTCACTACAAATGGAGAATAGAAATGCCTATCGGTGTATTGTTTTGGGTTATTATGATTGTTTGGCTTCTTTTTGGCCTTTATTCACATCGGTCTGATTTCAGGGGCGGAAATTATGGGTATGTTGGAGGGAATCTGATGCTGTTCGTTCTGTTGGCCTTGATTGGTTGGAAGGTTTTCGGCCCTCTCCTTCGGTGAACATACAGACTCTTGTTTTTGTGTAATCGGACTGTTAGGAGTCTAGAAAAAATAGCTTATGCTCTTATCGCCACGTCAATCGGCTCATTTTGTAAAAACATTTACAATCAGGATAATTAACGATCTAATTATGAGGGATAGATCTGAAATTTCTTGGACAAAAAGACATGAGGCTCTTTTCATGTCTTTTTGTTCAAAGTCCAATCTGGTAACATACTAACTAGCAATTCTGGGTGAACGAGGTAGGGTGGGCAAAGGAGCTTGCGACGTGCCCACCGTTGTACCACTGCTGGTGGGCACGTCGCGGGCTCCTTTGCTCACCCTACGAATTCAGTGATATTTTGCGAAAAATAATTTTAT
>JAUYQG010000156.1 GCA_030695645.1 Legionellaceae bacterium
CATTAATTACACTATATGCAACTGTTTTCATAAAATAGATCGATTTCACCCAGTAATATATGTCTGTAAATTTCACAGATCTGAAATTATTTGGACGGAATTGCATGCGTTTTTTTGCATGCAGTTTTGTCCAAAGTCCAATTAAGGATAATTACCCAAGAAACTAAAAATCGAGTATAATGCCGGCTCGCCGGATTGACCTGGGATTAACCATGAACAATATGCGCTTTGTTGCCAACACCTTTTTTGCGATCCTTTGTGCCACACTGATCAACACAAAGTCCTTCGCAGAACCCGTTAACCTCAATACGGTGAAAGATAATTTGCGAGCGTATCATGACTCCGGTGACTATCAGAAAGAAATCACAAAAGTCGCAACGCAAGCCGATCAATACATGGTTCATCAGGCAGAAATGAATGAACGCAGCAAGCATCCACAAAAACTAGCTATTGTTTTGGATATCGATGAAACGAGCTTGTCCTATTACGACCATATGTATAAACGACATTTTACCCACGATCCAATTGCGTCACGTGAAGAAATTCTGACCGAAAACGCACCGGCCATTAAACCCATACTGTTACTGTATCAAAACGCTCTCAGTCATCACATTGCCGTATTCTTTATTACCGCCAGGCGTTCATTTGCCTATCAGGCAACGGTTAGAAACCTAAAAGCAGCCGGTTATCGAAAATGGGCTGGACTCTACACACGCCCCAATTACTACAAAGAACCATCCATGGCTCCCTTTAAATCGGAAACCCGAGCCATGATTATGAAACAAGGTTACACCATCATCGCTTCCATAGGTGATCAATTGAGTGACTTAAGCGGTGGGCATGCACAAAAGATGTTTAAACTACCGAATCCCTATTATTTTATTCCTTAAACCTAGAAAAAGCTAGACAACAAGAGTTTCGTTGACACCAGGAGTCTGAGACTCCATCGCTTTTTGCGCATTCGGCGCGGTTTTAAAAAATTTCGGTGTAAAATAGTAAGACGTTGCCAGTCCTATGCCGCCGGCCGCAGCACTCATAAATCCAGAAATCATCACAACCGACGTTGTTGACGCCTGAATAGCTGCCATGATGGGAATGTAATGCACTCCTAGGGTCATGGATAACATCACCAATGTGCCAATAATCATCAAACCAATACTTATGCCGGTCAAAATTGCCAAAAATGCCTGAAACTGATACGAATAGGATGGTGTTTCGTCTAATGGTAGGGGTATATCTTGTGATGGTTTTTCCCCTATCTCGTACGGTAAAGAGGGACAGGCACTCGCGTCACTCACAGCCGTCGTTATGGAACTCAATGATCCAACCACGTTATCCGGCTTTAAACCGCTTTCTAAATTACGATAGAAACCATCAAACTCGTCCTGGCTAGCAAAAAAGTTCGGGTTATCAACCGCTTTAATGGCTTGAATCAAAAATAATTCAGTTTGCTCCGCTTCGTCATCAAATACCGATTTCTCAATGATGTTCACCGTTTTATTCACATGTGCGTCAACTGATGCTGAAATTTCGGGCACAGAGAGCGAAGTCTGTGAATCATCATTTTTCATATTACATAAAACCAATAACTCATCCCGACTCGATAATTTGTCGTTTCCTGCTGCAAAAACTAACGCATCAACCTCTTGCACCAATGATTTTTGTTTCGCATTCAAATCCCGTAACCTCGTCGCTAAAAAAGGTTGGAAATTACTACGAAACAAATAGCTTTGATTTAATCGAACCAAAGTGGCCATCCAATCGGCTTGTTTCATTGTCGGCAGCATCTTATATTGCGCTAACATCACGCTCATCAATAAATTCAGCGTTTCTTGTTTTAAGCCTAAGGATGATTTAAATAATTCCCACGTAAAAATAGGATGTTCCGACAGTATTTGTTTGTTTATTAATCTAACTTGTTTGTTAACATTCATACCGGAATGAAGCGGGTTCGTAGTCAGATTGACATTAAAGGTTTCAAGAACCAACGCAATAGAACAAATCAAATAAGATGTCGAAGCATTAAACGCTGATGTGTGACTGAACAAATAACTGAAAAAACCAGACGTTGCTACCCTATTTTCAATAGGCAAAATAAAATGCTTATCAAAATCACGTAATTCCACGACAAACTGCTCGCTCCACACCGTGTTTTGTTTAAAATGCTTTAGGGCCGCACGTCTTACCGAAGCATTCATTGATCCAAATGCAGCAAGAGCATCAATCACCGTCACAGGCGGATGATTGATTGGCATGGTGGTCAATGATAATTTTTTATCTCGGTTTAATTGCTTAACGAGTTCCATAACCAAATCAGGATGCCCATCAATCAAACAATTCAAGCCTATCATTTTACTGATCAAATGTTCGGGAGCGCTCGATTGTTGATTCAAATTAATAAGCGGCAGAATCGATCGAACAATATTTTGTACTAAGGCATGAGCGCTATTGGTGATGTCATTGAGATTCAGTTGGTGTTTTAAACTCGCTTCATAAGCCCCCTGTAACACTAAAACCCGATCATCTAACGTTTTTAAAAAGCCATTGAATCGCTTATTACAACGTAACGCTGTGCGATTGATTGTAAAATCATTCGTTTTAACCTCACTCAGCATGTCACCCAATATCTGTCTAAACAAGGCACACAAGACAACGGAGTCCTCTAAACTAACTGGCATATTCGTTTTGGGATCCATGGGACGCATAAGATTCAATACAATATTACCTAAGCTTATCACTAGGAAGCGCACGGCATTGATCTGTTTTAATGACTTTTGTGCCTGAATAAAGAGTTCCAACTTCGTCAGTAAATCATTGTTTAACCCTTTCGTAACCATAGTTAGCAGATTAACAACATCTGATTTTAAAAATGAATTCAAAGATTGGCATGCTTCATCAATGGTATCCCCATCTTCCTCCACCTTTTCTATAAACGCTCCCATTGGAAAAGCGAACGTGGACATAACGAAATAGCCAATTCCTTTGCTTTTTTCATGATCAATGTCTTTTTTATGTATTCCTGAATAAAGAAACAATAACTCACTAATTTCTTTATTTTTTGGTTTTTGCAAATCCGTAACAAATGCATTCAGATAATGATCCGAACCGGTTCTTTTTTCATGAGCCTTAGCAATAAAGTACGTTGAGATTCCTTGCTCAACCATATCTTGAAACCCTTCGCGCTCATCATCCACACGATCTAGACGCCACATCATGGCCTTATAGCCGCCATACATTGCCGTCGCAGTAAGAACAACAGCTCCTGCTATGAGTGTCCCTTGGTTGGCGCTCATAAGCCCGTTCATCCGCTGTTTAAATTGCTCAGCATGATCAGCAACATCCGTGACGTTCACGTTGGTTTGTTGGCCAGCCATCAACGCCAAACGATAAGCTTGTCCACTACTCAACATGGTTAATCCCCCTTAGGGATCCCGAAGTTAGGTTCGGGATCCCTTATCCACCACTAATTTCAACGCAGGGCGCCCTTTGTGTCTGGGTACTTCTCGCCCTTGACGATACACTTCAAAAATTCGATAAGCTTCTTCTGTTTCACTATCAATCAACTCCACATCTACGCCGGCGGCATCGACCAACGTGACTGATAAGTGCATTTCCCTGAATCCGCCTATATGATACCGTTCATTAAACATCCGAATGATGCCCAACAAACTTTCCGTTGCCTCATCACTATCATGCCTGCCATGAAAAATAATTTCCATATCTAACTCCTTATTTTTTACTCGAGATCCCTTAGTCCTATTAGCGGTCACAAGACGCAAAATCTTGAGTGTTTTTCATTCTTAATATTTATTAATTGAACAGAAACGGTCGATTAAATACGTTTTCCAAGGCGAGGGGTCACGGAATTTAGGAGTGCTTGGCGAGTGCCATACACCGACATGGTCGGAACGGCGGTCGAGGCCGGCTTTTTGCATGCCATTCTGTCCAAAGTCCAGTTAAAGCGGGAATTCCCGTTATTTACAAAGAAAGTCTACAAATTATCGACAGAATCGTCTACAATTCAGCTAATCCTATTTGTTGAATACTTTGTGCAGTATAGTCACCGCGCAAAATATAATTATTGGCCCTTACTCTATGGTGTTTGTCGCTTGCGGACTGAATCACACAACTGCCCCACTCGACGTGCGTGAACAATTCGCACTATCAATGGGTAACGACGATCGTCTGCTACACCGTTTCATTGACCTATCAGAGATCAATGAAGCCGCAATTTTATCGACTTGTAATCGTACTGAAATTTACTGCGACACTCAAGATCCCACCCAAATTATCCCGTGGCTTGCTAACGAACAACATCTATCGCCCGAATTGATCGCGCCTTATTTTTATATGCATAGTGAAAATCAAGGAGTCAAACATACCCTGCGCGTTGCCAGTGGTCTGGATTCCATGATGCTGGGTGAGCCACAAATTTTAGGGCAAATGAAACAAGCTTATCAAATCGCCAACAATGCGGGCGCTATAGGCAGTAATTTACGCCATATGTTTCAATACGTTTTTCAAGCGAGCAAACGTGTTAGAAATCGTAGTGGTATCGGTAACAACCCAGTATCAGTTGCCTTTGCTGCCTCACAACTTGTAGCCCAACTGTTTACAAATATTGAAGCCTTAAATGTATTTTTAATTGGCTCCGGTGAAACATCCTCACTCGTTGCTAAATACCTGCATCAGCAAGGCGTGCGGCAATTCATGATAGCCAACCGAACGGATGCGAAAGCGCAGCAGCTCGCAACCCAATACGCAGGAAAAACCATTCCAATCGTCGACATTCCGAAGTATCTATCACAAGCTGATGTCATCATTTCTGCTACCACATGCCCCCTACCCTTTATTAGTAAAAGCATGGTTGAACAAGCTTTACAACAGCGCAATAACGCACCCATGTTCTTCCTCGATTTAGCTGTGCCGCGTGATATTGAATCGAATGTCAACCAGTTACCCGGAGTACATCTCTACAACATCGATGACTTACATGACTTAACTGAAAAAGGCATGAACGAACGGCGATCAGCAGCACAGAAAGCAGAACAGTTAGTCGACATGGAGTTGGACAACTACATTCGTTGGCACCGCTCATTGCGCGCAAAACAAGTGATCTGCGACTATCGCACGCAAGTGCAAGACTTAGCGCAACTCGAATTGCAGCGCTCCATGCAAAAACTATCAGCAGGTCAGTGTCAATACCATGTTTTAAGCGAATTCAGTCAACGGTTAATTAACAAATTAACGCATATCCCAACGATTGGCTTGCGCCAAGCGGCTGTGGATAACCGTGATGAATTATTCGATTTAGCCCATTATCTTTTTAACGTAGCCCAGACATCCCATGAAGAAATCACTTGAATTAAAATTAGAGCAAATGCTGGAGCGTTTTCAAGAAATTGCACGCTTACTATCGGAAGCAAGTATCATATCCGATCAGAATCAATTTAAGGCCCTGTCCAAAGAGTACGCCCAACTTGAACCAGTGGCCACATGTTATGAACACTATTTGCAAGCTTTTGCGAATGCAAACTCGCTAAATGATCTAATCGAGGGTGATGATCAAGAACTCGCGGATATGGCTGCCGATGAAATAGAGGCTGCTAAAGCCGAGGTCTTGGAGCTGGATGAAGCATTACAATACCATCTTATTCCCAAAGATCCCGATGATGAGCGCAATATTTATCTGGAAGTACGTGCCGGAACCGGAGGCGATGAGGCCGCTATTTTTGCCGGAGATTTATTTCGCATGTACAGCCGTTACGCAGAAACAAAGGGTTGGCAAATTGAGGTCATCAGTGCTAGTCATGGTGAGCATGGCGGATTTAAAGAGGTCATTGCACGAATTATGGGGCATAACGTTTATGCCGAGTTAAAATTTGAATCCGGAACACACCGCGTACAACGTGTTCCAGCAACAGAGTCTCAAGGTCGTGTGCATACGTCTGCGTGCACCGTGGCTATCATGCCTGAAGTCGACGAAATCAATGACATTGCGATCAACACAGATGACTTACGCGTTGATACGTATCGTTCCTCAGGTGCCGGTGGTCAACATGTTAATAAAACAGATTCGGCTATTCGCATCACCCACATACCTACTGGTGTGGTCGTAGAGTGCCAAGATGAACGTTCGCAACATAAAAACCGCGCGAAAGCTATGGCACTACTGAAAACCCGATTGCTAAATGCTGAGCAAACCAAACAGAAGCAGGAGCAAGCTCAAACCCGCAAATCATTGGTAGGCAGCGGTGATCGTTCTGAGCGCATTCGAACATACAACTTCCCGCAAGGTCGTCTCACTGATCATCGAATTAATCTAACCATTTATCAATTAAACGACGTGATGGAGGGTAATCTCTCCATGATCGTTGACGCGTTAAAACGCGAATATCATGCGGAACTGCTCGCTGAATTAGGACGTCATGACTAATCTCAAAGAAGCTCTCACAACCGGCACCTCACTCTTAGCCCCATCCAGCCCCAGTGCGCGTATTGATGCGGAGATTTTATTAAGTAACGTCCTCAATACGAACCAAACTTTTTTATATACGCATCCTGAAACAAAACTAAACGATACGACACTTGCAAAATATCACGCATTATTAACAGCGCGCATTCAAGGCGTACCCATTGCATACCTGATCGGTACACGAGAGTTTTGGTCACTACCCTTACTCGTATCCAAAGACACACTCATTCCAAGACCTGAAACAGAGCTTTTAGTTGAAAAAGTGTTGGAGATGATTGACGCATCTCGGCATGCCAAAATTTTGGATTTGGGAACTGGAAGTGGTGCAATCGCTCTAGCGTTAGCTCATACCCGGCCAAATTGGCAGATTACCGCGTGCGACCATAGTGAAGCAGCTCTTCGCATTGCAACTGAGAATAGGGATAGATTACAAATTCCCAATATCACATTATTACGTTCCGATTGGTTTGCAACGATACACGAATCAGCATTCGATGCCATTCTATCCAACCCTCCTTATATTGCAGAGCAAGACCCCCACCTATTGCACGGAGATGTTCGATTTGAGCCTCGCTGTGCATTGGTGAGCGGGATTGATGGTTTGGAGTCATTGCAGTATATTATCAAGCACAGTTACAATTATTTAGCACCACAGGGTCTGTTATTGCTGGAACATGGTTACAACCAACGCTCAGAGATGGCCACCTTATTAACGGAACACGGCTACCAAGATATTCAATGCTGGCAAGATTGGCAGGGACAAGATAGAGTAAGTGCTGGGCGAAGGGGTTAATTGGACTTTGGACAGCAAGCCGATGCCAAACGTTTGCTTGAACTCAATCGTGGACACTGGGCGATTGAAAATCGCTGTCATTATGGTATTGATTGGAATTTTAATGACGATCGAGATCGCATTCGAACAGGGCACGGACCGGAGAATATCACGCGTCTACGTCGCTTTGCTGTTACTGTTATCGCACGCGTTTCTGATAAAACAAAACGTGTCGCAGAGCAAATGCGGCGTTTGCAACGAAATACTCGCTTGGTCTTCGATTATTTGCGCATGACTAAAAATTCAGCTGCCGCAGCTATTTAAAAATTAAAACACGCGCGC
>JAUYQG010000196.1 GCA_030695645.1 Legionellaceae bacterium
TTTGGCGCATCTTGAACGAAAACGATTTCGAAAAATGCTCATCCCGGCCTTCGCCGGGACAGGCCAAGCCCATGTATGCTGCGCTTTTTCGAAACCGTTGTCGTTCAACATGCACTCAAATCTGACCGTTCTCCGAGCGTCAACAGCACCCTCCGAGCAGTTACGTTTTTTTGATAATTGGACTTTGGACAAAAAAACATGAAAAGAGCCTCATGTCTTTTTGTCCAAGAAATTTTAGATCTATACTTCATAATTAGATCGTTAATTGTCCTGATTGTAAATGTTTTACAAAACGAGCCGATTGTCGTTGATATTATTGGCCTATAAATATGTTAGATCTAAACTTATTTGGACAGAATGGCATGCGTCTTTTTGCATGCCGTTTTGTCCAGACTCCAATTGATAAGGAAAACATGATGCCATCATTTGATATCGTTTCTGAAGTAAATGAAGTGGAATTACGTCACGCTGTTGAAAATGCGAATCGAGAAGTAGGAACACGGTTTGATTTTCGTGGTGTTGAGGTGAGTATTGAGCTGAAAGATTTAGCCGTGACGTTGAAAACGGAGTCGGATTTTCAAGTTCGTCAATTAGAAGAGTTGTTTCGTAATCATTGCACAAAACGCGGCGTTAATTCGTCAGGTGTTGATATGGAAGATAAGCCAGTTCACAGTGGCAAAACATTTTCTTTGACGATGACGTTTAAGCAAGGCATTGATCAGCCCACGGCAAAATTGATCGTAAACGAGTTGAAAAATAGCAAAATTAAAGTGCAAGCTTCTATTCAAGGGGATAAAGTACGAGTGAGTGGGAAAAATCGAGATGATTTGCAAGACAGTATGGCTTTGTTGAAAAAATCCGATATTGAGTTACCACTGCAGTTTGATAATTTCAGAGATTGATGTGGGATTATGCGCTCATCTTCGTGCATGCTAACGTTACCGAGATTTTTCGGTAATGTGAACATTTGGCGTTTGGACAAAAAGACATGAAAAGAGCCTCATGTCTTTCTGTCCAAGAAACTTGAGATCTATTACCCTAAAACAGTTCATTAATTACACAATATGCAACTGTTTTCATAAAATAGATCGATTCCACTCAATAATATATGTCTGTAAATTTCACAGATCTGAAATTATTTGGACGGAATTGCATGCGTTTTTTTGCATGCAGTTTTGTCCAAAGTCCAAATGATAAGAGCCTCATGCCGTTTTGTCCAAACGCCAGCTTATACCAAAACAGCCTTTTGACTGGCAGCTAATGCATGAGTGAGTTCTGCTACGACATTATGTTGTCCGAGCAACGCCACAATACCTGCTCTGCGTAATTTGCTTTCAACACGTGGTTTTGCACCACACAAAATGACACGCACACCACGGTTATGCAAATCAACAATCGCTTCTTCCAATGCTTGTAAACCCGTAAAGTCCATCAGTGGCACCCAACGTAATCGAATAATGAGAACGCGTGGGTCAGTGTGTGTAGTTGCTAAGGCCGTCTCAAAATTCTTGACGGCACCAAAAAAAACTGGGCCTTCAATAGAATAAACTAAGACGTCTTTTGGCAGTGATTTAAGTTGTTGCAGAGAGAGCTCTTGAAGCATTTGATCTTCTGATTGTTGCTGCACTTCAACACTGGATGACATGTGCATTAGAAAATGTCCAATGGCAAGAACTACCCCCACATTGACAGCAACCACCAAATCAACAAATACCGTGAAGAAAAAAGTAACTAAGAGAATCAGTATGTCAGCGCGAGGCGCACGCTGAATTAATTTAATGGCGTGTTTGACTTCGCTCATATTCCACGCAACAACGAATAAAATAGCAGCCAGTGCTGCCAGAGGTACGTTTGCCGCAAGAGGAGCCAAAAATAAGATAACTAGGATAAGGGTAAGAGCATGGACTATTCCGGACAGTGGGCTATTACCGCCATTCCTTATATTAGTTGCAGTTCGAGCTATGGCACCAGTTGCTGCAAAGCCTCCAAATAGTGGGGCAACCATATTGGCAATACCTTGTCCTATCAACTCTCGATTGGAATTATGTTTTGTACCCGCCATACCATCCGCAACGACAGCAGACAGTAACGATTCAATAGCACCTAACATAGCAATTGCAAAGGCTGGTCCCATCAACTCGAGGATTCGGTCGATACTTAAAGCCGGCATATGCAGAGTCGGTAATCCCTGCGGTATTCCGCCAAATGCATTACCAATTGTAGCCACACCTGGAAAATTAAAAATGGCTTCTAGCGTGGTTGCAAAAACCAAAGCAACTAATGGACCAGGTACGCGTTTTAATGCTCGTATTTTACTGGTAAACAGTACGACTGCGAGGGACGAGAATGCTATACCAGTGGTCGCCCAATTGATCTGGGGAAATGCTTGGATTAATTGCCATAATTTTTCATGAAAATGCGCACCATGAGGTGCCGGTAGACCAAAAAAATATTGCCATTGTCCAACCCAAATAACAACAGCAATACCAGCGGTAAACCCTACGATTACAGGATAGGGTATGAATTGTATGACAGCGCCGAGTCGGAATACTCCCATGAGCAAGAGCATAAATCCGGCAATTAAAGTCGCAATTTGCAAACCATCAATACCATATTTCGCAGTAATGCCGGCTAATACGACGATGAATGCGCCGGTAGGGCCTGCGATTTGTAGGCGGCTTCCGCCAAATAATGAAACCAGTAAACCGGCCACAATAGCCGTGTATAGACCTTGTTCGGGTTTTGCGCCAGAGGCTATGGCAAACGCCATCGCTAGAGGGAGAGCCACTACGCCAACAATAACACCAGAAATAATATTAGGTAACCAATTTTTTTTCTGAAATAAACCCGCTCGGTAAGATTCAATTATCGTATTCATTATAAAATCCAACTATAGGTTAAATGAGGACCGCAGTATATCACAACTAAATCAAAATATAATCTTTTCGCTCAAAATATTGCTATGATTGTATGGGTGTGTATAATTGGACATTGGACAAAAAGACATGAAAAAGGCCTCATGTCTTTCTGTCCAATGTATAATGCGTTGGCAAAAATAAGAAAACTCACAAGGTATGTTATGAACGAAAAAAAATACGCTAATCTATCGCTTTTTACTTCAGAAACAACTCATTTAGCTAAGATGGATAAAAGGGCGCGTGACGTATTGCATATGCTCCAGATGGGGTATCAATCTTATCAGCATTGGGAGCATCTTCAAACAATCGAGTTATGTAGAGCGGTATTTTTAAAGCGAGATCAGGTTTTTCAGCGCGCCATGCGCAAAGGATTTCGAGATGCATTTCAAGATATTTTTCTACAATTAAGTCAGTTAGATTATCAGCATTTTAATCCTGATAATAAAACGGATGCTTTCACGATTCAGCATAATAAACACGTGTTTTCTGTGAGTCGTTTGCTTAGTTCGTTGCCCTATGCTGATATCAAACCTGATGATAAATTTAAAATTCCTGAGTGGGATGCTCTTGCAAAGACATGGAACTTAGTGAAATATGAGGTTTCGGCAATTGAGTTGACACCTACTTGGGGGGTGGGGGCTTTGGTTCTTGATGATAATGAGCGAGTTTTTGCGTATGGACTTACTCCTATGCATGGGCATCATAGGCATTTTAGGTCGTCTCCTCAGCCGCACTTAATTTTCCCCGGTACGACTTATCCAGCCGGTCAAGGTTTTACGTCGCAAGTGTTTGCTAATTTGGAGTGGTTTTCTACGCCGGGATCACAATCATATCATAATAGTAAATCGAAAATTCGTCATTGGTTAGAAAAAAGTACGATTCAATCTAAAGCCAAAGCGCGTGTGCACGGTGATGGTCTGGGAGGTTCAACCTCCTATTTTCCTGCCCTCGATGCAGAGACTTCCGCGTATATATCCCATGTTTTTGCTCATAATCCGCCAGGCTTATGCGAGACAATGTTTACGAATTATCAGGAAAAATGGGATCAGTTGATGGATAATGACGGTGAACGGCCCGAGGTTTACATACTACTACATGAGCACAATTCTATGTCAAGTTACTTTGGGTCATGGTTAAAGGGCTGGCATGTTTTAAATGCTGCTACGTCGGAACAATTGGGTGGTTCTTGTGATGATTTGACGCATGCCTCGCGTGATACTCATCTTCCACATGAGGAGTTTATCGAAGTGAGTGATATAGACGCTGAAAATAAACGACGTTGGTGGTTTAATTTGGGCGTGAATACGGTATTGCGAAGTTTAGTATTTGGATTATTAGCACTGCCATGTCATTATTTGGTTATCCCAATTTGTCGTGCTGTGTTAAATCATAAGCTAGAACTGGTTATAGTCGCAGCTATTGCTATGACATTTATGCTGTTTTCAGGTCTATTGGCCTCTCCAATGGGTATTGCAGCGATGGCCGCAGCGAGCGCCTACCTTGCGTATAAGTTCATAGAGCCTATGAAAAAATTGATTGGTTTCGTAAAAGAGCCGTCTTGTCACGAAACTGATGCTGTTGAAATGAAGCGGGACTTGCATGATGTACTGCATGCTCCTCAATTGAAATGATTCAGAGTATGGGAGATAAAATGATGAAACGTAAATTGGTTGAGATAAAACCTCCCTTATTTGTTGAGTATGATTATTACTCCAGAGAAATATTGAAGCTTAGCTTAACGACAGGTTCCCGAGGTAAAAAAAAGTTGGGTGATATGTATTATGATCGCGCTTTGACTTGTACTGATGTTGCTGAAAATTATCGTCAAAAAATTAAGATTGGGCTGGCACAAAGATATTGTGCAGCGGCATTAAAGGATGTTCAAAGGGCTAAAGATCATTATCTAACGTGTTCCGATACGGAGCAACGTATTGCGGAATGTGATCGGTTAACTGTAATATATGAAAGTAATATGCAACTTCTTAACGAAGAAGAGGATGCACAGCTTTCGGTATTTTCGTCCTCTTCGGAGGTGATCCCAAATGCATCGAGTGAGCATGCGGATCGTGGCAAAAAAAGAAAACTTAGCAAAACTTCTGAGCAAGGACTATTTAGCGGTTCATTACCATCCATTAAAGAACGTGCTGTTTCACAACGCACTGCGCCGCCGGGACGCTAGAAATGGAAATTTAAAACGGCAAACAGGATCTCTAAGGTAATTAATACGATGATGATCAACTCCAAGCTGTGGGAATGGCGATTTTCTAAATAGCTATTTAGCATATCAAAAATTTCATTCAAGGTATCAAGTCGATGGTTGATGGCACTGACTCGTCGTTGAATATGTAAATAGCGCTCGAGCATGATGTAATATTCTTCGAGAGTGGGATGTTGCCAGAAATACTTTGGGTGATATAAAAAATTACTGATAAGATTCATTTCACTTTTGGCGCCCAATATTTCTCCAACAATTTTGCGAATTTCATTGCGAGAAACAGCGATTTCGCCTTTATTGGATAGACTGTGAATGATGGGAGTATACTTGTCGATGAGTGATTCAAGAATCGTTTCAAAGTATTGAAGTTTTGCGGATTGAGAAAAACCATACGATAAGCTGAGCCTCAGTTCCTCACTATCCAAATCAGAATCAATGGTTAAACAATCAACTTCAAAATAGTCATGTGGCTCAATGCTTGTTTTATCGCCGGGACTAAAAATAAACTCATCACGAACACGAAAAGCGATCGGTTTGTCGGCGTAGAGTTTGATGGTGTTGAGGTAAGCATTAATCTGATGACGTTTTACCCCCCAGGACACAACAGTACCATTTTTAAACACAAAAACAAGAATATCATTTGAATCAAGGGGAGCTAATTTTAAAACATCACGAGAACGAATGGAGATAAAATCAACGCACTCCGTTTTGTAGTGACTATCTAGTCTTGTTAAATCAATTTTGTTCGCAATACAGTAACTCAGGCATTCCATGACGTTCATTCCACTCAGTTGCGCAGCTTCTTATTCGGATTCGATTGTTTCGCGGCCAGAATAAGCTTTGCGTTTATCTGTTTTTCCACTTAACCATTCGGGACATACATCTAATACTTCTGCAATTCTATCGAGTTGATCCTCCGGTGGCAACATGTGACCGAAAATCATTGCATTCGCCATGTGTCGTGTGACTGAAAATACTTTTGCAATGGCCTTTGTTTTCTCGGCCAACTCTTCCGGCAGATCCATTAACGATAATTCTCTATTAAAGCGTTGTGAAAACACTTTTGTGTTCATTTTTTCTCCCTTGTTAAAGTCCACATCCATGTTGTTAACTATATCTTTTATAACTCATTTTTTTTTAATGGAAAAGTGTTTTTACTCATAATCGTAGAAAAAGTCTGGAACATGGTTAACGATTGCTCTTTGGAACAACTTTACAATCGAATTTGAATGAATTATAAAAGGTACGAGCCAAGCTGTTTTATGAGAATTATTAGGAGAAAAAAATGAGTGTGTTAAAAAAGGAGTTATCCATAATCACCCCTAAAGATAATGGTAACATTGTTGATCTAAATGATGACCCCAATGCTATTGATCCTAATAATATTCGATTAGCGATTCGTGGTGATCGTAATAAACAGGAATGGTTTCAATGGTTTAACTTTGATCTAAAATACCAACATACCTCGGGTGTTGCATACATTCTGAATATTGAAAATGCGAAAGACGTGAAATATCCTTATTGGAATAATTTCGCACCCTATCAGGTATATGCCTCGTACGGTTATGATGATTGGTTTAACGTACCTACGACATACGATGAGGTGACGGGTAAGTTAACCATGGTATTTAGACCTGAGGAAGGCACAGATCAAGTAAAGTTCGCATTTTTCCCTCCGTATACGTATGAACGGCATTTAACGCTCATTGAAAAGGCAAGAGCGATCCCTCAATGCCAGGTGACTACCCTTGGTAAAACGAATGGTGAGCAAGGCCGTGATATCACCTTATTGACCTTTGGTGAACCTGCACAACATAAAAAAGAAATTTGGATTATCGCTCGTCAACATCCTGGTGAGCCGCAAGCTGAGTGGTATGTAGAAGGACTCATTGAGGCGTTAAGAACGGAAGCTGATTTGTTTGAAAAGTTCACCTTTCGTATTGTACCCAATATGAATCCAGATGGTACTTATGATGGCAATTTACGAACCAATGGTGAAGGAAACGATTTAAATCGCATGTGGGAATCGTCAACGATACAAGATAGTCCTGAGGTATATCTTGTGAAGCAAGCCATGCAGCGGATAGGCGTTGATTTTTTTGTCGATGTGCACAGCGATGAAGAAATTCCAGAACCATTTTTGGATGAAGGCCATCTTAGTTCTCCAACCATTGATGCGCATATGGAAGCTCTGGAAAAACAATTCATGGATTTCTACATCATGATAAGTCGTGATATGCAAAATGTGCTGAATTATGGCCCTAAAGATCGAACGAATCCTATTAATATTACAATTGCTGCCTGTCATGTTGCGGAGTATTTTAATTGCCCATCATTCACCCTTGAGATGCCAACTAAGAACTGGTCAGTGCCGCAATGTAAACAATTAAGTCGTGATTTTTTAGAGGTTTTAAGCGTATTTTCACCACAATTGTTAGGCAAAGCCACGAATGTAGATAGTAGGGCTGGGGCAAAGCCAGAAAGACCGCGATCTCCAGGCGATTTCTCTATTTTTGAAGAACAGCACAAAGGGAGTTCTCCCGACTCAAAAGGACACATTATTGATGAGGTGACGCTGGAGATGCCTTCTTATTATTAGTTGGACTTTGGACAAAACGGCATGCAAAAAGACGCATGGGATCTCAAATTTAATAACATACCCATAATGGTGGAACGTAGGGTGGGCAAAGCGGTAGCGTGCCCACCAGTTCGGAGCCGGCACAGCAATTCTGGGTGAACGATAAGGCCCTCTGTTCTAGGGCTATGTAGCGTTTTAATAAAATTATTTTTCGCAAAATATCACTGAATTCGTAGGGTGAGCAAAGGAGCCCGCGACGTGCCCACCAGCAGTGGTACAACG
>JAUYQG010000006.1 GCA_030695645.1 Legionellaceae bacterium
CAAAACCGCATGCAAAAAGACGCATGCAGTTCTGTCCAAATAATTTTAGATCTGTGATATTTATAAGCTTACAATGCTTGACACAACCGGCTTTATTTGTAAGAAAATATACATTCAGGATAATTAGTAATCTAATTTAGAATAACAGATCTCAAATTTCTTGGACAAAAAGAGATGAGGCTCTTTTCATGTCTTTTTGTCCAAACTCCAATCCTTAACTTATCGTGCATATATTAGATGCAAAGCTCCAACTTGAATCAATCGATGTTTTATCGTCATTATGTTCTATTCGCGCTGGCTGGTAAAAGGCAGAGCTTCCTCGTTTATTAGGGCTAGATGGTAATAGGGGACTTTTCTCGGTAGATTCAACTTCTTTACCCTTCTCTGTACTTTTCGACGTGTTCTGAGTCTCGATATCGATAGAGACAAGCTGGATATTAGACTCTTGGGGCTGAGCGACGTTATTCTGATGCTGACGAAGATAAACATAATTTACAATGGCGGCTAAAGTGATGGTTATTGCTCTTAACACAAATATAGGAGACGAATACTCTTGCTTGCCTTGAAAATCACCTACTATAACGCCCAATGGAATCCCAATCACAGACATGATGAGCAAACTGGCTAATGTTGGATAAAAAATATCACCCCATCCTCGTAATAATCCCCCTGATATTTGCCTTACCGCATCAGGGACAAGGCTTATTGCATTAATACAAAGCAGATCTTCTGCTAATTGATGCGTGGCTGCTATTGCATTTTTATCTATAAAAAAATTCGTTACATATTTTTTTGTTAATAGTAGTAAAAGATGGAATATTAAGAACAGCATTAAGGTTATAGTATGAATATACTTCCTTATTAAACCAAGATTTCCATAAGAGTAAACTGGCCCATGCAGCAATCGAGGATCCAAGTCCTATGCCTGGCACGCCCATTCCCATACTTTTAGACAAAAAATACCCTAATCCGACCGCAGGGATACGATAAGCTGCTGTCGTAACCAGCGGGAACCACCAATTTTTTTCTGCTTGAAAAACAATGGTTCCATTAGTCTGACTGATAAAACAAGCAATGGGTGATAACGCAAAAGGTACAAAAAAATCTGAGACAAAGGTTGCTGTCTCTTCATCTAAAATCATTGGCATGATTGGTTTTGTGGATAAAAATAGAACTGACGCAAGAAAACCAAGGGTCACAGAGCCGCTCCATCCTAGTTTGATCATGGCCTCTACTGTTTCATTTTTTTCCTGAGTTTCATTAGAACTTCTTAGCGCGACGCCTAATTGGTTGCTTGCACTTGACAAAACCCCAACACCAGTTGAAATAATAAAACTATGCAACGTTGCAACAACATTTGAAGCCGCTGTAGCTTTCTCACCAAACGAAGCCATTAATAGATTGACTCCAATCACATGGAAAGCTATCAGTAATCCTGAAGCACCAAAAGAAATTGCGCCAATGACAATAGGATTTTTAGGAGGATTTATAACGACAATGGAATCTGAATTAACTGTGGGTTTCATTAAAGAACCTAATGGATTTTATTTGGCGCTATTTTATTCTTTTTCATTAATTAATGCTAATTATTTTTACAACCATGTTAAATCCGTGTTGCATATTGTTGCCTTAAAATGTGCTATACTGCGCTTCTTTTTTTAGCCCTAGATTCGTATTCTAAACAGTCTTCGTGAGGTGGATCTTTATCATGTGTTGTCAATTACGTGCCAGTGAATGAAGCCCACGCTCTTGCTAGATAAAAATTAGGACAAGAGAACGGGCACGAAAAGCAGAAAATTGGGTTAGAACAAATTTACCGTGGCGTGAAGACCTCTTGACTCCTCCTATTATTCAAATTACCCTACTTTAGGATTATTTTTCATGACTTCAAGGATTGTGATGAGGACTCGAATATATTTAGTTGGAATAGGACTTCTTTCTTCAACAGCATTTGCAGGCACTATGGGGCCTGTGGTTATCGCCGAACCTTATAACGGGTTCTATATTGGAGGTGATATCGGTGTTGCAAACTTAGCTGACAAAGAGTCAACCCTCTATGCGCCTGGGCAGTATGATCGACATCAATTCAGCTCAACGGGTTTTGTTGGTGGTGGTATGATCGGTTATGACTATGGTGTGATAGACCGTCTCAAATTAGGTGTTGAAGGCTTCATGAATGGCACCGCTTTAAATAGTGCAGCAGAACAAAAATACGGAACACAGCCTTCTTTTAACGCGAACATGCGCTATAACGCGGGTGTTCGCTTATTACCTGGTTATGAATTCTCTCCCAGTACCGTGGGGCATGTATTATTAGGTTATTCTTATGGAAAATTTAATCTCAAAGACACGGGCAATTATGGGTTGATTGATACAGGATTATCGCGCAATGGTTTTCAAGCAGGATTAGGCCTAAAAGTTCCCTGTCACTTTAAAAATCTATCGTTACGTGGAGATGTGATATATACGACCTATGGCTCGAGCACGTCTTTAGGTCAATCAGTTACATTAGCACCGCAAAATTACAATAACAGTTTTTCAACAATAGAAGGCAATTTATCGTTAGTTTACAAATTCCTATAATTTTAGTGGAAAGGATTTCATGATGAATACAGTGCAAACAGCGGTAATCAGTGCTTTCTTATTGACATCGTCTATGTCATTTGCAGGTACCATGGGCAATGATGATGTGAGAATGATTCAAAACACGTTTTATATGGCTGGTGACATAGGCGCGGCGGGTTTGGTTGATAAAGAATCACACAGTTTATTACCTGAAACACATCAGATCGGTGCGCTTGGTATTATTGGTGGTGGTTATCTGGGGTATGAATATGGTATTAATGACTACTTTAATCTGAGCTTAGAGTTTTTCGCCGATGCAACGGGATTAAATGCAGCAATTACTCATGAGCCTTTTACTTACCACCGTAATCAAAGTTATGATATTGGCGTACGAGTTTTACCTGGATATGCATTTACCCCCGCAACAACAGGACATATTATCCTAGGCTACACCAATGGAAAATTTAATATTTCTGATAATGGCGTATATGGTTATGTTGATACGGGCTACAACATAAGTGGTTTTCAAACTGGATTAGGATTTACAGCCTTGCTTCGAGACAAGCTCTCACTCAGGCTCGACGCAATCTATGATATCTATGGATCCGAAACTCGTTCTGGAGCTGGATTAACTGCTGGTACAACCCAGTTTTATACCAATACATTCAGCACATTAGCAGGTGAGCTTTCATTGGTTTATAAGTTTAGTTAATAGAGCCGAGTCCGCGCAACTCGTCAAGTGACCTTTTAAGCTGGTTGCTTTTTGTTGCGTAGAATACATCTGATTACTGCGGTTGCCAATTATTTTGACAATTCTTCCTATTAGGAGTTAAGGCGTGGCAATTGATAAAATAATTTGTGTTGGAAAAAATTATTTAGATCATGCGTTGGAGTTGGGTGATCCCGTACCTGAAAAACCGGTTATTTTTATGAAACCGGCTAGTGTATTAAAACAGGCGATGCATTGGGGGGAACAAATTACGGCATACTACCCAGATGGAGAGGAATCCGTTCAGCCAGAATGTGAAATTGCATTCTCTCTTGCTCAGGATGGTTTTAAGATGAACCGTAAAGAGGCTGAACGCAGTATTAAAGCAGTTACTTTGGGATTGGATATGACGCTACGGGCGCGTCAATCGCAGCTAAAAAAACTGGGTCATCCTTGGACTACGGCAAAAATTTTTGTTGATGCGGCTATATTAGGTCCTTGGATACCCTGCCCTAGTTTTAAACACTTCATGGATTGTGAGTTTCAATTAGCATTAGATGATAAAGTTTATCAACGGGCAAAAGGACAGGACATGATGATGGAGCCCATTGACTTGCTCGTTTATATTAGCCAGTTTTTTCCGTTAAAGGCAGGGGATATTGTGTTTACAGGCACGCCTGCCGGTGTTACTTCGATATCGAAAGGTACGATCGCTAAGTTGCAATGGGATACTTACGATTATCTTGTGAAGTGGATTTAGTCGGCTAATAATATACTTGTCCAAAGTCCAACACTACACTAATCCCGTTGATTGCCATTGTTTGAAGGGCGAATATTCTGGGTTTTTCATGGCGTCTATTGGTAGGTAGAACGTCTGTTCCAGCAAAAATTGACCACTAAGTGCGGCATGTGATACGTGATCAGTGAAGACAAGCCAAGTACTTTTGGATGGAAAATCAACACGATGCTTATTCAGTGTTTGTTGATAGTCGTTATTGAGTTTCATAGCATCGTGCATGTGCAACATGTAATGGTCATAGGCTGAACGTTTTGTTTTAGTTGCTTTGACAAGATGCAGTAGCGTCGCTTTTGTTTTGTTGTATATGGGAAGTTGTGGTGAGAATGTTTTTAGTACTTGCGAAAAAGGCTCACCAATGTGCCAAACCCGAGGTTCGCCGTATGGGTTTATATTGCAAAATACTCTAAAAATCCGCAGTCCATTCACTGGAGTTGATGGAAATGCGTCGACGTGTACTCGAGTATCATCTTGACGTTTGGAGCTTTGTCTACCATTAATTTGAGCAGGGCGATAACTTGTTCTACCCCAACGAATATCGGTACTGTATTGAGGAAGTACTGTATCAACCAGTTGGCGTGCAAACATCGCATACCGGTGCATAAATTGTTGCATGTTGGCAGTGAATGGGCTGGTTTTAATGAGTCCAGCAAGCTGCGTTTTTTGATAATCGTAACTGATATTTTTATGTTTTTTATCGAGAACAGATTCAGATAGCAATGGATGTTCATCCGCATGTGGTGTTAATGCATAAGCAGGTAAATAGAGGATTTTTCCAGACTCTAATGCATGAATTGCACTTTGTTTATCGATTCGGTTTATGGTGTCAATTGTGTGTTCGTTAATGGTATGTAAATAACGGTCCATTATTTTTCCAATATTTTTTATTAGACATCATATCAAACTGTGAGTATCTTCCAAAGAACTTTTCCTTATCTTCAGGTAAAATGGGTATATGTATACTGCGCGCGCAGTATAGTATAATTTCCAGGATTATATAAATTGGGGGCATTGGGCGTCATTATGAAATATAAACTTACCGAGCAATATGCTAGAGGCGAGGAAATGTTATTCGCTGAGTTTCAGGAATTGCTTGATGTTAACATTTTTATGGCAAAAAAATCACATCAAGACGATGAGCAAGGCCATGAATTAATTTATCGATTGTACGATGATTCTGAGCTATTACGCGAATTTAATAAAAAAAATATTTCAGTTGGATATGCCCAATTTGCTGAAAGTAATGGTGATTTAACGAATCAAGCTCGATCGTTTTTCAACGTTTTAATCAAACCTGTGTACTCCTCAGAAAGGACGCCTATTGCGAATTTTTATGATGAACACGATGCTTCATTATTCATTACGAACAAATGTAATATTGATGAGACGATACATGATAACGATTTATTTTTAGTATTCAAAAATAACGTTTTATATACTACATCAAGTAGAATTCTATTAAGCAATCAAAAAAAAGAATATGCGGGATCAACTGAGGGCCGTAAGGGTGCCGTATTTCGCCCGACACCAATGCCCATGAGACCCATACCACCCGGTTTTCCCAGCGACCATTGGGACGAGGAAAATGAGGAAAATGATTGAGAGTGTTTTATAGGAAATAATTAGGTACAATCATTCCGGTAGAGTATATTTTGGGAGAGCATGTGAAACGGATTTTAGTTGTTATTTTATTTTCCATCATCAGCGTCAACGCGTTTGCTGTTAATGATTTAGGCAAAGCTACTTACCAAATGGCATGTAGCAATTGCCATGCGGTCAATTATTCGAAGGTTATGGGCTCTCCTGCCGTGCATGATAAAAAAGCTTGGAAACAACGTTTTAAAAATGCGCAGCGAGAGGCTAATAGCAATCCTCAGAAATATAAAACATCGTTAGATTATTTGTTGCATAGCGTTGTGAATGGTAAAAAATTAATGCATCATGGAGGATTATGCCACGAATCCAATGTACCTAAGAAAAATTGCTCTAATGAAGCACTTGTTGCGGCTATTCAGTATATGAGTCAAGCTGATAACTAATTGGACTTTGGACAAAACGGCATGCAAAAAAACGCATGCAATTCCGTCCAAATAATTTCAGATCCGTGAAGTTTACAGACATATATTATTGGGTGGAATTGATCTATTTTATGAAAACAGTTGCATATAGTGCAATTAATGAACTTGTTGAGAGTAATAGATCTCAAGTTTCTTGGACAGAAAGACATGAGGCTCTTTTCATGTCTTTCTGTCCAAAGTCCAATAACTAAGAATGGCACTACTTATGAAACGTGTTAATCCGCAGATTTTGGTCATCAATAGTGGTTCATCAAGCCTTAAGTTTGCTTTGTTTGAGAGCGATCCTGAGCTTCATCCAATGATGGAGGGAAAAATTGAGCGAATTGGTTTGCCAGACGCTACCTTCCGGATGACAGGTGTGCATCCGTCAGAACATGTTTCAAAATCTCTGAACGTTCCAAACCACAAAGCCGCCGTCAACGTTTTAATAGATTGGTTTAAAACATCTCATCATAGCAATATTATAGGGATTGGACACCGTGTTGTGCACGGTGGACCAAACTATAGTAAACCACAACCTATTACGTCAGACTTGATAGACGAATTACACCGCCTTAGTCCGTTTGCTCCACAGCACTTGCCTCAAGCAATCATATTAATACAAGCTTTTCAAAATTGGCTTCCAGATATCTCTCACATTGCTTGTTTTGATACAGCGTTTCATCATGATTTACCGCGAATTGCCCAGATATTACCTATTCCTCGTCGTTACGAAGCTCAAGGCATACGGCGCTATGGATTTCATGGATTATCCTATGAGTTTATCATGAAAGAGCTTGAGCGTTCTGGTGATCCGGCTGCGAAAAAAGGACGTGTAATTTTGGCTCACTTAGGTCATGGTGCTAGTTTGGCTGCGGTAAAAGATGGGAAATCAATAGATACGAGCATGGGCTTTACACCAACAGCAGGGTTGCCCATGAGCACTCGATCCGGTGATCTGGATCCCGGCGTATTATTGTATCTTTCCAAAACAGAACATCTTAGCACCAAACAACTTAATGACATCGTAAATTTGAAATCAGGTCTACTTGGTATTTCTGAAACAAGTTCTGATCTTCGCGATTTGCTGGAGTGTGAGACGTATGACGTGAGGGCGGCGGAAGCGATTGCGTTGTTTTGTTATCAGATAAAGAAATGGATTGGCGCATTTTCCGCTGTGTTAAATGGTCTGGACACCCTTGTGTTTTCAGGCGGAATTGGAGAGAATGCGCACATTATTCGTGAGCGAATTTGCGACGACTTGGATTTTTTAGGCGTGAGATTGGACAGTGCTTACAACAACGCACAGGCACCTATTATATCGAAAGCAGATAGTCGGGTAACGGTGCGAGTTATCCGAACGAATGAAGAGTGTATGATAGCTAATCTGGTTTACCTGCAGCTAGGAATAGTATGAAAAAAAACACACTTTCTTTAGACCAATTATTTACACTAGATGCCTATTGGCGTGCCGCGAATTATTTGTCAGTAGGGCAGATTTATCTTTACGATAATCCTTTATTGAAGCGACCATTGGAATTCACTGATATAAAACACATGCTATTGGGACACTGGGGAACAACACCAGGACAAAATTTCATTTATGTGCATTTAAATCGCATCATTACGAAATACAATTTGAGCATGCTGTACGTATCGGGCCCTGGACATGGTGGGCCAGCTCTTGTTGCAAATACTTATCTTGAGGGAACATATAGTGAGGTATATCCTCAGATTACCCAAGATGAATCAGGTCTTCGAAAGCTTTTTATGCAGTTTTCATTTCCTGGAGGGATTCCTAGTCATGTGTCTCCAGAGTGCCCCGGTTCTATCCATGAAGGGGGCGAGTTGGGTTATTCGCTGAGTCATTCATTTGGTGCTGTGTTTGATAACCCCGATCTGATCGTTGCCTGTGTTATTGGCGATGGGGAGGCAGAAACTGGGCCTTTAGCAACAGCATGGCACTCAAATAAATTTCTTAGTCCACTAACTGATGGAGCAGTTCTGCCCATTTTGCATCTCAATGGTTACAAAATAGCTAACCCTACGATCTTTTCTCGTATTGACCAAGACGAGTTGGAACAATTGCTACGAGGCTATGGATGGACGCCTTATTTTGTTGAAGGTCATGAACCCAAGAAAATACATGAGCAGATGGCTGAAACACTCGATCGGGTTATCGAACAGATTAAGACAATTCAACTCGATGCTCGAGTTCATAAACAAACTATCCGTCCTCGTTGGCCCATGATTGTCCTGAAAACACCGAAAGGGTGGACGGGGCCTAAAGAAGTTGATGGTCTTCAGATAGAGGGCACTTTTCGCTCTCATCAGGTACCGCTTTCTGCCGCAGCCACTAACACTAATCATCTCAAACTTTTGGAGAAATGGTTAAAAAGTTATCGACCAGAAGAATTGTTTGATGAGCAGGGTAAATTGAAATCCGAATTGGCTGATCTTGCACCCGAAGGTGATCATCGAATGGGAGCAAATCCACATGCGAACGGAGGAATACTATTACGTGATCTGAATATGCCTGACTTTCGTACGTATGGATTCGAAGTTCCTATGCCCGGTATACGGGGTATTGGAGATACTCATGTGCTTGGGCCATTTTTACGTGACGTGATTCAATTGAATGCTAAAAACAGAAATTTTCGTGTGTTTGGGCCTGATGAAACGAAATCAAATGGTTTAAACGCTGTTTTTGAAGCTACTGATCGTCAATGGATTGCGACTACGCTCCCTAATGATGAGTATCTTGCTCCCGTTGGAAGCGTGATGGAAGTTTTGAGTGAACACCAGTGTGAAGGTTGGCTTGAGGGCTATTTATTAACGGGTCGGCACGGACTTTTTAATTGTTATGAAGCATTTATTCATATTATAAGCTCCATGTTTAATCAACACGCAAAGTGGTTGAAAGTATCATCACAATTACCCTGGCGACGTAACATAGCATCGTTAAATTATTTACTCACATCACATGTTTGGCGACAAGATCATAATGGTTTCTCTCATCAAGACCCGGGTTTTATTGATCATGTTGTGAATAAAAAAGCTCATATTATACAAATTTATCTTCCCCCGGATGCCAACTGTTTATTATCCGTTATGGATCATTGTTTGCGTAGTCGACATAATGTGAATGTTATTATTGCTGGTAAGCATCCTGCGCCACAATGGCTTAGCATAGATGACGCTGCGAAACACTGTGAAGCCGGGATTGGTATTTGGAAATGGGCGAGTACTGATCACAATGGTTCGCCGGATGTTGTCATGGCTTGTTGTGGTGATGTACCTACGCTTGAGACGCTTGCCGCTGTGTCTATACTGAGTAAGGAATTACCTGAATTAAAAGTTCGTGTCGTTAATGTGGTTGATTTGATGACGTTACAACCGTTCGTTGAACATCCGCACGGATTGAGTGATCACGATTTTGATGCTTTGTTCACTTCAGATAAACCGGTTGTTTTTGCTTTTCATGCCTATCCCTGGTTAATCCATCGATTAACGTATCGACGTACCAATCATAACAACATTCATGTACGTGGGTATATAGAGGAGGGGACTATTACCACGCCATTTGATATGACGGTATTAAATGATATGGATCGTTTCCATTTAGTCATGGACGTCATTGATCGCCTTCCACAAAGCGGGGATAAAGGAATTCTATTGAAGCAAAAACTTCAGGAAAAACTAAATGAGCATAGACGATATATTAATCAACATGGCGAAGATCTTCCGGAAATTTTAAATTGGCGATGGGGCCAGAAATAGAGCGTTTGCATGCTACAGGCGTTTACGATACTTTAGAGTATGTTACTTTCAACGTATCTATTCACCACATTTTGAATCCTTTAGGGGAAAAGTCAGATATGGCTTTTCGGAGAATGTGGTGAGTCGTTACCTTTCAACAAGGATTGTTTTATGCGATTAATGATGGCTTGCATTTTGAGTTGCGTTTCCGTAGCGGCACTAGCGGCCCCAGCTACTATAGAGCAGACGCTGCGATTAGACTGGCTGGATACGAATGCTTCTGCAGAAGATAATTTTGATGCCTACGCAAACGGTACGTGGAAAAAGACACATCCTATTCCACCTGAGTACTCCAGTTGGGGGTCGTTTTCTGTGTTACAAGAAGAAAATCAACTTATTATTCATAATATGTTAACTAAGATAGCTGCTGATAAGCAGGTTAAACCGGGAAGTATTGAACAAAAAGTGGGGGATTTTTATTTTAGTGGGATGGATGAGGATAGTATTAATAAATTAGGCATCACTCCGTTGAAATCTGAGTTCGATAACATTGAATCAATTCATAATGCAACAACGTTGCAAGCGGTTATTGCTCATTTACATCGGTTAGGTGTGGGTGCGATTTTTGGTTTTGGTAGTATGCAAGATTTTAAAGACAGTACGCAAATGATTGCAGCCATAGGACAGGGTGGATTGAGTTTACCTGATCGAGATTATTATTTAAAACAAGAGAAGAAATTTAAGGACATTCGTGCTGAGTTTATAAAGCATATGACGAACATGTTTATGCTATTAGGCGATGATTCGGCCGTAGCTCTGCGTGAGGCAAATACCGTCATGCAGATTGAAATGATACTGGCTCGTGCCTCGATGTCGCAAATAGCACAACGCGATCCAAGAGCTATTTATCATATCATGACATTGGCTCAATTAGAGCAATTGACGCCCAGTTTTCCTTGGCCCGCGTATTTTAAGGCCATGGGACAACCGACATTATCTGCTGTTAATATGGGTATGCCAGAGTTTATGAAAGCCGTAAATCAAGCCTTGGTAACGGTTTCAATTGCTGATTGGAAAACGTATTTGCGTTGGCATTTATTGGATAACTCAGCATCTTACCTATCAAAACCATTTGTCGATCAAAATTTTCATATGTCATCCATATTAACTGGCGCCGAGACATTACCCCCGCGCTGGAAACAAGTTGTTGGTACTGAAAATGGGATTTTAGGGTTTGCAGTCGGTCAACTGTTTGTGAAAAACTATTTTTCTGCCTCTGCTAAACGCGAAGTGTTGGATATGATTCAAAATATACGTAACGTGTTACGTAATGACTTACAGAACTTAAGTTGGATGACGCCTGTTACGCGCGAAGCGGCAGTGAAAAAACTGGATTTAATGGAAAATCGAGTGGGTTATCCGGATAAATGGCGCGATTACTCTTCATTAAACATTGATAGGGGTCCATACATTTTAAATATTTTACGGGGTAGCGAATTTCTAGTTAACTACGATCTGAATAAAATTGGAAAGCCCGTTGATAGAACAGAGTGGTCAATGACTCCGCAAGTGGTTAATGCGTATTACGATCCCTCAATGAACAATATTAATATTCCTATGGGAATATTAAGGCCGCCTTATTTTGATCCAAATGCCCCAGCATCAGTAAATTATGGTGCCATTGGGGCCATAATTGGTCATGAGATTACGCATGGTTTTGATGATCAAGGTGCTCAGTTTGATGGAAAAGGAAATTTACACAATTGGTGGACGCCCGAGGATTTGAAAAAATTCCAAATGGCTACGCAATGTATTGTGGATCAATACTCACAGTACAAAGTAAATGGTGATGTCTCTGTGCAAGGGAAATTAGTCGTAGGCGAAGCCACTGCGGATTTAGGTGGTTTGATTTTGGCTTACCGTGCCTATCATGCCTCTGATGAGTATAAACAAGCTAGAACAATTGCGGGATACACACCAGATCAACAATTTTTCATCAATTTCGCACATGTTTGGGCAAATAATATTCGTCCGCAACAAGCACATAATAACATTATGGTTGATCCCCATCCACCAGCGCAATATCGTGTGAATGGAACCTTGGCAAACATGCTTCCATTTCAATCGGCATTTGATGTTCCTGATCAAAGTGTGATGGTTAATAAAAACAAGTGTGTTATTTGGTAAAAGGTGAGTTAGGCACTCAAATCTGACCGTTCTCCGAGCGTCAACAGCATCCTCCGAGCAGTTAGGGATCTCAAATTTAATAATATACCCATAATGGTAGAACGTAGGGTGGGCAAAGCGGTAGCGTGCCCACCCGTTCGGAGCCGGCAGGGGATATTTGATGTAAATGCTCAGTATGAGGTAAAATCCATCCCATCTTTAAACTGAAGGAATGAAAGGTTGTACAGGGATGTTGACTGATAAAATAAAAATAACGATCAAAGACGCTTGAAAATAACGGCAA